>DATANP010000455.1:0-3854 GCA_036266195.1 Thermoanaerobaculia bacterium | reverse complement strand
CCTACACGGTCAGCGATGGCGCCGGCGGCACGGCCACGGCGACGGTCACCGTCTCGGTGGCTCCCATCAACGATCCGCCGATCGCGGCGCCGGACAGCGGCGCCACTCGCGAGAACGTCCCGGTGATCATTCCGGTACTGGCAAACGATACGGACCCGGAAGGCAGCCCGCTGACGGTCACCTTCACCAGCACGCCGCCGAACGGCGCCACCAGCCGCCAGCCGGACAACACCGTGATCTACTATCCGCACCCCAACTTCACCGGTACGGAAACCTTTACGTACACGGTGAGCGACGGCCAGGGCGGCACCAGCGTCGGCCAGGTGACGGTCGTCGTCGGCGAGGCACTGGAGCGCGTGGCGGTCCTGGCCACGAACAGCGTGGCCCTGCGGACCGGCGCGGACGTGCTCTCGGGCGACGTGATCGTGAACCAGGCTGGAGCGGGGCCGTTCCTGAACGGCGCCGAGCTGAGCGTGGGCGGCACGGTCACCACACCTTCCGACTACGACGTGCAGGGAGACAGCCTCACGGTTGCGGCCGGAGCCGTGGTCGGGAGCGACGTGCGCTACAACCAACTTACGAACAACGGCACGATCAACGGTTCGCAGACCGGGTCGCTGCCTCTGCCGGTCTTCTCGGCGCTGCCGGCATTCCTCACGGCGACGCCGGGCACGACGAACGTCAGCGTCGCCCAGAATGGCACCCGCACGCTGGCCGCTGGGAGTTATCTGGATCTGGTGGTGGGGAGAAAGGGGACGGTGACCTTTACCGGCGGCGTCTATCACTTCCGCACAATCACGGTGGATCGGGAAGCGAAACTGTACTTCTCGGCGGCGTCGGAGGTCCGGGTGCAGCAGAAGCTCAGCACCAAGAATCTCACCACGATCGGCCCGGCTCCGGGAGCGACGATCGACGCGTCGTCCATCCTCGTGTACGTGGCTGGCGTCAACGGTACTTCCGGTGGTCTGACGGCGACGCCCAAGACGGTCGAGATCGGGTTGGACAACGTCCTGAAGGCCAACCTCTACGTGCCGAACGGCACGAGCTGGCTGCAGGACCGCACCCTGGCGACCGGCGCCTTCCTAGGCAAGGACATCGACGTCGGCGCCAACGTGCAGGTGACGCTCGACAGCGCATTCTCGGGCGGTCAGTAGAGGGGACGAAAGAATGCCTGGCCGCCGGAGGTGCGCGAAGCCGCTCCGCACACCTCCGGCACGGCCCGCCCCCGGCAGCGGGCCTCCAGACACGAGACGGCGGCGTCCTTGGACCCGGAGGCCGCCATCTCCGCAGATTGTCAATGAACCGTGAAACAGCACTGCACCGACACAGCCTTATACGAGCCAGCCTGCCGATCCGTCGCACCCTGACGACAGCCCGGCAGGCCTGCTCCGTTGCTCCGCGCTATAGTACGGAGCCGGACGCCGTTTGAAGCCTGCCCCTTCAAAATTGGAAAAAATTTCCCGAAATCAGCCCTCTCCAAAGGGGCGTGGCGGGCGCGGCGAGGCTTTGCCCTTCCTGGAGGCAGCGTAAGCCGCTGGATCGCGTTGTAACCTTACATTCCGCCAGGGAAGGTTACATTTCGCCAGGGAACCTTACATTGCGCTGGAGAACGTTGCATTGGCCCAGATAAGGTTGAAACGGCTCAGGGAAGGTTGCATTGAGACAGGGAAGCCTGCAACAGCCCAGGGAACGTTGCAACGGCGTGGGGAACTTTGCAACGGGCCAGGGAACGTTACTTTGGGCTGGATAACTTTGCGACGGCCCAGGGAAGGTGACATTGGCGCAGGGAAGTTGACATTGCGCTGGATAAGGTGACATTGCCGTGGATAAGCTTACATCGTCTCCGTGCAGCCCAAACCACCCCCGTTACGCCTCCTTACCCCCTTCTGGCGCCCTGTGAAGCAGGCCCTTCCTTATTATATACGCACCGCAGACTCCCGCCGCATCGTTTTGCACCCCCCTCGTTTCGGGAATTATTTCCCAATTTTGAAGGGACCGGCTCAATCCGGCCGGACCGCACTTATCCTCGTCGGCTTGGAAGGCGACGGCTTGGCGCGTCCGTCCGTATACGTCGGAGGTGGCCGGTCTGTCCGGCTGCCAGTCGGCCCGGGAGGCTGGAGCCTCCGGGCCGGCCTGTTCATTGACAACTGAATAGGAATGGCGGCCACCGGGTCCAAGGCCGCCGCCGTTCCGACCAAGTGGGCCGCCTGCCGGGGAGGGGGCGGTTCGGTGCCGGAGGTGTGCGAAGGCCGGGGCGACTTTGCACGGGCTCGGCGCCGGAATGCCTCATGGGTGGAGTACCTCCCCGTCGCCCCATCTTTTTTTCCAACCCTCCCTTGACACCTCGCAGACGTCTGACTAAAGTCAGACAATGAACGCCGAGTACATCTCGCAGGTCCGGCGCTTCAATCGGCTCGTCACCCAGCGAGCCGGGGCTCTGGACGACCACTTCCTCGGCCGCGACCGTCCTCTTGGCGAGTCGCGTCTGCTCTTCGAGATCGGCCCCCGCGGGGGCGACCTCCGCGAACTGCGCTCCCGGCTCGGTCTCGATTCCGGCTACCTGAGCCGTTTGGCCCAGTCGCTCGTATCGAAGGGCCTCGTCACGCTCCGGTCCGGGCCGGCTGACGAGCGGGTGCGACGCGCCGAGCTCACGCCCGCGGGGCTTGCGGAGCTGGAGGAGATGAACCGGCGCTCCGACCAGGCGGCCGAGGCCATCCTGTCCCCCCTGACCGAGCTGCAGCGGGAACGTCTGGTCGCGGCGATGGCCGAGGTGCACCGCCTCCTTCAAGCCGCAGGCGCCAGGATCGAGAGGGTCGATCCCACGAGCCCCGAGGCCCAATGGTGCCTTTCCCAGTACTTCGACGAGCTGGCCCGCCGATTCGAAGAGGGTTTCGATCCGGACATGAGCCTCCCGACCGACGACGCGGAGATGAGACCGCCGCGAGGCACCTTTCTCATCGCGAGCCTCGACGGCGAACCGGTCGCCTGCGGAGCGGTGAAGCCCCTCTCGCCCGGCGTCGGATACATCAAGCGGATGTGGGTCGCCGACTCGGTGCGCGGGCTCGGGTTCGGACGGCGAATGCTCTCCGCGCTCGAATCCCATGCACGGGAGCTGGGCTTCGCGACGCTTTGCCTCGAGACCAATCGTGCGCTGGTGGAAGCGATCCGTCTCTATGAAAGCTCAGGTTACCAGGAAGTAGCGCCGTTCAACGCGGAACCCTACGCCGATCACTGGTTCGAGAAGCACCTGCCCTGACGACGACCTGCCCCGAGAGAGTCCTCTGTCACCCTTACTGGCGGCTCCAGCCGGGGCCGGGCGCACACCGATCATTCAGGGTTCTACCCGCAGACGCAGAAGGCATTGCAACTGTTCGGGTTGCAGGTAAATTCAATGAAGACGCCCCCACGATTTCTTTGGCATGTGCGCTCGAAGTTGTTGCCGCAGTTTGAGCGGCGGCGGTCGAATCCGCGGCAACGAGGCCGGGCAGCAGAAGGATGGAGAAAGTCTTCGATTCGCCATAGCGATTCCTTTTCTCGTGCTCACATGGGTTGAAGCGGAAGGCGGCGCTTCCTTGATCAGGAATAAATGCCTAGCGCTTCGAGGATTTTTCCTTTAAACTGTAGGCCGGATGCAAAAGGTACTGAAGGATATAGATTCTTCGAATCTGGGCTCGGCCGTGTCGAGGCTCCGCAAGCTTTTTGCTGATGACCCGCTCGGCACTCTTCGTGTGCTCCGCGAAAAGGAGGTCCTTTTAAGGTCAACTGACCCGCGAGTACGCCAGTACCTTCGCGAGATCGTTCTTGAGCTCCTAGCCGACCCAGGGTTGACCGACGATGTTCTCCCCACAATCCTG
>DATANP010000454.1:0-12495 GCA_036266195.1 Thermoanaerobaculia bacterium | reverse complement strand
GTGGAAGGACCTCACCGACTCGGTGAACTCGATGGCGTCGAACCTGACGGGCCAGGTGCGCAACATCGCGGACGTGGCCACGGCCATCGCCCGCGGCGACCTGTCGCGCAAGATCACGGTGGACGTGAAGGGCGAGATCCTGGAGCTGAAGAACACGATCAATACGATGGTCGACCAGCTCAACGCGTTCGCCTCGGAAGTGACGCGCGTGGCCCGCGAGGTGGGCACGGAAGGGCGGCTCGGCGGCCAGGCGGCGGTGGCCGGCGTGGCCGGCACCTGGAAGGACCTCACCGACAACGTCAACCTGATGGCTTCGAACCTCACGGTGCAGCTCCGCGACGTGTCCAAAGTCGCGACCGCGATCGCGACGGGCGACCTGCGCCAGAAGATCACCGTGGAGGTGAAGGGCGAGATCCTTCAGATCAAGGACACCATCAACACCATGGTGGACCAGCTCAACGGCTTCGCGTCCGAGGTGACGCGCGTGGCGCGCGAGGTGGGCACCGAAGGACGCCTCGGCGGCCAGGCCGAGGTGCCCGGAGTCGCCGGCACCTGGAAGGACCTGACCGACAACGTCAACCAGATGGCCGGCAACCTCACGGCCCAGGTGCGCAACATCGCCGAGGTGACGATCGCCGTGGCCAACGGCGACCTGTCGAAGAAGATCACCGTGGACGTGCGCGGCGAGATCCTCCAGCTCAAGGAGACCATCAACACGATGGTGGAGCAGCTCCGCTCCTTCGCCTCGGAAGTGACGCGCGTGGCCCGCGAGGTGGGCACGGAAGGACGTCTCGGCGGTCAGGCCGAGGTGCCCGGCGTGGCCGGCACCTGGAAGGACTTGACCGACAACGTCAACTCCATGGCGTCGAACCTCACCGGCCAGGTGCGCAACATCGCGGACGTGGCCACGGCCATCGCCCGCGGCGACCTCTCCCGCAAGATCACGGTGGACGTGAAGGGCGAGATCCTGGAGCTGAAGAACACGATCAACACCATGGTCGACCAGCTCAACGCGTTCGCCTCCGAGGTGAGCCGCGTGGCGCGCGAGGTCGGTACCGAGGGCAAGCTCGGCGGCCAGGCGGCGGTGGCCGGCGTGGCCGGCACCTGGAAGGACCTGACCGACAACGTCAACTCGATGGCGTCGAACCTGACCGGCCAGGTGCGCAACATCGCCGAGGTGACGATCGCGGTGGCGAACGGCGACCTGTCGAAGAAGATCACCGTGGACGTGCGCGGCGAGATCCTGCAGCTCAAGGAAGCCATCAACACCATGGTGGAGCAGCTCCGCTCGTTCGCCTCCGAGGTGACGCGCGTGGCGCGCGAGGTCGGTACGGAAGGCCGCCTCGGCGTGCAGGCTGTGGTGCCCGGCGTGGCCGGCACCTGGAAGGACCTCACCGACTCGGTGAACGCCATGGGCACGAACCTGACGGCCCAGGTGCGCAACATCGCCGAAGTGACGACTGCCGTGGCTCGCGGCGACCTGTCGCGCAAGATCACGGTGGACGTGAAGGGCGAGATCCTGGAGCTGAAGAACACGATCAATACCATGGTGGACCAGCTCAACGCGTTCGCGGCCGAGGTGACGCGCGTGGCCCGCGAGGTGGGCACCGAGGGTCGTCTCGGCGGCCAGGCGGCGGTGTCCGGCGTGGCCGGCACCTGGAAGGACCTCACCGACTCGGTCAACGTCATGGCGGCCAACCTGACCGACCAGGTGCGCGGCATCGTGAAAGTCGTCACCGCGGTGGCGAACGGCAACCTGCGCCAGAAGCTCACCGTGGAAGCCAAGGGCGAGGTGGCGGCGCTGGCCGAGACGATCAACAACATGACCGACACGCTCGCCACGTTCGCCGAACAGGTCACCAACGTGGCCCGCGAGGTGGGCGTGGAAGGGCGCCTCGGCGGTCAGGCCAACGTGCCCGGCGCGGCCGGCACCTGGAAGGACCTGACCGGCAACGTCAACCTGCTCGCCGCCAACCTGACCAACCAGGTGCGCGCCATCGCCGAGGTGGCGACCGCGGTGACCAAGGGCGACCTGACGCGCTCGATCCAGGTCGAGACGCGCGGCGAGGTCGCGGAGCTCAAAGACAACATCAACACCATGATCGACAACCTGCGCGCCACCACGGAGCGCAACCAGGAGCAGGACTGGCTGAAGACCAACCTGGCCAAGTTCACCCGCATGCTCCAGGGCCAGCGCGACCTGGTCACCGTGGGCCAGACGCTGCTCTCGGAGCTGGCGCCCCTCGTCCACGCGCAGCAGGGCACGGTCTACCAGATGGATTCGAGCGAGGTGGGCCAGCGGCCGGCGCTGCGCCTGCTCGCGGGCTACGCCCAGCGCGCGGACCAGGCCGAGCGCATCCGGGTCGGCCAGGGCCTGGTCGGCCAGTGCGCGCTGGAGAAGCAGCGCATGGTGCTCAGCGAGGTGCCCGGCGACTACACGCGCATCCAGTCGAGCCTCGGCGAGGCGAGCCCGGCGAGCGTCGTGGTGCTGCCGGTGCTCTTCGAAGGCGAGACCAAGGCCGTGGTCGAGTTGGCGTCGCTCTATCCGTTCACCGAGACGCACCTGGCGTTCCTCGAGCAGCTCACGCAGTCGATCGGCGTGGTGCTGAACACGATCGAAGCCACGATGCGCACGGAGAACCTGCTCGAGCAGTCGCAGCAGCTCACCCTGGAGCTGCAGACGCGCCAGACCGAGCTGCAGCGCACGAACGAGGAGCTGGCCTCCAAGGCCAAGCAACTCGCCGAGCAGAACGTCGAGGTGGAGCGCAAGAACAAGGAGGTGGAGCAGGCCCGGCGCGCGCTCGAAGAGAAGGCCGCCGAGCTGGCCCTCACCTCCAAGTACAAGTCCGAGTTCCTCGCCAACATGTCGCACGAGCTGCGCACGCCGCTCAACTCGATCCTTATCCTGGGCCAGGAGCTGGCCGGCAACAGCGGCGGCAACCTCACCACGAAGCAGGTCGAGTTCGCGCGCAACATCCACTCGGCCGGCACCGACCTGCTGACCCTGATCAACGACATTCTCGACCTGTCGAAGATCGAGTCCGGAACGGTCACGGTCGAAGCCGAGGAGATCACCTTCAACTCCCTGCGCGACAGCGTGGAGCGCACCTTCCACCACATCGCGGAATCGAAGAATCTGCCGTTCTACGTGGACGTCAACCCAGGCCTGCCGCGCACCTTCACCAGCGATCCGAAGCGTCTCCAGCAGATCCTCAAGAATCTGCTCTCGAACGCCTTCAAGTTCACCACCCAGGGCCACGTCTCGATGACCGTGCGCGACGTCACCGAAGGCTGGACGCCGGACCACCCGGTGCTCCGCATGGCGCAGAGCGTGGTCGCGTTCAGCGTCGTGGACACCGGCATCGGCATCGCGCCCGAGAAGCAGAAGCTCATCTTCGAGGCCTTCCAGCAGGCCGACGCCGGCACCAGCCGCAAGTACGGCGGCACCGGTCTGGGCCTGGCCATCAGCCGCGAGCTGGCGAGCCTTCTGGGCGGCGAGATCCGGCTGATCAGCACGCCGGGCCAGGGCAGCACCTTCACGCTCTACCTGCCGCTCAACTACACCGGCCCGACCCGCGCCGTGACGGCACCGGCCACCATCGTGGATCGTTCCGCTCCGGCATCCCAGGCCTCGCTGCCCGTGCTGGCCGTGGCCAAGAGCGACGACGTAGTGACCGACGACCGGGAGGACGTGGCTCCGGGCGACAACGTGCTGCTCATCGTGGAGGACGATCCGCACTACGGCCGCATCCTGCTCGGCCTCGCGCGCGACAAGGGGTTCAAGGGGGTCGTCGCCAACCGCGGCCTGGTGGCCCTTTCGCTCGCCCGCGAGTTCCTGCCCACGGCCATCACCCTGGACGTGTTCCTGCCCGACATGCTCGGCTGGACGGTGCTCAACAACCTCAAGCTCGATCCCGCGACGCGGCACATCCCCGTGCAGATGCTCTCGGTGGAGGAGGAGCGCCAGCACGGCCTGTCGCACGGTGCCTTCTCCTACCTGGTGAAGCCCGCCACCACGGAGGACCTGGAGATCGCGTTCGACCGCATCAAGAGCTACGTCACCCCGCACACCAAGCGGCTGCTGGTGGTCGAGGACAACGATCTCGAGCGCGAGAGCATCGTGGAGCTCCTGGGCTACGACGACATCGAGATCACCGCGGTCGGCACCGGCGCCGAGGCGTTCGACGCGCTGCTCGGGAACGAGTTCGGCTGCTGCGTCGTCGACCTCCGCCTGCCGGACATGAGCGGCTTCGAGCTGCTGGAGAAGGTCCAGGAGGAGCCGGCCCTGCGCAACATCCCGGTGGTCGTCTACACCGGCAAGGAGCTCTCCGCCGAGGAGGAGGCGCGGCTCAAGCAGATGGCGAAGAGCGTGGTGCTCAAGGACGTGCAGTCGCCCGAGCGGCTGCTCGACGAGACCGCGCTCTTCCTGCACCGTGTGATGGCCGACCTGCCCGAGGGCAAGCGCAACCTGATCGAGCGCCTTCACGGCTCCACCGAGGTGCTGCACCAGCGCAAGGTGCTGGTCGTGGACGACGACGTGCGCAACATCTTCGCCCTGACCACCGTGCTGGAGAACCAGGAGATGGAGGTGGTGAGCGCCACCAACGGCCGGCAGGCGATCGAGATCATCCAGAACACGCCCGACCTGAGCGTCGTTCTGATGGACATCATGATGCCCGAGATGGACGGCTACGAGACCATGCGCGAGATCCGCAAGGATCCGCAGTTCCGCACGCTGCCCATCCTGGCGCTGACCGCGAAGGCGATGAAGGGCGACCGCGAGAAGTGCCTCCAGGCCGGCGCATCGGACTACATCGCCAAGCCGGTAAACACGGACCAGCTCCTCTCTCTGCTGCGCGTATGGCTCTACCGTTGAGCGAAGGGCCATCCGCGGACAAGAGGATGGAGACCGAAAGGATGGGGGAGGCGCGCGAGCCGGTCAGCATTCTCCTTGTCGACGACGAGGCGCGGAACCTGGACGTGCTCGAGAGCATCCTCGGGCAGCTCGACTACCGCCTCGTCCGCGCGCAGACCGCGGACGAGGCGCTGATGGCCCTGCTCGCCGGCGATTTCGCGGCCATCGTCCTCGACATCCGGATGCCGGGCACCAGCGGCATCGAATTGGCCCAGCTCATCAAGCAGCGCAAGCGCACCCGCGACGTGCCGATCGTCTTCCTCACGGCCCACCTGTCGGACGAGCGGGACGTGCTCCGGGGGTACGACGTGGGGGCGGTCGACTACCTGACCAAGCCGGTCAACCCGGATATCCTGCGCTCGAAGATCGCCGTGTTCGTCGATCTCTTCCGCAAGACGCGGGCCCTGGCCGCGGCGAACGTGGCGCTGGAGAAGGAGGTCCACGAGCGTCAGCGGGCCGAGGAGGCGCTCCGGGAAGCGAACGAAGAGCTGGAGGCCCGCGTGCAGGAGCGCACCGCGGACCTGACCCGGGCGTTCGAGGAGAAGCGCCAACTCCTGGAGAGCGAACGCGCCGCGCGTTCGGAAGCCGAGCGGGCGAGCCGCCTCAAGGACGAGTTCCTGGCCATCGTCTCGCACGAGCTGCGGACGCCGCTCAACGCCATCCTCGGCTGGGCGCACATCCTCACCCAGAGCCGCGTCGAGCGGCCGGAAATCCTGGCGCAGGGCCTGGACACGATCGTCCGCAACGCCCGCGCGCAGGCGAACCTGATCGAGGACCTGCTGGACATGAGCCGCATCGTGAGCGGCAAGATCCGGCTCAACCTCCGGGCGGTCGCCCTGCCGGAGATCGTGACCGCGGCGGTCGAGACGATCACCCCGGCCGCGCAGGCCAAGGGTATCCGGATCGACTGCGCTCTGGATGGGTCCGACCGCAGGATCCATGGCGATTCCGAGCGGCTGCAGCAGATCGTCCTGAACCTGCTGTCGAACGCCGTGAAGTTCACGCCGGAGGGGGGCAGGGTCGAGGTCTTCGTGGAAGCCGGGGACGCCTGGGCCGAGGTCGCGGTCCGGGACACGGGCGAAGGCATCCGGCCCGATTTCCTTCCCAATGTGTTCGCGCCGTTCAGCCAGGCGGATTCCTCCACCACCCGCCGGCACGGCGGCCTCGGGCTCGGGCTGGCCGTGGTCAGCCACCTGGTGGAGTTGCACGGCGGCACGGTGAGGGCCGAGAGCCCCGGTCCGGGCCTCGGCTCGACCTTTGCCTTCCGAATCCCGGACCGGAGCGACGGCGAGGCCCCGGTGGAGAAGAGCGATGGCGACCTTGACTCCACGGGAGTCGGCCTGTCCGTGTCGGTCGGCGTGGATGGCCTGAGCGGATTGCGGCTGCTGGTCGTCGAGGACGAGCCGGACACGCGCGACGCCCTCACCCGTTTCCTCCAACACTACGGTGCGGCCGTGACCGCGGTCGCCTCCGCGGGCGAGGCCCTGCAGCGGCTGGGCGCCGAGGACTTCGACGTGCTGGTGAGCGACATCGGCATGCCCGAGATGGACGGCTACGATCTCATCCGGGAGCTGCGCCGGAGAGAGACCGCTGGCCGCGATAGCCGCTGCCTGCCCGCCGTGGCCGTGACCGCCTTCAGCCGCGAGGAGGACCGCCAGCGCGTGCTGGAGGAGGGCTACCACGAGCACGTGTCAAAGCCGGTGAACACGACCCGGCTGATCGGCGTGCTGCTGGAGCTGGCGGGGCGGACGGCCTGAGCCGGCGTCTCGCCGGATCGAGGGAAAGCCTCTTTCCCCGCAGTCGACGCCTCGCCGGATCGGGGGAAAGCCTCTTTCCCCACAGCCGGCGTCTCGCCGGATCGAGGGAAAGCCTCTTTCCCCGCAGTCGGCGCCTCGCCGGATCGGGGGAAAGCCTCTTTCCCCGCGGTCGGCGCCTCGCCGGATCGAGGGAAAGGCTCTTTCCCTGCGGTCGGCGGCTCGCTGGATCGAGGGAAAGGTTCGTTCCCTGCGGTCGGCAGCTCGTTGGATCAGGCCCGGCGCGCGAGCTGTCCGCAGGCGCCCTGCACGTCCCGCCCCCGGCTGCGGCGGACGGTGATGAAGCAGCCGTGCTCGTGGAGCCGCCGCGCGAAGGCCTGGAGGCGGTCCTCCGCGGGCTCCAGGAAGGACGATTGGGCGTGTGCGCGTTCATCGGGATCAGGTTCACGTTGTGGCGGCGCTTGAGGTCGCCCAGCCAAGCGGCGAGGCGGTCGGCGTCCCCGAGCGGCCTTCGTCGGTTCGACGAAGATCATGGTTCCTTCGGCTCCCAGGGATTCAGCAGGGGAACCCCGAGCTTCTGGAAGTCCTTGATGTTCCGGGTCACCAGGGTCAGCCGGTGGACCTCCGCCGTGGCGGCGAAGCAGGCATCCCAGGCGCCGGCGCTGGAGCCCGCTTTGTGGCCGCGGGCCATGACGACTCCCCAGGCTTCGGCAATCCGGCTGTCGACGTCGAGGATGCGGCCCTCGAAACGGGCGGGCAAATCCCGGCTGAGCCATGCGGCCAGGCGGTCGCGCCGCTTTCCCGCGGACATGAGCTCGATCCCCCGGCGGATCTCCGCGAGAGAAGCGACGCTCAGGAAGACCCGGTCTTCCGGGATCTCCTTGAGCCATGCCACGACGAGCGGGTGCGGCTCCGGCTTCACCCACTCGGAGATGACGTTCGTGTCGAGCAGGAAGCTCACAGGTCGATCTCTCTCGCGCCGTCCTGGGAGCGCTCGATCTCCAGGCCCGAATCCCGCAGCGGCGACGCCGCGAAGAAGTCGGCCAGGGTCCCCTTGCGCTGCGTCCGGCGCTCCCACTCCTCGGCCGCGATCACGACGACCGCCCTCCGGCCGCGCCGGGTGATCACCTGGGGTCCCTTCGTCAAGGCGTTGTCCACGACTTCGCTCAGATGGGCCTTCGCGTCGGCCAGGGTCCAGCTTCTGGGGTTCTGGCTCATGGGATTCCTTTCCGGGGGGCGCACATGGTCATTCTGGTCATCTTAACCGCCGGTCCGGCTCCCCGCAAGCGGGTCCCGGGAGCCTCGGCGCGGCGCCGGGATGACTAACCGCCGAGCCCGGATGACCATCCGCGAAGCCGCAGTCAGGCCCGGCGAGCGAGCTGTCCGCAGGCTCCCTGGACGTCGCGGCCCCGGCTGCGGCGGACGGTGATGAAGCAGCCGTGCTCGTGGAGCTGCCGCGCGAAGGCCTGGAGGCGATCCTCTTCGGGCTCCAGGAAGGTGGATTGGGCGTGCTCGTTCATCGGGATCAGGTTCACGTTGTGGCGGCGCTTGAGGTCGCCCAGCCAGGCGGCGAGGCGGTCGGCGTCCTCCACGCTGTCGTTGACCCCGGCGAGGAGCACGTACTCGAAGATGAAGCGCTCGTGGGGCCGAAGCTGCCAGTTGTCGAGCGCCTGCCGCAGCCGGGCCAGGTTCCAGGCGCGGTTGACCGGCATCGTGGCCGAGCGCCCTTCGTCCGTGGTGGCGTTGAGCGACACCGCGAGCTGCGGGCGGGGGTCCAGGCGCGCCAGCTTCTCGATCCCTGAGACCAGGCCGGCCGTGCTCACGGTGATGCGCCAGGGCGAGAGCAGCATGCCGTCCGGATGGCAGAGGACCCGGATCGCGCGGTGGACGTGGTCGAGGTTGTGCAGCGGCTCGCCCATGCCCATGAAGACCAGGTAGAGGTACTCGCCCTGGCTCGGGCCGAATTCGCGCATGATGGCGAGAACCTGGCCGACGATCTCGCCCGCGGTCAGGTTGCGCACGATCCCCATGGCGCCGGTCGCGCAGAAGGTGCAGCCCAGCGCGCATCCGACCTGGCTCGACACGCAGAAGGTGATCCGCGGGTCGCCCGAGCTGCGCGGCCTGGGCATGTGGACGGCCTCGATGCGGTGGCCGTCCGTGAGACGCAGCACGAGCTTCGTGGAGCCGTCGGACGACGGGTGGCGCTCGACGATCTCGGGGAGCGACAGGTCGGCGTTGGCGTCGAGCCAGGCGCGGATCTCGCGCGCCAGGAAGAGGCGATCCGGCAGCCAGGTGCGGACCCGCTGGAGGCGAGCGAACACGTGCTCGGGCCGCCCCGGGCAGCCGCCGGCCGCGAGATCATCCGGGAGCATCGCCCAGGCTGAAGGAGGTCCCGAGCGCTCGGGCGCCTTGCGGTCCCAAGGCTGGATGGGGGTGACCACGGCCGTCTGCATCCGGGGGAGCATAGCGGATCGGGTGGGAAGGGAGAAACGGATCGTCTTCCATGAACAACTGGAGAAGGACGCGATAGACTGGCCTCACGGGAGGAGATTTCGATGACGAAAGGTCGCTCGCTCGGGATTCTGCTCTGCCTGGGGATTTTCCTTCCGGCTCTGGCGGCAGGCCAGCCGGCGTCGCTGCTGCTCGACATCAATACGACCGGCCTTGGGTCGAGCTCCGAGACATTTTTCTTCGATCTCCAGAAAGCGGGAGACCGCCTCTACTTCATTGGCGGCGGCAAACTAACAGGCGAAGAGATCTGGGTCAGCGACGGCACGTCGGCCGGGACGGAGGTCATCCGCGACCTATGCCCGGGGCCGTGCTCCAACGATCCAATCCTGCTTGGAGCGTATGGAAAGCTGATGATCTGGGCCGACCTCACGGGGTTGTGGCGGTCCGACGGCACCCGTCCCGGCACCTTCGTCCTGACGCCGCCGGGTCTCGAAATAGGGCCGAAGGGCCACCCCGATGGGTACTTTCTCTATGCCACCCTGGGGCGCTGGTTCTATTTCTCCGCCTGCACCGGGTACAACGTGGATCAGGACTGCGACCTGTGGCGGACGGATGGAACGGTCGCGGGGACCGGGATCTTCCACAAGGCGTCGAAAACGTTTCGATGGTTCCAGGTGGTGGGCGACCGCCTCTACTTCCTGGCGGGGGACTATCAGACCAATGGCTCGGACCTGTGGGTCACGGACGGCACGCCGGGCGGCACAGTCCTGCTGCGCCGCTTCGAAGGCGGTCAACCGGAGGTGCCGGCAGCGGCCGGAAACCGTCTCTTCTTCGCGGCGGTGACGGACGGCGGCCGCCAGGTCTGGACGAGCGACGGCACGGCGGCCGGAACCCGGGCCGTGACGAACTTCCCCTCCTTCTCGGAAATGAGGTGGTTCAAACCGGTCGGAAGCCGGGTGTACTTCCTGGCGGACGACGGAAGCCACGGGCTCGAGATCTGGCGCTCCGATGGCACTCCGACCGGCACAACTCGCCTGACCGATCTGGCACCGGCCGTTCCGTTTCCGGTCGACGACCCCTCGATCCTGGCGGAGCTGGGCGGCGTCGTGGTCTTCGTGACGCCGAACGAGGATCCGACGAAGCCCGAGCTGTGGATCACGCGGGGCTCCCCCGGGTCGACGGCTCCGCTGTCCTGCGAGGGCTGCCGGCCGGTCTATCCGTACCGCTTGACCGAGTCCGGCGGCAGGGCGTTCTTCCTCGTCCAGCAGAATTCCGAGTTCCGGATCGATCTCTGGCTCACCGACGGGACCTCCCCGGGCACCCGCCGGGTGAAGAACCTGTGTTCTTCCTGCAGCCTCGGCCAACTCGTTCCCTGGAAGGGCGGCGTGCTCTTCTCCAGCAGCTACGTCGAGGATCTGTGGATCAGCGACGGCACGGCCGCCGGAACCCGCCCCTTCACGCATCTCGTGGACGCGGAGGTGTTCGCCCATCCGCCGGAGGTGGCGGAGATCGATGGCGACGTCTATTTTTTGGCCATCTCTTTTGCCCGTGGAGAGCGGGCGGGCCTGTGGGTCCGCGACCGTCAGGGCAAAACCAGGCCGGTCTTCATCGTCCCGGTCTCCGGGCCGACCTCCGACCCCCGCAACCTCGTGGAGGCCGGAGGAAAGCTGCTGTTCGCCGCGCAGGGCGATCAGACAGCCGGCCTGTGGTCGAGCGCCGGCACGCAGGAGAGCACTGTTCGCTTGCTCGTGCCAGGCCTCGATGACGATTTTTCGGACTTCATCCATGCCGCGGGTGTGGTCTTCTTCCAGGGTTATGACATCTATGGAGAGCCGAGTCTCTGGCGGACGGACGGCACGGCTCAGGGTACGATCAAACTGCTCGATCTGCCCGATCGTGCGATCCTGGTGCCCTACCAGGGCGCTCTCTATGCCTTCAGCCGCCGGGAGGTCTGGCGGTCGAACGGAACTGCGGCCGGCACGGTCAAGGTCGGTGATCTCCCGGACCCGGTTTTACAGGTGGAGATCGCGATGCCTGGGCCGAACGGGATCTACCTCAAAATCAGGACGAGCTCCTTTCCGAGCGAGCTCTGGCTCATGGATGGCGCTCCCGAAGACGCACACCGGTTCTTCGATCCGGACTTGAGCGCAGAAGATCCCAGGTTGACGGCGGTCGGACCCTGGATGTATTTCACGTACAGCGGGCAGGTCTGGAGGACGGACGGGACTCCTGGCAACACGACCGTGGTTGAGGGGCTTCCTCGAACCAACATCCTGGAGCTGGTCTCCCACCAGGGAGCGTTGTACTTCCTCACCCTGGGGGGACCGCTGGACGGCGACTACCGGCTCTGGCGCACAGAGGATACGACCGCCGAGCTAATCGCCCGTTTTTCGCCCCGCTATCCCGGCAATGTCTCCAGCCTGACGCCGTTCGGTGGAAAGATCTTCTTCAGCGCCGGCGACGGCATCCACGGCATTGAGCTCTGGGCCACGGACGGGACTTCCGCCGGCACCGCGCTGGTCCGCGACCTGATGCCAGGGCCGATCTCCTCGTCTCCGAGCTGGCTGACCGTGGCGGACGGCCGACTCTTCTTCACGGCCGGCGACGATCTCCACGGAATCGAGCTGTGGCAGAGCGACGGCACCGCCGCCGGGACACGCCTGGTCCAGGACATCGCGCCGCAGGCCGAGTCGTCGAGCCCGGAGCAGCTCACGCCCGTTGGCGATAAGCTGTTCTTCACGGCCGACGATGGCGTCACCGGCCGCGAGGTCTGGGTGCTGCCGCTGAGCGGCTCCTCTTCCTGCAAACCGTCTCCGACCCGGCTCTGCCTGGGCGGTGGCCGGTACGCGGTCGAAGCGGTCTGGCGCGACTTCCAGGGCAACCGCGGCGTGGGCCATGCCGCGCCGCTCACGGCCGACACCGGCACGTTCTGGTTCTTCGATCCGGCCAACGTGGAGGTCGTGCTCAAGGTCCTCGACGGCCGCGGCGTCAACGGTCACGAGTGGGTGTTCTACGGCGCGCTGTCGAACGTCGAGTACACGCTGACCGTTACGGACACCCAGACCGGTCTCTCGCATCGGTACCTCAATCCTTCGGGCCAGCTCGCGAGCGTCGCCGATACGAAAGCCTTCGGTCCGCTCGGAGCGACGACGGAGCAGTCGGTCGCGGCCGCGTCGCCTCTCCCCCTGGTGGAACGGAGGGCGGGCCCGGCCACGGCCGTCTGCGCGCCCAGCTCCACCCGGCTCTGTCTCAATCAGGACCGGTTCGCGGTCGAGATCGCCTGGAAGGACTTCGAGGGCAAGACCGGAGTGGGCAAGGCGGTGGAGATGACCGGCGACACCGGCTACTTCTGGTTCTTCAACGAGTCGAACGTGG
>DATANP010000453.1:0-25234 GCA_036266195.1 Thermoanaerobaculia bacterium | reverse complement strand
GGCCCTACCCGACGCCCGCCTATCCGCTGGTGCCGTTCCTGTTTACCCTGGCCGGAGTTGGGATTGTCTTGAATCTTTTTTTTACCGATCCAAGAAACGCTATCGCCGCGACCCTGGTGCTCGCCCTGGGCGTTCCGGTGTACTTCTTCTGGTGGTGGTGGAGAAAAAGGGCTTGAAGGGCAGCGTCTACATGCGCTGGGCCAAGGAGCACGCCGCGGCCCGCTACAACCTGGCGAACAGCGGCATCCTGGGCTGCGAGACCGCGGACCTGGAATTCGGCCCGGCCGACATCCTGGTCAACGGCCCGAATCGCGACGGCTATCCGCCGGTCCTGGAGGCCATCGCGTCGCTCTACGGCGTGGCCCCGGAGCAGGTGGTCCCCGGGGAGGGCACGTCCGGCGCGAACTTCCTCGCCTTCGCCGGACTGCTCGATCCGGGCGACGAGGTGCTGGTCGAGCAGCCGACCTACGAGCCGCTGCTCGCCGCCCTGGAGCTCGTCGGGGCCCGGGTGAAGCGCTTCGCCCGGCGCTTCGAGGATGGCTGGCGGATCGATTTCGACAGCCTGCGGGCCCAGGTCTCCGATCGCACCCGGCTGGTGGTGATCACGAACCCGCACAACCCGAGCGGCGTGGCGCTGCCTCCGGAGGAGATCGCCGCTGTAGGTGAAATCGCGGGCGGGGCCTATGTCCTGGTGGACGAGGTCTATCGAGACATCCTGTTCGAAGACGCCCCACCGAGCCACATCCACCTCGGACCGCGGTTCCTGGCCACGAGCAGCCTGACCAAGAGCTACGGCCTGTCGGGCCTGCGCTGCGGCTGGGTGCTCGCGTCTCTCGACGTAGCTGACCGTCTGCGCCGGGTCCGCGACTGCATGGGCGCCGTGGGCTCGGTGCCGAGCGACGGCCTGGCGGTTGCCGCGTTCCGCCAGCTTCCGCGGCTGGCGGAGAGGACCCGGACCCTCCTCGAACCGAACCAGAAGCTCATCCGGGAGTTCCTCGAGGAGCACTCGGACGAGCTCGACTGCGTCCTGCCGGCCAGAACCATGATGGTCTTCCCGAGGCTTCGGAAGGAAGAGGACAGCCAGCCGCTCCACGACCGCCTGCGCCGGCTGGAGACGTCCATCGTCCCCGGCCGCTTCTTCGAATCTCCCCGGCATTTCCGGCTGGGTTTCGCCGTCCGTCCGGACGACGTGGCGACGGGTCTTCGCCACCTCTCCGCCGCCCTGCGGCAGCCGGATTGACCGCTCCGGTTTCCCGGAGACGGTTCCAATCGTTTCCGCTTGACGAAACAACCCACGGTTCAGGATAAACTACACCGCCATGGCGACGGGGGAAGAGCTGGACCGGGTGCGTTCCGAGCTGCGGCGGCTCGGGTATCTCGACCATGGGTTCGAGCGCTTCCTGCTGCAGGACGTCCTGCGCCCGCGCGCCCCTCTCGGCACGGTCCTGAGGCTCACCCTGCGGGTGGCGCTCCTGGCCGGCGTGGTCACGGCCGCCGCCCTGGCCCTGGCCCTGGTCGCGGCCAACGGCGGCTTCACATCCGCGCCGCTCGGTTCCCCCCTGGATGTTGCTGCCCTCTTCCTTCACCTGTTCTTCCCGATCTCGGCCGCCGCCGGCCTCGGGTTCCTGGCCCTCTGCGGCCTCGTCCTCCTGGTGCTGCGCCTCTACCCCGTGCGGCGGATCGAAGCGGTCTCCCTCGCGGTTGCCGCGGCGGTCGGAGTGTCGGCCCTGGGCCTCATCCTGTGGGGAGCCAGGGAGCTGACGCTCGACAGCCACCGTCCCCTCCTGCTGGTGCTGGCGGTGGCGGCGCCGATCGCGGTGGCCGTCCTGGTGCGGCTCGTCTACCAGGGGCTCCTTACCCTGGCCATCCGCTTCACCGACTCGACGCCGCGTGAATCCGGCCTGATCTCCGGCCGCGGGCTCGACCTGACGATCCTGGGCGTGGCCTTCCTGCTGACCGTGCCGGCCGTGCTCTCGGCTGGCCGCGAGCTGCCGCCGCCGCCGCCGACCCTGCCCTCGGCGCCCGGCGACCGGGTGCTCCTGCTCGGCATCGACGGCGTGCTGCCCGAGGAGCTGGACTACCTGCTGGCGGTCGGCGACCTGCCGGTCCTGGACCGGCTGGCGAGGGAGGGGGGCCGGGTCTGGAGCTACCGGCGCGAGGCCGAGCCGCCGGCCTCGTTCTGGACCGCGGTGGCGACCGGCATTCCGGGGCCCGATCACGGCGTCACCTCGCTCGACAGCTTCCGGCCGCTCGGCGTCGGGACCCCGCTGGCGCGCAACGGCCCGCTGCGCTACTGGTGGAGCGGGATCGAAGTGCCGCTCGGCCTCGCCGAGTACCGGCCTGTCCTCGCCAACCGGCGGCGTGCGTTCACCGTCTGGGAGCTGGCGTCGCGGGGCGGCGGACCGGTGGTGGCGGTCAACTGGTGGGGGACCTTCCCGGCCGAGCCGCTGCCCGGGCTGGTGGTCGCCCATGGCGCCTTTCAGCTCCTGGCAGAGGGGGCGCAGGGAGCGATCGCGCCGGAAGTTGAAAAAAGAGGGGCCGAAAACCTCGTCCGCGGCACCAGGAATAGTAAGGGTGGCGGGAACGGCGGTCTTGACCGGCGGCTCGCCGCCGCCCTTCCTCCCAGTGCCGCAGCGTCGGTGCGCGAGCGGGCCCTCCTGCCGGACCGGTTCTACCGGCGGATCTTCGAGGAGAGGCTCGCGACGGCTCCCAGGGCGGCGGCGCTCTACCTGCCGGGGCTGGACATCGCCGCCGACGGGTGGAAGGGAGGGGACGTGGCTTTTGCCGATCTGGTCCGGTCCGAGCTGTCGCAGGCGGACCGGCTTCTGGCAGGGGCCCTGCAGGGGGTTGTTACCGTCGCGGTGGTCCTGGACCCGGGGCGGCGCCGGGAGGGCGGAGAGGGGCGGGTGATGATCTGGCGTCGTGGCGGATGCGGGATGGCCGGGCGGGAGATGCGGGAAATGTCCCCCGAAGCCGTGGCCGCGGCACTCTTGAGAGCGCTGGGGCTGCCGCAGAGCCGGGAGCTTCCCGCACCGCCCGCCGATTGCCGGTGGGCACCGGCCCACGCGGTCATCCCCGGCTACGGGGAGCCGCGGCAGCGCCAGGCCTCGGCCCCGGAAGGGGGCGAATACCTGGAGAGCTTGAAATCGCTGGGGTATCTATGATCACCGGACTGGCGTCGCTTCGTGGTCCCTGCTTTCGCCTGAGCCGGCACTCTTGTGTTGTTGACGATCAGGGGGGAGCTCGACATGCCGATCCACAAAGCACCGCTTCTGGCCTCCCAGGTGGCCGTGTCCGCAAACCTTTTTGAAGAGCGGATGCGCCCTCCCCTGGAGAGCGGCGGACGGATGCCCTACCCGGAATCCCGGCGCGTCGACCAGTTCGACGACTACCACGGCGTGCGCGTGGCAGACCCCTACCGCTGGCTCGAGGACCTCGACTCCGGCGAGACCCACGCCTGGATCGCCGCGCAGAACCGGGTCACCGCCGCGTTCCTGGCCTCGATCCCGGAGCGGGAGGACATCCGGAGCCGGCTGACCGAGCTGTGGAACTACGAGCGCTACGGCCTGCCCGTCAAGGAGGGCGGCCGCTACTTCTTCGTCAAGAACGCCGGCCTTCAGAACCAGAACGTCCTCTACACCATGGACGACCTGGACGGCCCGGCGCGCATCCTCCTCGATCCCAACGAGCTGTCGCCCGACGGCACCGTGGCCCTGATCTCCTTCAGCGTGAGCCCGGACGGCCGGCTCCTGGCCTACGGCCTGGCCTCCGGCGGCTCCGACTGGCAGGAGTGGCGGGTGCGCGACGTGGACACCGGCCGCGACCTGCCGGACCACCTGCGCTGGGTGAAGTTCTCGCAGTCCGCCTGGACCCACGACGGCGCCGGCTTCTTCTACAGCCGCTACGACGAGCCCCAGGAGGAGGTCCGCCGTCCGCCCAAGTGGGCCAACTTCTACCAGAAGCTCTACTACCACCGCCTGGGCACCGCGCAGTCCGAGGACGAGCTGATCTACCACCGGCCGGACGACAAGGAGATGGGCTTCCTGCCCAGCGTCACCCAGGACGGCCGCTACCTGGTGATCCACGTCTGGAAGGGCACGGAGAGCGAGAACGCGGTCTTCTACAAGGACCTGGCCGTCCCGGGCTCGCCGGTCGTCGAGCTGCTCTCGAGCTTCGACGCTTCCTACAACTTCTCGGGCAGCGACGGCTCCGTGCTCTGGTTCCTGACCGACCTCGACGCGCCGCGTGGCCGGGTGATCGCCGTCGACCTCCGCGACCCGGAGCGGGAGCGCTGGCGCGAGGTCCTGCCGGAGGCGGAGGAGGCCCTGCAGTCGGTCAGCCGCGTCCACCGATGTCTCGTCGGTCTTTACCTGGAGCACGCCCACACCCGGGTCCGCATGTTCGACCTGGAAGGCAACCCGCTGCGCGACCTGGATCTGCCCGGCCTGGGCACGGCGACCGGCTTCGCGGGTAAGCGCGACGATCCGGAGACCTTCTACTGCTTCACCGGCTACACGACCCCGGCCACCATCTTCCGCTACGACGCGGACACCGGGGAGAGCCGGGTCTTCCGCCAGCCCCGGGTGGACTTCGACCCCCTGCGCTTCGAGACGCGGCAGGTCTTCGTGCGCAGCAAGGACGGCACGCGGGTGCCGATGTTCATCACCCACCGGAAGGGCCTGAAGCTGGACGGCACGAATCCGGTCTATCTCTATGGCTACGGCGGCTTCAACACCTCGGTGACGCCGACCTTCGGCGTCACCAGCCTGGTCTGGATGGAGCACGGCGGCGTCTATGCCGTGGCGAACCTGCGCGGCGGCGGCGAGTACGGCGAGGAGTGGCACCAGGCCGGCAGCCGGCTCTGCAAGCAGAACACCTTCGACGACTTCATCGCCGCCGCCGAGTGGCTGATCGTGAGCGGCTACACCTCGGCGGAGAAGCTGGCGATCGCCGGCTTCAGCAACGGCGGCCTGTTGACCGCGGCCTCCATGATCCAGCGCCCGGATTTGTTCGGAGCGGTGATCATCGGCGTGGGCGTGCTGGACATGCTGCGCTTCCCGCGCTTCACCATCGGCTGGGGCTGGGTGTCGGACTACGGCTCGCCGGACAACCCGGACGAGTTCGAGGTCCTCTACTCCTACTCGCCGTACCACAACCTGGAGCCCGGGACGGAGTATCCGCCGACTCTGATCATCACCGCGGACCACGACGACCGGGTGGTGCCCGCGCACAGCTTCAAGTTCGCGGCCGCGCTCCAGCACGCGCAGGGTGGGGAAGACCCCTGCCTGATCCGGATCGAGACCCGCGCCGGCCACGGCAGCGGCAAGCCGGTCTCGAAGGTCATCGACGAGGCGGCGGACGAGTTGAGCTTCCTGGTGAAGACCCTCGGCCTCGACCGCTGAGCCGGAAATTTGTCGCAACAATTCGAGGGGCAACCCCTGCCCCACGAACTTTTGTCAACGCCAAAGCTGCCAAAGCTGGTGGACAGGTGGTAGCGCCTCCGCAGGAGGCGCAGGTGCGTAGCCTCGGGTTTCAACCCGAGGCGGGCGGGGCGGCCTCGTCGCTCTCGTGCGCCTTGCCGTCGCCCCTGAAGGGGCTCGAACCGGAGATTCGGGCCTCCCCAGCCTCGGGTTGAAACCCGAGGCTACGCGCCTGCACCCCCCTGCGGAGGGTGCTCCTATGGCAAAGGTGGCGCCTATGCCCCCGGCCCCTCTCCCACGACCGGGTACAATCCCATCGATGCCTCGCCGTCTCCTGACCTGGGCGGTCCTCCTGGTCCTGGCCCTGCCCGTCCTGCCGCAGCCGCCGCTGTCCCGCGAGCAGGAGCTGGAGAACCTCCGCGGGGAAATTGTGAAGCTGGAGACACGGTTGGGTGAAGCCAGGAAGCTTCAGCGCGGGCTGCGCGGCGAGGTGGAGGCGGCGGACCTGGAGCTTCGGCTTCAGGAGGCTCGGCTGACCGAGGCGGTGACGGCCCGGGATCTCGCGGCGCGGCGGGCGGAGGAGGGGGAGCGCGAGGTCAAGCGGCTGGAGGAGGCCCTGGTCCAGGCCCGCCAGGGGTTGCGGCGGCGGCTCTCCGGTCTGTATCGGCTCGGGCGGCAGGGCTACATCCGGCTGTTCCTGGCTTTGAAGCCGGACGAGCGGCTGCTGCCTTCGATCCGGCTGGCCCGGTATCTCGCCCGGCGCGACCGGACGGCGGTCGATCGCTACCAGGCGTCCAAGGCCCGGCTGGAGCAGGAACGGGTGCAGCTCGCGGCTCAGCGGCAGGACCTGGAGCAGTGGCTCTCCCGCGAGGAGGCCCGGCGGCGA
This sequence comes from Thermoanaerobaculia bacterium, assembly GCA_036266195.1. Lineage (GTDB taxonomy): Bacteria > Acidobacteriota > Thermoanaerobaculia > Multivoradales > UBA5704 > DATMER01. Next base: position 18,928 of record DATANP010000453.1, on the reverse strand, counting down.
CAGCTCGCCGAGGTGCGGCGGCGCAAGGCGGTGCTTCTCGCCCGGGTGGAGCAGGAGAGCAAGGCCCTGTCCGAGAAGACGTCCGTGCTCTCCGACCGCGAGCGCAAGCTGTCGGCCATGATGGATTTCCTGGTCGGCCGCAGCACGACCAACCCGGCGGGCACGCCGATCCAGCAGTTCCGCGGCGTGCTCGAATGGCCGGTCCAGGGCAAGGTGACCGAGGGGTTCGGGTTCCGGCTCGACCCGCGCTACAAGACCCGCATCCCTCACAACGGTATCGACCTGTCGACGAGCCCGGCCTCCGAGGTCAAGGCGGTGTTTCCGGGCAAGGTGCTCTATGCGGCGCCGTTCCAGGGCTACGGACCGACGGTGATCGTCCACCATCCGGGCCGGGTTTTCACGCTCTATGCGGGCCTTTCCGAGCTGAAGACGGGCCCGGGAGGTGTGGTATCTTTAGGCGATGTCGTGGGGCTGGCGTCGGACAGGCTCTACTTCGAGATCCGAGTGGAGAATCGTCCGGACGACCCCCTGCACTGGTTGAGGTGATCCAGTCTATGAGCCGTAGCCGCATCGTCTTTTTCCTGGTCTCCTCCATGCTCGTGCTGCCGATGCTCGCGGACACGCTGCTGCGTGCCGCGGACCGCGCCGAGAAACCCGACGAGGACTCCTTCTATAAATATCTCTCGGTGTTCACCGAGGTTCTCGGCCTGGTCCGCCAGGCCTACGTCGATGCGCCCGACATGGACGTCCTCATGTCCGGCGCGCTCGACGGCACCACCGACGCGCTCGATCCCTTCTCCCTGTACGTGCCGCCGAACCAGGTGGAGACCTATCTGGCAGCCCGCGCCGTGAGCCGCCGGCAGAGCGGCCTCATCCTCCTCAAGGAGCACGGCATCGTCTACGTCGTGGCCACCGAGAAGGGGAGCCCGGCCGAGCAGGCCGGGGTCAAGGCGGGCGACATCGTGGCCAAGGTCGGCGAGCACACGACCCGCACCATGCCGCTCTGGGAGATCCAGGAGGCCCTCGCCGCCAAGGTCGGCACCAAGGTCTCGCTGGAGCTGATCCGCCTGGGCGAGGCAGTGCCCGCGACGTTCGAGCTGAAGCCGTTCGATCCGCCGCCGGTCAGCCTGACCGAGATCGAGGGCGTACAGCTGCTCCGCATCCCTTCCTTCGAGAAGGAGACCGCGTCGCAGGTCAAAACCGCTCTCGAAGGGGCCGGCGCGAAGACGCGCCAGGGCCTGCTCATCGATCTGCGCGGCGTATCCTCGGGCGAGCCCGAGATGGCCTACCAGACCGCCGAGCTGTTCGCGAACGGCGACCTGGGCGCCCTCCTGCGCCGCGACAAGGAGCTGGAGACGTTCCAGGGGCAGGCCAGGCCGGTCTGGCAGGGACGGATCGTGATCCTCGTGGACCGCAGCACCCTGGGCGCCGGCGAGGTGCTCGCGTCGGTCCTGCGGCAGAAGGTCAAGGCCGAGCTGGTCGGCGAGCGCACGTTCGGCCATGCCGGGCGGCTCGGCACGGCTGAGCTGTCCAACGGCGGCCGGCTGCTCTTCACCGAGGCGTTCTTCACCGGCCCCGACAAGGCGCCGCTCAAGGATGCGTTGAAGCCCGACCAACTCGTGGACGAGCGCTCCCGGACCTACCTGGAAAAGGACGTCCCGATGAGCGAGCTGATCCTCCGCCGCGGCATCAATCGTCTGCTCGGAAACCAGGACGAGACGGCCCAGAAGGCCGCCTGACCCCCGAGCCCCAAGATATTGCCGCGCCAACCCGCGCCCCGACGACGCTCCGTCCGCACCCCCCCGGCCGGACGGAGCGGCCGTTCCCGGTCCCGCCTGTCCGGGCTCGTACTCTTCCTGCTCGGCGTGATCGTGGGCGGGGTCGTGCTCTACATCGGGTTCAGCGATCGGCCCGCGCCGGTCCGCGGGGAGAAGCCGGCCGCGGAGAAGCCGAAGGAGAGCGGGAAATCCAAGCCGGTCTCCCGCCCCAGGCCGAAGCCGGCGGCTCCGGATCACGTGGAGACCGATCCCCAGGGGACCTCGGAGGTGGCGGTCGTCAGCGCCCCGGTTTCGCCCGACGGTGGACGGATCGCGCTGGTCATCGACGACCTCGGCCGGAGCGTGGCCGACCTCGACACGATCGAGCACCTGGACGTGCCGGTCTCCTACGCCGTCCTTCCCTATGAGGAGGAGACGCAGCCGGTCGTCGAGGCGCTGCACAAGCGGCACGAGGAGGTGCTCCTGCACCTGCCCATGGAGCCGGCGAACGGCGAGGACCCCGGCCCGGGCGCGCTCCGCCTGGGCATGACGCCGGAGCAGCTCCGCCAGCTCACGCTCGCGGCGCTGCGGGCCGTGCCGGGCGCGGTGGGGGTCAACAACCACATGGGCTCCGGCCTGTCGGCGGACGAGCGCTCGATGAAGACGATCCTCCTGGTGCTCGCCGGCCGCGGCCTGTTCTTCCTGGACTCGCGCACGAGCGCGCAGAGCGTGGGCTACCAGACCGCGATCCGCACCGGGGTGCCGGCCGCGGAGCGCCAGGTCTTCCTCGATTCGGACACCCAGCCGGAGGCGATCCGCGCACAGTTCAACCGGCTGCTGGGTCTCGCCCGCACCCGCGGCGCGGCCGTGGCGATCGGCCATCCGCACCCGGAGACGCTCGCGGTCTTGGCAGAAGAGGTGCCGAAGGCCAAGGCGCTCGGTTACGAGTTCGTCCCCGTCAGCTATCTCCTCGACCGGCCCGACTCCCAGGAAGCAGCAGACTCCTCCGACGAATAGCCATGGACCTCCTCCTCTACCTGGTGGGCGGCGCCCTGCTCGTCCTGCTGGTCCGGTGGTGGAGGCCCGAGGTGTCCATCAAGGCCGCGGCGGGTTACGTGCTGGCGGCCGGCCTGTTCTTCGGCGTGCCGCTCGCCACGTCGAAGATCCAGGTGCCGACCGACATCGCCTACTTCTGGATGCCCTGGGCCGAGACGCTGCCGGAGCCCACGGTGCCGAAGAACCCGGTGCTCGGGGACATCCCGTCGCAGATGATCCCGTTCCGCGACCTGGTGCGGCGGCGGCTCCTGGACTTCGAGGTCCCGCTCTGGGCGCACGAGATGGGCACCGGCCAGCCGCTCCTGGGCAACGCCCAGTCGGCACCGTTCGCGCCGCTCCACCTGATGGCTCTGCCGGTGCCGACGATCCGGGCCTTGACGGTGGCCGTGGCCTGGCAGGTGCTGCTCGCCCTGCTTTTGACCCACGCGCTGGCCCGCGCCCTGGGGGCCGGGGAATGGGGCTCGGCGCTGGCCGCGGTGGCGTTCGCGTTCTCGACGTTCGAGATCGCCTGGGCCTACCACCCGATCGGCATGACGGTGGCCTGGATTCCGGGCGTGCTCCTCGGCCTCTTTCTTCTGCGGCGGGGAGGCCGCGGCGCGTTCGCCGGCCTGGTGGCCTGCGCCACGGCCATGGCGTTGACCGGCCATCCCGAGTCGCTGGCCCACCTGGCCGCGGTGTGCGGGGTGCTGACGGCGGCGCTCCTGATCGGGAAGGAGGAGGCGGACTGGCCGTCCCGGAAGATGTTCCTGGTCCGTCTTGCCGCGGCCGGGGTCCTCACCTTTTGCCTGAGCGCGCCGTTCCTCCTGCCCATCGTGGAGGTGGTGCCGCAGAGCGAGCGCTGGGTGGCCGTCCACCGGATGCCGGACCTGTACCAGACGCCCCGGTTCCGGCCGGCGTTCCTGCTGCCGCTGGTCGATCCGCTGGTCTTCGGCAGCACGCGGGACAACAACTGGCAGGGGTTCTCGAATTACAACGAGATCTGCAGCGGCTATGGAGGTGCGATCACCCTGGCGCTCGCGATCGCCGGGGCCCTGATGGTGCGCGGCCGTCCGGCGCGCCTGATGCTGGGCGGGCTGACGGCGCTGCTCGTGGCGCTCCGGCTGCCCCCGCTGTTCCAGGTGATCACCCTGGTGCCGGGCCTGGAGCATGCGATGCATGGCCGTTTCCGGCTGTTCTGGGTCCTGGCCGTGGCGCTGGCCGCGGGGCTGAGCCTGGAGGAGCTGACGCGCCGCGGATGGAAGGCCGCGGCGGTGGTGATGCTGGGACTCTCTCTCGCGCTCCTGGCCGTGAAGCCGCCTCCCGATCTCTGGCAACAGATCTGGTGGATCGGCGCGCTCACCGGCATGGTGGTCGCCTTCGCCGTCCTTATGAGATGGGAGGCGAGGCCGGTATTTCCGGCGGTGGCTCTGACCGTGCTGGCCCTCGATCTGGCGCTGCTGGGGATTCGCTACCACCCGATCCTGCCCTCCGCCTACGACCTGACGCCGCCGCCGGCCCTGGCGTACCTGATCGAGGACGGCAAGGCCGAGCCGGGGCCGTTCCGGGTCCTGGCGGAGTCGGGCGACCTGCTGCCGAACCTGGCCTCCTACTACGGGCTGTGGGACCCGCGCGGCAACGATCCCATGCAGCCGGCCGCGCCGGTGATGGCGGTCGGGAGCAGCTTCCTGCCACGCTTCAAGGTGGGGCGGCTCGTCCACATCTCCTACCAGCGGTTCCCGAGGCATCTCGAGCCCCGGTTCGACTACTTCGGGGTGAAGTACCTGCTGGCGAGACACCGCCGCCGGCTGCCGAAGCCCTGGCAGGCCATATACAACGGTGTGGGCGGACGGGTGTGGAAGAACCCGGACGCCATGCCGCTCTTCTTCATGCCGGCGCGGATCGACCGTGTCCCCGGTCCTCAGCAGGCCCTGGAGAGGATGCTCGCCAACCAGAGCTTCGCCGGCTCGGCCGTGGTCGAAGCCCCGGACGGGCCGTCGATCTCCCAGCAGGGCCGGGTGACGATCGCGGCGGTGAAGGCGAACGGCTTCGAGCTGGAGGTCGATTCGCCAACCGGAGGTCTGGTGGCGTCGAGCGTCAGCCACACCGCGGGCTGGCGCCTGCGGCGGGACGATCAGGAAGGATCGATATTGAGGGTGAACGCAGGCTTCGTCGGCTTCGAGGTCCCGCCGGGCCGGCACCGGGTGAGCCTGGACTACCGGCCGGCGGGCTGGACGTGGGGGCTGCAGCTCTTCGCGCTGGGGCTGATCGGGGTGCTGGTGGCGGCTCTCCGCTCTGCCCGCGGCAGGCGGCCGTAGATCCCCCCGACCGGTTTGCCGATGATCGGCAGTCCGTTGCGGACGATCGGCAGAGCGTTGCCGACGATCCGCGGACGTTGGCCGACCGTCCGCAAACCGTAGCGGATGACCGGCAGGGCGTTGCCGGCGATCCGCCAACCTTGGCCGATCGTCGGCAGGTCTCGGCGGAAGACCGGCGGAGAGTTGCCGATCGTCGGCGGACGCCGGCCGATCGTCGGCAGGCGGTTGCGGATGGCCGGCGGAGAGCTGCGGACGATCCGCCAGGGATCGCGGACGGCCGGCAACTCTCTGCCGGCCATCGGGAGACATCGGGAAACGGAGGCTACTCCGTCCGCAGCACCTCGATCGGCCGGCGCTCCAGGGCTCGGGTGCTGGCGGCGAGGCCGGCCAGGATGGCGAGGCCGATGCTGGCGGCCAGGGCCACGGTCATGGGTAGCGGCTGGAGGGCCCAGGTCAGCTCGAAGCCGCGGGTGACCACCATGTAGGCGAGGACGGCCGCGCCCACGGTGCCGATCAGGCCGGCGACGAGGCCGATCAGGGCGTACTCCACGGCGAAGGCGCCGGCCACGCCCTTGCGGGTCATGCCGAGCGTCTTCAAAAGCGCGACCTCGCGTCCGCGCCGGGCCGAGCCCGCGCTCACGGCGCCGCCCAGGATCGCGATGCCGGCGAGCACCGTGAAGCCGCCGAGGAAGCGGATGCCGACCCCGATCCGCGCCAGCACGCCTGCGACCTTCTCCAGGATCTCGCGCACCCGCAGCAGCGTGACGTTGGGATAGGAGGCGGCGAGGGCGTCCTGGAGCCCCTGCTCACTGCCCTTGGGCAGGCGGGCGGCCGCGAGCCGCTGCTGCGGCGCCTTTTCGAGTACGCCCGGCTCGACCACGAGGAAGAAGTTGATGCCGAACGTCTGCCAGTCCACGGTGCGCAGGCTGGTGACGGTCAGCTCCACGGGCACGCCCTGGACGTCGAAGCGAATCAGGGAGCCGAGCTTCAGGCCCAGGTCGTCGGCGAAGTCCTTTTCGACGCTCACCTCGGCGACGTTGGGATCGGTCCACAACCGGCCCTCGACGATCTGGTTGTCCGCCGGCAGCTCGGTCATGTAGGTGAGTCGCTGCTCGCGGGTGAGCGCCCAGCGGCGGGCGCCCTGGCGGTCGCGCGGACCTCCGCGGTCCTCTTCCTCCTCGTCCTCCTCCCGGCGGCGGCTCCTGCGGTCCGGTCCCGCGAGCTGCTCGACGGTCTTGCCGTCGATGGCCGAGATGCGGGCCATGATCACCGGCACGGAGTCGATCCGGGTGGCGCCCTGCTTTTTGAGGATGCCCTCGACGCCCGGCCACTGGTCCGGCTGGATGTCGATCAGGAAGGCGCTCGGCGCGTCCGGCGGGATGGCGGTGGCGAGCTGGTTCGACAGCCGGCGCTCGACGAGCGACATGCCGAGCACGACCAGGACGCCGAGGCCGAGGGCGACGATGGCGCTCACCGTGCTCGCACCCGGCCGGGCGATGGCCGCGAGGCCGTGGCGCATCCAGATACGGCCGGGCAGCGATTCGCGGGGGAGTCGCCGGACCATCCAGGAGATGAGCAGGGCCGCGCCCGAGAGCGCCGCGGTGACCAGGACGATGCCGCCGGTGAAGCGCGAGCCGAGGTCGAGCGAGCGCGACTGGAGCGTGGCCATGCCCCAGATGCCGCCGCCGAGCGCGAGGAGGGTCAGCGCCGTGGCCCAGCGGTGGCGCGGGAGCGGCTCGGCGTCGCGGCGCAGCACGCGGGCCGGCGGCACCCGCAGCACGGCGGAGAGCGAGGGCAGGCTGAACAGGATCGCCACGCCGAGTCCCAGGGCCAGGCCCCGCAGCAGAGCGGTGGGCTGCCAAGGCCGGATCAGCTCGGCCGGGATCAGGTCGGGGAAGAGCGACGGCAGCGCGAGCTGGACGGCCGAGCCCAGGAGGATGCCGACCAGGCTGCCGGCGAGGCCGAGCAGGGCGGTCTGGCCCAGGTAGAGGGGGAAGATCTCGCGCGGGCGCATGCCCAGGCACTTGAGCACGGCGATGGCGTCCAGCCGGCTGGCGAGCCAGGCGCGCACGCTCTGCGCCACGCCGATGCCGCCCACGAACAGCGACAGCAGGGCCACGAGCCCGAGGAACCGGTCCACCCGGTCGATGCTGCTGCGCAGAGCCGGCTGGGCCTCCTTGTAGGTCTCGATGCGGTAGAACTGGTTGCCGGGCAGGGCCTGCTCCAGGCGCTCCTTGGCCGACGCGATCGACTCGGCCGGGAAGCCGGGCGGCAGCTTGAGCAGGGCCTTGTAGCCGATCCGGCTGCCGGGCCCCTGGAGCTGCGTGCGCGCGAGGCCCGACGGCGCGAGGAAGGCGCGGGGGCCGATCGTGAAGGAGACGCTCACGCGGTCCGGCTCGGAGAGCACCGCGCCCGCGATCCGGAACGGCGCGCCGCCGATCCGCAGGATGTCCCCCTGCTTGAGGTGCAGGGTCGAGAGCAGCTCGGAGCCGACGACCACGGTATCCGGGCCGATCAGCTCGGAGAGGCGGCGCTGAGGCCGAAGCTCGAGCTTGCCGTAGAACGGGTAGTCGCCGTCCACGACCTTGAGCTCGACGAGCTGGCTCCTGCCCGCGGTCCCCGGAGGGCCGGAGAGGGCGACGGTGACCGTCTCGCGCAGATCGGTACGCTGGGCGCCGGCAAGGCCGAGCTTCTTGAAGTCGAGATCAGGGATGGGGCGGCGGCCTTCGATCGCGAGGTCGGCGGCGAGGAGCTGGCGGGCCTCGACGCGGATGCCTTCGTCCAGGCTGGCGGACATGCCGGCCACGGCCACCACGGCGGCGACGCCGACCGAGAGGCAGGCCACGAAGAACAGCAGCCGCCCGCGGGCGCCGCGGGACTCGCGGGCCAGGGTGGAGAGGAAGAACCGGAGGCTCACAGGGCCTCCGACAGGCTCGGAACGGGCTCGATCTCTCTTACTTCTTCCCGCTCCACGCGGCCGTCCCGGAGGTGGATGCTGCGGTCGGCGAGCGCGGCCACGGACGGGTCGTGGGTGACGAGGACCAGGGTGGCTCCTTCGCGCTGGCGCAGGCCGGTGAGGATCTCCAGGATCCTGCGGCCGGTGGCACCGTCGAGGTTGCCGGTGGGCTCGTCGGCGAGGAGGATGGCCGGCCGCGGCGCGAAGCCGCGGGCGAGGGCCACGCGCTGCTGCTCACCGCCGGAGAGCTGGCTCGGGTAGTGGTGGCCGCGGTCCGCGAGGCCGACCGCGGCGAGCATCTCGTCGGCACGGGCCGGGGCGTCGTCGAGGCCGAGCAGCTCGAGCGGCAGGAGGACGTTCTCGCGGGCCGTGAGGTTGCCGAGGAGCTGGAAGCTCTGGAACACGAAGCCGAGCTTGCGGCGCCGGAGAAGCGCCAGCGCGTCCTCGGAGAGGTCCTGGATGGGCTCGCCGTCGATGCGGATCTCGCCCGAGGTGGGCCGGTCGAGGCCGGCCATGAGGGCGAGAAGGGTGGACTTGCCGCTGCCGGAGGGACCGAGGATGGCCACGAATTCACCCGGGGCGATGGAGAGGTCGACCCGGTCGAGGATGGTCAGGTCGCGGCCTCCGGACGGCAGGCGGCGGGTGAGCTGAGCGATCTGGATGCGTGGGATCATTGATTGGATGCGGAGACGGAATAGCCGGGGCCGGCCCGGGCCTTTCCTATCCATGAGAACGCCGCCGGCGGCGGGAGCTTACCACCCCGGTTGCCCCCGAGGTCGGCAGCCTGAATGGAGCCCGTCTGATGCGCAGAACGCTTTCCATAGCCGTCCTCTTCCTGCTGCCGGTGCTCGCCGCTTGCAGCCCGGGAGAGTCCGACACCGCTGCGGCCCCTGCCGTTTCCCGCCCCACCCCGGCCCCTGTGCAGCCGTCCACTGGGAAGGAGCCCATCGTGGTCTTCCTCGGCGACAGCCTGACCGCCGGCTACGGTCTCGAGGAGAGCCAGGCCTATCCGGTCCTGGTCAGGGCGAACCTGGAGAAGGCCGGCCATCCGGTCCGGGTGGTGAACGCCGGCGTGAGCGGCGACACGACCGCCGGAGGCCTCGCCCGCCTCGACTGGCTGCTCTCGCAGAAGCCGGACGTGGTGGTGGTCGCCCTGGGGGGAAACGACGGTCTCAGGGGCTTGCCCCTAGAGGAAGCCGAGAAAAACCTGCGGGAGATCGTCCGCCGCTCGAAGGAGGCTGGCGCCCGGGTCCTGCTCCTCGGCATGCAGATCCCCCCGAACTATGGCCCCGAGTATGCGAATGGCTTCGCGGAGATGTACCCCCGCATCGCCAAGGAGATGGACGTGCCGCTGGTGCCGTTCCTTCTGGAAGGGGTCGGCGGCATCGCCCGGCTCAACCAGGCCGATGGCATTCACCCGACCGCCGAGGGGCAGGTGAAGGTGGCGGAGACGGTGACGCCATATCTGGAGAAGATGCTTGCCGATTGATGAGGATGAGGCCGATCTTTTGATATCATTCTGCTCATGGCGACGGTGCTTCCCTTCCGTGACATCTGGCTTGCCGGTCTAGGCGCACTTTCCCGCACCGAGAAGGAAGGCGATCGTTCCTTTGAGGAGCTCGTTCGGTTGGGACACACGGTGGAGATCGGATCCAAGTATGCGGCCCTCGTCGGCACGATCATGGCTGCCATCGAGCAGCGGGAGGTGTCGAAAGACGCCTTGATCGAAGCCATGCTGCCGAAATCCGCCCTGCCTACAGCTCCAGCAGTTCTCCAGGCCCGCCGCAATGCGGCGGCCCGCCTGGAGATGATTTCCGAGTTCGGCCTGCTGAGCAGCTCGGAAGTTGCCGAGTTAGCAGGCTCCCGGTCGGCCAACCGGGCGGCCCTCGCGAACCGCTGGAAGCAGGAGGGCCGCCTGTTCACGGTGACCCATCGGGGAGAGACGAGGTATCCCGGCTTCCAGTTCGACCGGGAAGGCCAGCCGCTGGCTGCTGTCGCCCAGGTGTTGAAAAGCCTCGGTCGGCAAAGCTCCGAATGGGAGCTTGCCTTGTGGTTTACCGCGAGCAACGGCTGGCTTGGGGCGAGGAGACCTGTCGATCTCTTGGAACGCGAGCCGGAGGCCGTGATCGAGGCGGCCCGCCGCGAGGCCGAAGAGCTTGTCTTCTGATCCGGTGGTTCCCGAGCCGCCGGACCCGCTCTCCCTTGACCCCCTTCTGCAGACGTGGGCCAGCGGAGAGCGCTTGGTCCGATGCCACCGGAGCCACTTCGGCGCCACGGAGTACAACCCGGGGGTGGGGCTCGGCCGGTTCCATCCATTCGCGGACCGCGACGGTCATGGCGTCCCGACGATCTACGGTGCGAGCACCCTGGACGGCGCCTTCTCTGAGACCCTGTTTCACAACGTTCCTGTGAGGGGGCCGGGACGAGCGATCCGTCGTTCATCCCTGAAGGCGATGCTCGTCTCCGTGCTCGTGCCGCTCCGGGATCTGACTCTCGCCCAGCTTCATGGACACGGGTTGCGCCGGCTTGAAATCTCCCGTGCGGAATTGATCGAGAGCGACTCGGATCACTACCCGCAGACCGTCCGTTGGGCCCGGGCACTCCACGCCGCGAGCGACCGGATCGACGGGCTGGTCTGGGTCTCGCGCCAGCACGACACCTCGCTTGCCCTGGTGCTCTTCGGAGATCGGGTCCGAAGGGCGGATCTCGACGTCGTCGAGCCGCCACTCCCGCTCTATCTGGGGAACGGCCTCGACGAAGTTCAGCGGGCGGCAGGCGAGGCTGGGATCACTGTCCTCACGTAGCCTTCCTCTTCGCCGCCTCCCAGAGCGCGTCCATCTCCTCCAGGGTGGCTTCGGCGGCGGTTTTGCCTTTTGCCGCCAGACCCTGCTCGACCGCCGCGAAGCGGGTGCGGAACTTCCGGTTGGTGCCGGCCAGGGCGGCTTCGGGGTCGACCTCCAGCTTGCGGGCGAGATTGGCCAGGGTGAAGAGCAGGTCGCCCATCTCCTCGCGGACCTCCTCGGCCTTGCCGCCCGCCAGGGCCTCGCGCAACTCGGCGATCTCCTCTTCCGCCTTGTCGAGGACCGAGGCGGCGTCCGGCCAATCGAAGCCGACACCGGCGGCCTTCTGGGTCAACCGGTAGGTGCCGAGCAGGGCCGGGAGCGAGCCCGGGACGCCGCCGAGGAGGGTCTGGCGGCCGGGTTCCTCCTGGAGCTTGCGGCGCTCCCAGGCTTGGCGGACGGCTTCGGCGTCGGCCAGCGTTTCGCTTCCGAAGACGTGCGGATGGCGCGCCACCATCTTGCTGTGGACACCGTCGATGACCTGTGGCAGTCTGAACGCGCCCGCTTCCTCGGCCAGGCGCGCGATGAAGGCTACCTGGAAGAGCATGTCGCCCAGCTCTTCGGCCAGCTCCTGCCAGTCGCCGCCGTCGATGGCCCCGGCCAGCTCGTGGGCCTCTTCGAGGAAGTAGGCGCGGACGTTCTCGATCGTCTGCTCGCGGTCCCAGGGGCATCCGTCGGGGGCGCGGAGACGGGCGACGAGATCGACGAGCTTCTGCAGGTCAGAGGTATCATTCATGGGCGAAAGGACGACTCCAGGTGAGTAGCCAGGGCAAAGAGATCAAAGTCACCGACAAACGCATGTTCACGCCCGAGGGCGAGCTGCGGGAAGAGTACCGCTTCCTCAGCGAAAAATCGACGCCGGAGGCCGACCCGGCGGCTCCGCCTCCGCCGCCCGAGCCCGCGCGGCCCGAGCCCGAGCCGGCAGCTCCGCGCCGGGCCGCCACCCTGGAAATGGACATGGAGGACGACCCGCGCTTCGGTCCCGGGCCGGGGCCGGGTTTTTACGATCTCGCGGCCATGCTTGCCGAGCCCGCCGCCATCTACCTGGGCGACGCCCCGCTCCCGGACGGCCAGTGGGCCGAGAACCTGGAGATGGCCCGCCTCCACATCGACCTCCTCGACGTCCTGCGCCAGAAGACCGCCGGCAACCTGTCGGCCCAGGAGTCGGCGTTCCTCGAGGATCTGCTCTACCGACTGCGGGTCCGCTATGTCCAGAAGCAGAAGCGTGGCTGAGAGACGGTCCTTCCCGGCGATCGCAGCCCTGCTGATCGCCCTTCTCCTGCCGGCGGCGCTGCCGGCGGAGACCACCTCGTCCGCGCAGGCGACCGGCGTCGAGATGACCGACGCGGTGCGGCGCACCCTGAAGCAGCTCGAGGAGCAGTGGCTGCAGTGGATCGTTAAGAACGACCGGATGAGCTCCGAGGCGGTGATCAACGACATGCTGTCCACCGCGCGGCAGCTCGGGATCACCCGCCTGCCGGACCTGTCCGCGGGCGCCATCGCCAAGGCGATCCAGGCGGCGGAGAAGAGGGACTTCCGGCGCGCGCAATGGGCCCTGGCCGCGGCCGAGAAGCTCGACCCCGGCCGTTCCGAGACCTCCTTCGCCGCCGCGGCCGTGGCCCGGCGCGAGGGCAACTGGGGCACGGTGGTCTCCGAGACCCTCCGCGGCTACACGCGTCTCTTCGGCCTCCCCCTGGAGCGCTATCTCTGGCTCCAGAACCTCCTGATCTGGACCCTCACCCTGATGCTCGTGGCCGGCGGGCTGTTCATCGCCGTGCAGATGGCGGCCAAGGGGGGCGAGCTGGTCCGCGACATGGCGGGGCTGTTCGGTCGCTGGATGCCCGGACCCGCGGCCATGGCCGTGACCGCGGTCCTGTTGCTCTGGCCGCTGGCGCTCCCCTCCGGACTGCTCTGGCTGCCGATCTTCTGGTCGCTGCTCCTGTGGTCCTACGCCTCGGCGAGCGAGCGCGCCGTCCTGGTCCTGCTCTGGCTGCTGGTGGGCGTGACGCCGCTCGTCGTCACCCAGCAGCGGCGGCAGGTGGCCGTGACCCTCTCGCCGCCGGTGCAGGCCATGGAGAGCCTGCAGGAGCACCGCCTTTACGGCGGCCTGTTCACCGACCTGGGCGCGTTGCGGGCTCTGCTGCCCGAGAGCCCGGCGGTCAAGCACCTGCTGGCCGACGTCCACCGCTCGCTCAACCAATGGGAGGTGGCGCGGTCGCTCTACCGCCAGGTGCTGGAGAAGGAGCCCGAGAACACCGCGGCGCTGATGAACCTCGGCGCCTACTTCTTCCTCAAGGGCGACTTCGGCAACGCCATCCAGAACTTCCAGAAGGTGGCGACCATCGAGCCGACCAACGCCGCGGCCCAGTTCAACCTGAGCCAGGCCTACTCCGAGTCCTACCTGTTCGACGAGATGAAGCGGGCGGCTGAGCAGGCGCGCGCGCTCGATCCGGACCGGGTCGAGTTCTGGGTGAAGAACCTGAGCCAGCAGCGCGTGGTGGTCAACTCCGGCGGCATGGACCGGATCCCGGAGATCCGCGAGGATCTGCTGGAGACCTGGAAGGCGCAGGAGGGGACCGACTCGCGCCTGATCCTGTTCCGGCGCGGCCTGCCGCTGCTGATCTCCCTGGTGCTGATCCTGGTGGCCGTGGCCCTGCACTTCGCCCGGCGCTCCGAGCGGCCGGAGGCTCCGGCGGAGCGCCGCGCGCTCGGCCGCTGGAGCCGCGTCCTGCTGCCCGGCCTGCGCTCCGCCGAGGAGGGCGACGGGGGCAGGGTCTACGCCGCCCTCCTCGTGCCGCTGGCTTTTCTGATGCTCCCCCTGTTCCAGAAGATCGGTTATCGCATCCCTTGGGGTTATGATCCTGGAAACCTCGCTGCCTGGATCGTGGCGATCCTTGGGTTGGTGCTCATCTTCGTGACGCGCCTCCGTCTGGAACGGCGCAACGAGGTCTAGAGAGGTCCGAGATGGCTGTCGAAGGTACCCTGGAAGTCTTCAAGCTGCCGGAGATCCTGCAGATGATCTCCCAGCAGCAGAAGACCGGCATCCTCACCGTCCAGGGCGAGCAGGACATCATCGCCGTCTCGTTCCTCAAGGGCCAGATCGTCACGGTCGACTCCCTGAACCAGACCCAGGAGGAGGGGCTCTCCCAGCTCCTGATCAAGGAGGGGGTGCTCACCAACGCGCAGTTCTCCCGCGCCTCGGCCGAGCACCAGTCCTCGGGCCAGCGGCTGCTCGACCTGCTGGTCGAGCGCAACTACGTCCGCCGCGACGCCCTGCTCAAGGCCCTGCGCGTCCACTCGTTCCGCCTGCTCGAGCAGCTCCTGCGGTGGGACAAGGGGGACTTCAAGTTCTACGGCGGCGACGAGGTGCCGTACGAGGAAGGCTTCGTGCCGATCCCGGTCGAGGAGGTCCTCGTCCGCAATGCGCCCCGGCGGCCCATCGGCCCCGTGCCGGTCCCGCCGCTGTCCGGCCCGCACCTCAACGTGCCGGCCATGCCCGAGACGGCCACCGCAACCCGTCCGGGCCTGAGGGTGGTGCGCCCCGGCGACACCGCGCAGCTCCCGGCAGAGGACCAGGAGGAGAGCGGTCCGTTCCGCAAGATGCGGGTCGAGGCGCCGCCGGCCGAAGCGGTCCGCCGGCCGGCCCTGGCCCGGGCGGTGGCGGCTCTCCTGGCGGTGCTTGCGCTGGCGGTCCTCTTCCTGGCGCCCGGCGCGGCCGTGATCCCGTTCCCCTGGCAGGTGGAGGAGCGCCAGGCTCTCTCCCACGAGGAGAGGGCCTCCCTGTCGCTCAAGATCGACCGCGCGGCCAAGACCTGGTTCCTGCTCGAAGGGCGCTTCCCCGAGCGGCTGAGCCAACTCGTCCAGGCCGGCTACCTCTCGCCGAGCGACCTCATGGATCCGGACGGCCACCCGTTCCAGTACTCGGTCACGGAAGAGAGCTACACGCTCCAGCCCACGAAGGGCGGCAAACCCGTACCGGGCATGGAGACGACCGAAGCCATCACCGGCAACTTCTTCCTGGACCCGGAGTTCCTCACCCTGCCCGAGGAATCCGCGGCCCAGCCGTTGGTCCTCCTCGACTGATCCTGCCGCTCTCCTCTTTCTACGGCCTTCCCGCGCCGGAATAAATCTGCGTCTCACGTTGTCATATAGGCCAGTGGCGAAAGTTGACTGGTCGCCACTAAGAATTTAGACTATCCACGATGGCTGGGAAATACGAAGGAGGAGCAGCGTGAGCAAGATCATTGGAATCGACCTTGGCACCACCAACAGCGTGGTGGCGGTCATGGAAGGCGGCGAGGCGAAGGTCATCCCCAACGCCGAGGGGAACCGCACGACCCCGTCGGTGGTCGCCTTCACCAAGAGCGGTGAGCGGCTCGTCGGGCAGGTCGCCAAGCGCCAGTCCGTCACCAACCCGCAGAACACCATCTTCTCGATCAAGCGCTTCATGGGTCGCAAGTACGACGAAGTGAGCGAAGAGATGAAGATGGTCCCGTATAACGTGGAGCGCGCCGAGAACGGCGACGTCCGCGTGAACGTCGAGAGCAAGAAGTACTCGCCGCCCGAGATCTCGGCCATGATCCTGGGCAAGCTCAAGCAGGCGGCCGAGGACTACCTGGGCGAGAAAGTGGAGCGCGCGGTCATCACCGTGCCGGCCTACTTCAACGACGCCCAGCGCCAGGCCACCAAGGACGCCGGCCGCATCGCCGGCCTGACGGTCGACCGGCTCGTCAACGAGCCCACGGCCGCGGCGCTCGCCTATGGCCTCGACAAGAAGAAGGACCAGACGATCGCCGTGTACGACTTCGGCGGCGGCACCTTCGACATCTCCATCCTGGAGGTGGGCGAGGGCATCGTCGAGGTGAAGGCCACCAACGGCGACACCCACCTGGGCGGCGACAACATCGACCAGCGGATCATGGACTGGCTGCTCGAGGAGTTCAAGAAGGACCAGGGCATCAACCTCGGCAATGACCCGATGGCCATGCAGCGCCTGAAGGAGGCCGCCGAGAAGGCCAAGATCGAGCTGTCGAGCGCGCAGGAGACCGAGGTCAACCTGCCGTTCATCACCGCCGACGCCTCGGGCCCGAAACATCTCAACCTCCGCCTGAGCCGGCCGAAGCTGGAACAGCTGGTGGACGACATCATCCAGCGCTCCATCGCACCCTGCCGCCAGGCCATCAAGGATGCCGGCATCAAGGCCGAGGACATCGACGAGGTCGTGCTCGTGGGCGGCCAGACCCGCATGCCGGCGATCCAGAAGCTGGTCAAGGATACGTTCGGCAAGGAGCCCCACAAGGGCGTCAACCCGGACGAGGTCGTGGCCATCGGCGCGGCCATCCAGGGCGGCGTGCTGGCCGGCGACGTCAAGGACATGCTGCTGCTCGACGTGACTCCTCTGTCTCTCGGCATCGAGACCCTGGGCGGCGTGGCCACGAGGCTCATCGAGCGCAACACGACCATCCCGACGCGCAAGAGCCAGACCTTCTCGACCGCGGCGGACAACCAGACCTCGGTGGAGGTCCACGTCCTCCAGGGCGAGCGCGACATGGCGCAGGACAACCGCACGCTCGGCAAGTTCCACCTCACGGGCATCCCGCCGGCGCCGCGCGGCATGCCGCAGATCGAGGTGGCCTTCGACATCGACGCCAACGGCATCGTCCATGTGTCGGCGAAGGACCTCGGCACCGGCAAGGAGCAGAAGATCACGATCACCGCGTCGAGCGGCCTGAACGACTCGGAGATCGACCGCATGGTCCGCGACGCGGAGTCGCACCGGTCCGAGGACCAGGAGCGGCGCAAGCAGGTCGAGGTGCGCAACCAGCTCGACGGCCTGATCTACAGCACCGAGAAGAGCTACGACGAGCACAAGGAGAAGCTCGGCCCGGACGACAAGGGCGAGCTGGAGCGCGCGATCGCCGAGGCCCGCCAGGCGCTGGAAGGCTCCGACACCGCGGCAATGGAGTCGGCCACCGAGCGGCTCACCAAGGCCACCCACAAGCTGGCCGAGGTCATGTACGCCCAGCAGCAGCAGGGCGGCCAGTCCAATCCGCAAGGGGCTGCGCCGGGTGGCGGTGGGCAGTCGGGCGGCGCCGGGGACGAGGTGATCGACGCCGAGTACGTGGACGTGGACGAGAAGCGCTGAAGAAGGTAGATCATGGCGCCGCTCAAGAAGATCTACCTCGAAGAGCTGGGTCGCATCCAGGATCGCATCAACAGTCTCTTCGAGCAGGCGCTTCTCCCCTCGGAGTACGAAGACCGGGAAGGGGGCCTGCCCGGCACCTGGGCCCCCTCGGTCGACGTGATCGAGACCGAGGACGCGTACCTCCTCTTCGCGGAGCTGCCGGGCGTCCGCAAGGAAGACATCCAACTGCAGGTCCGGGATCGGCGGCTGGAGCTCTCCGGCCGCCGCCATGCCCTGGGAGAGAACCGTAACTTCCTCCGCATGGAGCGAAGCTACGGACCCTTCCGCCGGACGTTCGAGCTCGGTACGCCGGTGGACACGGACGGCATCACCGCCGGTTTCGAGGCGGGGATCCTGAAGGTCCACGTCCCGAAGCGGGCGGCCGGACAGGGCACCACCGTGCCGGTGGGAGAGGAGTAGGACCGCATGTCTACCCCCAACACCACCAGCACCCGGCGGCGGCGCAAACCCGAGCCCAGGTACGTGATGATCAGCGTGGTCTCGGAGCGCTACAGCATCCATCCCCAGACCCTCCGGCTCTACGAGCGCGAGGGCCTCATCAAGCCGGCGCGCAGCGCCGGCAACACCCGCCTGTACGACGAGGAGGCGCTGCGGCGCCTGGAGATCATCCTCACCCTGACGCGCGAGCTGGGGGTCAACCTGGCCGGCGTCGAGGTGATCCTCAACATGAAGGAGCGCATGGACCAGATGCAGGGCGAGGTGGACCGCCTCCTTCAGTACGTCCGCGAGATCGCCCAGGAGCACCGCCAGAACGCGCAGCAGCACGCCCTGGTGAAGCTCGAGGGCGGACCGCTGATTCCGCGGCGATAGGAAGGACCCCTCACCCCCTGGCCCCCTCTCCCATCGCACACCCGCCCGACCGGGAGAGGGGGAACGCAGGCCGGCCTCTATGGCTGGATCGGAGCCGAGCGGCATCAGTTAGGTTCCCCCTCTCCCGGAGGGGTGGGAGGGGATGGGAGAGGGGGCCAGGGGGTGAGGGGCTCGTGCTACGATTCCCCCATGCAGCCGACAGTATCGAAGCCCGAGCCCTGTCCGCACTGCGGGGGGCGCGGGTGGATCGTGTCGCTCGACGGCGGCGCCGGTCGTGCCCGCCCCTGCTCCTGTCGCGACGTGCGCGACGCGAACGTCGTCGGCCGTCTGCTGGAGGAGGCGGACATCCCTCCCCGCTACCGCCACTGCCGGCTGTCCAACTTCCAGGTCCATGCCGGATCGCCGGCGGTCGAAGGCCAGCTCACCCAGGCGCGCTCGATCGCCCAGCAGTACGCCGACGGTTTCGTGCTCGAAGGCGGCCGTTTCCGGGAGTCGGGCCTGCTCTTCTTCGGACCGCCCGGCGCCGGCAAGACGCATCTCGCGGTCGGCGTCCTCCAGGAGCTCGTCGAACGCCACCGGGTCCGCGCCCGCTTCGCCGAGTTCACCTCGCTCATCCATCAGATCCAGTCCACCTTCGACCCCGGCTCGGAGGAGTCGAAGCACGAGATCCTCGACCCGCTCGTCGGCGCCGAGCTGCTGGTGCTCGACGAGTTGGGCTCGCAGCAGCCGACCCCCTGGGTGCGCGACATCCTGTACCTGATCATCAACCACCGCTACACCCGCCGGCTGCCGACCGTCTTCACCACCAACTACCTCCTGGACAGCCCGGGCCGCCCGGCCCGGCCGCGCGCCGTCAAGAGCCTCGACCGGGGCCGCGACGCCGAGGCCGCCGTCCCGGAGGAGAAGCTGCTCGCCTCGCGCCTGCCGGCCATGCTCGTCAGCCGCCTCTACGAGATGGCGCAGCCGGTGGCGCTCAACGCCGTCGAGGATTTCCGCAGGGAGCACAAGGT
>DATANP010000452.1:0-10636 GCA_036266195.1 Thermoanaerobaculia bacterium | reverse complement strand
GCGTTCGCCTCGAGCGCGGCACGGCCCTTCTCGGACACCGTCAGGCTGTAGCGGCCGTCCCGGTCCGTGCGGAGGACGATCCCCGGCTCTCCCTCCAGGGAGAGCGCGGCCTCGAGCAGGGGACGCCCCGTGGCGGCGTCGAGCACCTTGCCCGTGATGAGCACCGCACGGGCCAAAGTGAGACTGCGTGTCTCGCCGGCCGTGAGGTCATCGAGGCCGGCGACCTGCTGGCGCCCGTCCGCGGTGACCAGCCGAAGCTTCACCGCCTCACCCTCGCGCACGCGAATGGGGACCGTGCCATCGGCCGCGGTCGTTCCGATCGGCCAGGCCTGGTCTCCGATCCTGACCAGCACGCCCTCGACCGGCAGCCCATCGGGGGTCATCACCCGCAGAGAAGCCGTCGTCTCGCGGTGCGGCCGAAGTTGGACGACCACCTCGGGGGCCGCGGGCTCGATCGTCTCGGCCAACTCGGTCCGGCCCGGAGAGAAGATGCTGGCCTGGAGCCGTTCGCCGTCGAGGCGCGGCAGGACCAGGGAGCCGTCGCCCGCCGTGCGCCCGATGCGGATCTCGGGTCTCCAGCTCTCGACGGGGCGAGCCGTGCTTTCGGAGGCGAGGACCCAGGCGTCCGCCACAGGCTGGCCGCTGTCCGAGAGCACTCGCACCCGGAGACCGGCGTCCTTGGAGAGTTGGACCGGGGGGAGCTCGACCGGTTCCAGCAGCAGGAGCGGACCGAACTGCATCGGGACCCGTCCGGGCGCGCGGACCACCACCTTCCAGGCTCCGGCTTGCGGCGCGGTCACGACGAACCGGCCGAGGGTATCGCTCTGGACGGTGGTCTGCGGGGCAGGGAGGTCCCGCCCCGCCAGCCGGAGCCGGCCCGCGTCATAGCTGGAGAGGACCGGGACGAGCTCGATGCGGCCACCCGTAAGGGGCTGGCCGGTGCTGTCGAGCAGGCTCCCGCTGAGCCGCGGCTGGCCGAGAAGGGGAAGGCCGAAGGCGAGATGAAGCAGAACGGCCGCAAGGAGGCCCGCTTTCCTGAGCATGCGCATGTCTCGGCGATGACGAAGCCCGGGGCCGGCGAACGCCGGCCGGCCCCGGAGATTTCTTTACGGGCAGTTGACGTACGTCTCCCCGGTGGAACAGGTATCGGTCCCTGACTCGCCGTCGAGATAGTCCGTCCCGTCGTTGCCGTTCAGGATGTCGTCACCCGAGCCGCCATACACGGAGTCGTTGCCCGGGCCGCCACTGACCGTGTCGTTCTCGGTCTCGCCGTACATGATGTCGCCCTGGGGGCCGCCGGCCATGTCGTCGCTGCCCGTATACCCGTACATGGTGTCGGAACCGTAGCCGCCGTTCATGGTGTCGTTCTCGGTGCCACCGTCGAGAGTGTCGTTGCCGTCCAGGCCGCTGATGTTGTCCGCTCCGCCCAGGCCGTAGATACAGTCGGATCCACTGGTGCCGGTGAGCATGTCATTGCCCGAGCCCCCGAAGATATAGAGGGTGCACTGCGCCTGGACCGGCGCAG
The DNA here is from genome assembly GCA_036266195.1 of Thermoanaerobaculia bacterium. Lineage (GTDB taxonomy): Bacteria > Acidobacteriota > Thermoanaerobaculia > Multivoradales > UBA5704 > DATMER01. Next base: position 9,111 of record DATANP010000452.1, on the reverse strand, counting down.
CTCCGATCAGAAGGCCCAGGGCCGCGCTGATCATGAAGGCCGACCACCACATTCGTCTCGTCATGTGCTCTCCTTGTGCATGGACGGCGAAGCCTCCGCGGCTTCGCCGGTGGCTGTACAACGGAGGTGGACGCGACGCGGAATGCGTTTCTTGCGAAAGCTCTGTGATTGCCGGTGCTCTCGCCGGCCGGCGCAGGGGCGCGGCGGGCTGCGCTCCTAGGTCGCTTCAGCCAGACCTTCCAGGATCTCCATCAGGTCCGTCCTCCCGATGCCCTGCCAGCTCTCCCGGGCGGCCTCGACGTGCTGCCGGCGCTCGGGCGAGCCTTCCTTCATCATGAGGGCGAGGCGGACGTGGATGAGGCCGAGGGAGTAGGGCTCGCGGATCTTTTCACAGAGGCTCAGGGCCTCTTCGTAGCGGAAGTGGGCGGCGCAGGCGTCCGAGAGCGCGACGGCCAGGTCCCCTTCGCGCTGGAGGCAGTTGGCCTGGCCCAGGAGGTCGCCGATCCGGCGGTAGATCGCCAGGGCCTCCCGGTAGCAGTCGCGGGCGCCGTCCAGATCGTTCGAGACGAGGGCGAGATCGCCCTGGGCGCGCAGGCAGTGCGCCTCCCCTTGAAGGTTGCCGGCGCGGTGGAACAGGGCCGTGGCCTCGGAGTACCTGCCGAGCGCGGCCGTGAATTCCATGCGGATCGCCGCAATGTCTCCCAGGCTGCGGAGGCAGTTGGCCTCGCCCGACGGGTCGCGCAGCCGGTGGTAGACGGGCAGGGCTTCCTCGTACCGGAGCCGGGCGGCTTCGAGGTCGTCGCGCTCCAGCGCGGTGTCGCCGAGCCGGCGCAGGCAGTGGGCCTCGCCGCGGGCATCGCGCTCCATGCGGCAGAGAGGGAGAGCCGCCCGGAGCGCCGGTTCCGGGTCGGAGCTTTCGAGGCCGAGGAGGAGCATGGCGTGGATGTTGCCCGGCTCCTCGGTCCACTCCGCCGCCGTGCCGCGGGCGAGGTAGAAGGCTACGGCGCGGTCGAGGTCTGCCTCGTCCGGCGGATGCTCGCGCTTGACCTCTTCGCGGACCGGCGCCAGGACCCGGAGCCGGCCGTGCTCCTCGAAGGCGAGGCCCGCGTCGAGGAGGGTCGGGGTGACATCGGCTTCGACCGGGAGGAGCCGGGGGACGTCTTCCAGGCGGACGCCGTCCGGAAGGTCGGCCAGCAGGGAGAGGAGCCGCAGCGCGTCCGGGGTCATCATCCCCGGGCCGGTCAGCACGACCTCCAGGGGGACCTCGACGTGCAGGAGCCACTCCTGGACGCCCTGCCAGCGGAGGCGGGCGGCGCGCTGGTCGCGGCAGGTCTGCCAGCGCTCGCAGACCACGGAGAGGCTCGGCTCGGACCGGGCCGCGCGCGCCAGCACGGAGACCGCCAGGGGGGCGCGGTCCACGAGATTCAGGAGAGGATCGAGGCAGGGGTCGTCCTGGAACCGCGGGCCTGCGAGAGTGAGGAAGAGGTCGCGGGCGGCCGGCTGCTCCAGGGGTCCGAGGCAGAGCGGCGGCCGGCTGGCGGGTCCCGCGGGCAGCTCGTCGCCGGTCACGGAGAAGGCCAGGGCCAGGTCGTGAAGGGTGCCGATATGGGCGAGGAGAGCCTCGGTCCTCTCCGGGTCGGCTGCCCACGGAACGTCCAGATCCGCCAGGGCGAGGACGGCGGGAGCCTTTTCGAGCGTCTTCAGCAGGCGATCCTCCAGGTCCTGCCAGGGCTCCAGGCCGAGAGCGCGGGCGAGGACGACGAGGAGGGCGTCGAAGCTGCGGGCGCCATCGCAGCGCACGAAGATCCGCCGGTCTCCATAGCGGGCTTCGAGCTCCGGATGGTGGAGGGCGGCCAGGAGCAGGGTGGCCTTGCCGATGCCGGCCGGGCCGGTCACGGCGATCGGGGAGGAGCCGTGCAGCAGGTCGGCGACGAGGGCGCGCGTCTCGTCCTCCCGTCCGACGCACAAGGGCATCGATGGGAGCCGCGGCCCGGCTTCCCGTTCGTCCTCTCGGAGTCGGGCGCGCGTAGACATCGCCGGAATGCTATCGGTTTTGGGCGGTCCTGTCGCTGTCCTTCCGGGTGGTCTGGAGGACTCCCTCTCCCCCGTCTCGGGGGAGAGGGCCGGGGAGAGGGGGCACGGGATCAGATGGTATGCTGCGCCACGCCATGGCGCTGACTCCGACCGTCGCTATCGTGGGCCGTCCGAACGTAGGCAAATCCACGCTTTTCAACCGCCTGGTTGGAAAGCGGCAGGCGATCGTCCACGACATGCCCGGCGTCACCCGCGACCGCATCACCGGCCTCGTGCATCTGAGCGAGGAGCGCGCCTTCCAACTGGTCGACACGGGCGGGCTGATCCAGGCGGAGGACGATCCGCTCGGCCTTTCGGCGCAGGTGTTCCTGGCGATCGAGGAGAGCGACCTCCTGCTCATGGTCGTCGACGGCAAGCAGGGGCTGGTCTCCGCGGACGAGGTGGTGTGGGAGCGCATCCGCCGCTACGGCAAGCGGACGATCCTGGTGGTGAACAAGGCGGACACGCGGGAGGCCCGCGAGCGCTTCTCCGAGTTCTACGGGCTTGGGATCGACCAGCAGATCCTGATCTCGGCCGAGCACGGCGGCGGCATCGAAGACCTGCGCGAGGCGCTGGCCCTGTCGCTGCCCGAGATTGCGGAGGTGCCGACGCCCGACGCGCCGCCGGTGGCGATCGTGGGCCGGCCGAACGTGGGCAAGTCGTCGCTTCTCAACCGTATCTCCGGCCAGCCGCGCTCGCTGGTCTCGCCCGTGGCCGGCACCACCCGCGATCCGGTGGACACGCTGGTCACGCGGGGCGACAAATCCTATCTCCTGATCGACACCGCGGGCATCCGGCGCCGGAGCCAGACCTCGGGCCAGCCCGAGGAGCTGGCGGTGATGATGGCCCGCCGGCAGATCGAGCGCGCGCAGGTGGCGGTGCTGGTGATCGACGCCTCGCAGGGGATCACGAGCGGCGACCTCGCGATCGCCGGAACCATCTGGGAGCTCGGCCGCGCCGCGGTGGTGGCGATCAACAAGTGGGACCTGCTGGACGACGAGAAGCGCGAGAAGGTTGAGTTCCAGATGCAGCGGATGGACGAGCTGCTGTCGGGCCCCGGCCGGATCAACGTCTCGGCGCTCACCGGCCGCGGAGTGGAAAAGCTCTGGCGGCCCATCGACCAGGCTCTGAAGGCGTATCACGTGCGCCTGAGCACGGGCCAGCTCAACCGGTTCTTCGAGGGCGCGATCAAGCGCGTGAGCCCGCCGGCCCTCCACGGCGCGCCCTGGCGGCTGTACTACGCGACGCAGGTCTCGACCGCGCCGCCCACGTTCATGCTGTTCGCGAACCGGGCGCTGCCGCGCAACCACAACTACCGGCGCTACCTGGAGAACCGCCTGCGCGAGGAGCTGGACCTCCCCGGCGTGCCCGTGCGCCTGGTGGTGCGCAAGCGGACGGAATGAGGCGGCAGCGCGTCGTCTTTATGGCCCTGGTCCTCCTGTCCGCCTGCCATCGCGAACCGGAGAAGCCCGAACCGTTCCAGCCACCGGCGGATGGCCGCCTCACGGAGGCGCAGGTGCGGCTCTATCTAAAAGGTACGGAGGCGGATTTCAGACCTCGGGAGTACGCCTGGGTCCGCGACCGCGTGCAGGAGGCGCGGCTGGCCGGGTTGTCGTCCGCGCTCGATGCGAAGGTGATCGAGGGCCGGCGCCGGATCCTGCGCTCGTTGGAGGAGCGGAGCCGGGCCGCGGCCGATCCCAGGAAGAAGGCCGAGCTGGACCGCGACATCGCCGAGGTCCGGCGCCTGCTCCAGGGCGCACCGCCGGAGCCCTCGCCGGCGGTCCGTGCGAACGCCGAGCTGGTGGCTCGGCTGGAGAAAAAGGAGACGAAGTGACCCCTCACCCCCTGGCCCCCTCTCCCACCGCACTCCCGCCCGCCCGGGAGAGGGGGAACATTTCTGAGACAGAGGCGCATGTTTCAATCCGGATTGCCCGCAGGCGTCCCCCCTCTCCCGGAGGATGGGAGGGGATGGGAGAGGGGGTCAGGGGGTGAGGGGCCACTGGGCCCGACACCTGGTCTGCTCGCGGACCGGCGAAACCGCGCCGCTCGACGAGCCGGCCTTCCTCTCTCCCGCCGGGGCTCCGTGGCTGGTGGAGTACGAGCTCGATCCGCGCAAGGGAGACCTTCTGCGGCACTCGCTGGCCGATCGCCCCTGGACGCTCTGGCGCTATCGCGAGCTGCTGCCGGTCTCCCGCTTCGAGGACCGGGTGGACCTGGGCGAGGGCGGGACGCCGCTGGTTCGCCTGCGGCGCATGGGGCCTGCCACCCCCGCCAATATCGAGCTGCTGGTCAAGGACGAGGCGCGCAACCCCACGGGCTCGTTCAAGGCGCGGGGCCTGTCGCTGGCCGTGAACCGGGCGCGGGAGCTGGGCGCGGCCGGGGTGCAGCTCGCGAGCGCCGGCAACGCCGCTCTCGCCATGACCGCCTATGCCGCCGCGGCCGGGCTGCGCGCGCGCGTGGCCCTGCCCGAGGACACGCCGAAGACGGTGGAGGAGCGCTGCCGCGAGCATGGCGCCGAGGTGCTCCTGTCGCCGGGCACCCTGGTGGAGGCGGCGAAGCTCCTCCGGCAGGACGACGGGTTCTGGACCATCTCGACCCTGCGCGAGCCCTACCGGGTCGAGGGCAAGAAGACCATGGGCCTGGAGCTGGCCGAGCAGCTCGGCTGGGAGCTGCCGGACTGGATCGTCTATCCGCTGGGCGGCGGCACCGGGATCGTCGGCATGCACAAGGCCTTCGACGAGCTGCGCCGGCTCGGTCTCGTGGGAGAGAAGAGGCCGCGCTTCGCCGTGGTCCAGGCAGCCGGCTGTGCGCCGATCGTCCGCGCCTTCGAGCGGGGCGAGGCCGCGGCGGAGCCCTGGGAGAACCCGGACACGCGCGTCTGGGGCCTGCGCGTGCCGAAGGCGATCGGCGACTTCCTGGTCCTCAAGGCGGTCCGGGAGTCGGGAGGCACGGCGATCGCGGTGGACGAGCAGCGCCTCGCGGAGATCACGAGCCGGGCCGCCCGGCTCGAAGGTCTTCTTCTCGGCCCCGAAGGCGCCGCCGCCCTGGCTGCGGTCGAGGACCTCGCGGCAAGGGGTACCTTCTCGGAAGGGCAGCGGGTCGTGGTGTTCCAGACCGGAGACCCTGCGAACTACCAATGAAGGATTTCCTCGACTCCCTTCTCGCGACCGGCACCGCGTCGGCCGCCGCGGCCGTGGTGGGCACGGCGGCGGAGATCCTCTGGGAAGGAGAGGCCGGGGCCACGCCGGAGACGCGGTTCGACTACGCGTCGCTGACCAAGCCGATCACCGCGACCCTGGCCCTGGCTCTCGACGCCGAGGGCACGCTGCCGCTCTCGACCCGGATCGGGGAGGTCTGGAGCGAAGCGCACCCGGAGCTGGCGAAGCGGACGATGTCCGATCTGCTGCGGCACCGGTCCGGGTTGGTGGCCTGGGCGCCGTTTTACCACCTGTGCCGCTCGAAGGAGGAGGCGCTGGATCTCCTGCTCCGCGGGGACCTGCTTAGGGACACCCGGAAGCCGGTATACAGCGATCCGGACTTCCTCCTGTACGGCATGGCGGCGGAGCGAGCAGCGGGGGAGCCGCTGGCGGACCTGCTCCGGTCGCGCGTCTTCGATCCGCTGGAAATGACCGGAGTCGAGCCGGCGCCGGGGAACCGTCCGGACGTGGCCGTCAGCCGGATGGACACGGACAAGGAGGTGGAGCTGGCGGCGAGGATGGGTATAACCATCCAGCTTCAGGGTCCGCCGCCGGTCGGGAGGCCGCAGGACGGAAACGCGAGGTTCCTGATGAGAGGGGATCTGACGGGCCATGCCGGGCTGTTCGGCACGGCGCGGGACCTCTGGAAGCTCGGCGCGGAATGGGCCGTGCCGCGCCGCCTGTTGAAACAGGAGGCCATCGCACAAGCCCTGACCGGACGCCCCTTCCTCCTGGGCTGGTGGCGGAGAACCCTGCGAGGCAGCGCCGGACCGGCGCTCCCGCCCGGCTCCTTCGGTCACACGGGCTTCGCGGGCGGCAGCCTTTGGATCGACCCGACCCGGCAACGGGTGCTCGTCCTGCTCACGCACCGGACCTCACCCGGCGACGACTTCAATCGCTGGCGGCGCCGCTTCCACACTGTCTCTTATAGGATTGCCTGACGGAGGCTATCGCTGATGAACGTACGAGACCTGGTCCTCGTCGACGGATACCGCACCCCGATGATCGACTACAACGGGGACTTCGCTGACATCTCGGCCATCGACCTGGCGGCCACGGCGGCCAAGGAGCTGCTGGCCCGCACCGGGGTGGAGGCGAGTGAGATCGACCACACCGTGGTCGGCAACGCGCTCCAGACGTCGCCCGACGCCATCTACGGCGCGCGCCACGTGGCGCTCAAGGCCGGCGTGCCGCAGGAGGTGCCGGCCCTCACTGTGAACCGGCTGTGCGGCTCGGGCATTCAATCCGTCATTTCGGGCTCGCACCTGATCCTGGCCGGCGAGGCGACCAACTGCCTGGTGGGCGGCATGGAGAACATGTCGCAGACGCCGCACGTGATCTGGGGCGCGCGCAAGGGGTTCAAGCTCGGCCAGGGCCAGCTCCAGGATCTGCTCATGGTGGCCCTGATGGACACCTACTGCGGCTGCTACATGGCGCAGACGAGCAACAACCTCGCCCGCGACTACGGGATCTCCCGGCAGGAGCAGGACGAGTTCGCGATCCTCTCGCAACGCAGGGCCGGCGAGGCCTGGAAGGCGTGCCGCCTCTCCGAGGAGGTCATCCCGGTCACCGTGGGCAAGGGCAAGCGGGCCAAGACCGTGGAGCGCGACGACCACATGCGGCCCGACACCACCATGGACGACCTCGTCGGCCTGCCGACGGCGTTCGACAAGGACGGCTTCGTCACGGCCGGCAACGCTTCGGGCATTGTCGACGGCGCGGCCATGATGCTGCTTTCGACCGCGCAGAGGGCGGAGGAGCGCGGCTGGAAGCCGCTCGGCCGCATCGTCTCCTGGGCCACGGTGGGCGTCGATCCTTCGCGCATGGGCATCGGCCCGGCACCGGCCATCCAAGCGGCGCTCAAGAGGGCCGGGATGACGATGGACGACGTGGATCTGTTCGAGATCAACGAGGCCTTCGCGGGCCAGATCCTGGCGGTGATCCGCGAGCTGAAGCTGGACGTGGACAAGCTGAACGTCAACGGCGGCGCGATCGCGCTCGGTCATCCTCTCGGGGCTTCGGGCACCCGGCTGCTCATCACGCTGCTGCGCGAGCTGCGGCGCCGGGGCGGGGGAGTTGGCGTGGCGTCGGCCTGCATCGGCGGCGGTCAAGGCATCGCGATGGTTGTTGAGGCGATGCCGGTCGAGGCCGCGGCTTGATCGACCTCACCGGCTACCGGGTGGTGGTGACCGGCGGCAGCCGCGGCATCGGCGCCGCCTGCTGCCGGCTCTTCGCCCGGGCCGGTGCCGCAGTCCTGGTCCAGTACCTGGCGAGCGGGGTCAAGGCCAACGCTCTGCTCACCGAGCTGCGCCGGTTGTCGACCCGCCCGCACCGGAAGGTGCGCTGCGACGTGACGCGGCGCGAGAACGTCGAGAAGCTGTTCCAGACCGTTCAGCAGGAGTGGGGCGGCCTCGACTGCCTGGTCAACAACGCGGGCGTCTGGGTCCACGAGCCGCTGGAGAAGCTCGACCAGCGGCAGCTCCAGGCCACCCTCTCGGTCAACGTGGTCGGGCCGTTCCTCTGCGCCCGCGAGGCGGTGCCTTTGCTGCGGCAGTCGAAGAACGGCTCGATCATCAACATCAGCTCGACCGCGGGCCAGCGGGGGGAGGCGTTCTACAGTCCCTATGCCGCGAGCAAGGGCGCGATCATCTCGGCCACCAAGTCCTGGGCCATGGAGCTGGCGCCGGACATCCGCGTCAACGCCGTGGCGCCGGGCTGGGTGGACACCGACATGACCGCGCAGGCGCTCGGCGAGCGCAAGGACGAGATCCTCGGCTCGATCCCGCTCCACCGCGTGGCCTCACCCGACGACATCGCGGGCCCGGTCCTCTTCCTGGCCTCGCCGCTCGCCGGCCACATTACCGGCGAGATCCTGAACGTCAACGGCGGCAGCGTCCTGGTGGGGTGAGACCTCGCCACGAGGCGTGGCGCCGCGCCATGAGGCGTGGCGTCGCGCCATGAGGCGTGGCGTCGCCCCATGAGCCGTGGCGCCGCGCCACGAGGCATGGCGCCGTGCCACGAGCCGTGGCGCCGCGCCACAGCAGGGGAGGCGCTCCAAATTCATTGGGCAGCGGCTGCCCCGTGAATTTTCCCGTCGCGAGGACGCTTCGCCTCGGCCTCCTGCAGATATCCCAGGCACTTGTAGACCAGCTTGGCGGTGAGGAAGTCGCTCGCCGGGAGGCCGCCGACCGGGGCCAGCTCGACCACGTCCATGGCCACGACCTTCTTTGTGTGGAAGAGGTGGCGGAGCATTCGCAGGGTCGGATACCACAGGCCGCCGCCGGGCTCGGGCGTGCCGGTGGCGGGGACCAGGGAAGGGTCGAAGTAGTCGATGTCGAAGGTGAGATAGATCGTCTCCGGCATGCCGGCCAGCATCTTCGGGAACATCTCCTCGGCCCGGTCGAGCTGGTGGCCCCAGATCACCGGCAGGTTGCGCTCCCGGATGAGCTTCGACTCGGGCGTGGAGAGCGAGCGGATGCCCACGGAGAGCGTGGGGATGCCGTCGTCCACGATCCGCTTCATGACGCTGGCGTGGCTGTAGGGGGTGCCCTCGAACTCCTCGCGCAGGTCGGAGTGGGCATCGAACTGGACGACTCCGATTTCCGGATGGACCTGTCGTGTCGCCCGCACCGGTGCCTGCGATATGCTGTGCTCGCCTCCGAGGGTGACCAGGAACTTGCCGCGCTCCAGGTGGACGCGGGCCTCGTCCTGAAGCTCGGCCATGGCCTCGGCCATGTCGTAGGCCTCCGGCAGGAACGGGGAGAGCGTCGCGATGCCCTGCGTGTAGGGCTCGGCGCCCAGCTCCTCGTCATAGAGCTCCATGCTCTGCGAGGCGCGGATG
>DATANP010000451.1:0-9484 GCA_036266195.1 Thermoanaerobaculia bacterium | reverse complement strand
CAGCACGACGAGCCCGTGGCAGGTGTGCCCGGCGCCCGCGGCGGCCCGATAGGCCATGGCCGCGCCCTGGGAGAACCCCAGGTAGACGAGCCGCTCGGACACCGGCAGGTCCAGCTTGACGCGGGAGACGACGCTGGCGACGTAGCCCACGTTGTCCAGGATCGCCTGCTCCCGGTCGAGCCGGGTCATCCAGCTTGCGATCACGTCGCCCGTCCGATTGTAAAAAGGATGGAGGGCCTGGACAGCGCAGAGCACGAAGCGGGAGGCGCCGGGGATGCGCCGCAGCTCTTCCAGGTGGCGCTCGGCGGTCTCCCCGTAGCCGTGGAAGCCGACCAGGAGGGGCGCGCCCTCGACCTGCGAGGGCGTCTCCAGGACATAGCGGCCGTGGATCAGCGCCGGGATGTGCCTGACTTCAGTCTTTTTCTCTCGCGTTCCGCTCATGCCCTCTTCCGTTCCGCTCCGCGGTGCAGGGGGGAGGAGAGCTCGTGCGCCTTGTTCTCCAGGAGCGCCGGCAGGCCGGGCTTGCCCAGATTCTCCTCGATGAGCCGCACCAGGGCGCTGCCGACCACCACGGCGTCGGCGATCTCGCCCACCGACGCCACCTGGGAGGCCGAGGAGATGCCGAACCCGACCGCGAGCGGCAGGCCGACCTTCCGCCGCAGGCGCTTGACGTCCCGGACCAGGTCCGGGGCCAGGGCGGAGCGCTCGCCGGTCACGCCGGTGCGCGACACGTAGTAGACGAAGCCGGACGAGGCGCGGGCCGCGCGGCTGATCCGGTCGCGCGTGCTGGTGGGAGCGAGCAGGCAGATCGAATCCACCCCCTGCTCGCGAAGGGCCGGAACCAGCTCGCGCTCGCCCTCCTCGGGCGGCAGGTCGACGCAGAGCACGCCGTCCACGCCGGAGGCGGCCGCCTGCTCGGCGAAGCGCTCGATGCCGCGCGCGTGGATCGGGTTGAAGTAGGTGAAGAGCACGATCGGCACGCCGAGGCGGTCGCGGTGCCGGGCCACCAGCTCGAGGATGTTCGAGAGCTTGGTACCCGAGGCGAGCGCCCGCACGGCGGCTTTCTGGTTCGTCGGGCCGTCGGCGATCGGGTCGCTGAACGGGACCCCGAGCTCGATGATGTCGGCGCCGCCGGCGGTCAGGGCCTCCAGGAAGGAATCCGTGGCCTGGAGGTCCGGATCGCCGGCCATGATGAAGGGGATGAAGGCCGCGCGCCCCTCCTCCGCGCAACGGGCAAAGACGTCGTCGATCGCGCTCATCTCGTCGCTCCCATCAGCTCGGCGGTAGTAGCCGCAGGGGCCACAGGGGCCGCAGGCGCCCGCGTCTCGTGCTCCCGGTCCCAGGCGATCACGGACTCCACGTCCTTGTCGCCGCGGCCGGACAGGTTCACCAGGATGATCCGGCGCTGCGACAGGCGCGGCGCCCGCTTGACCACCTCGGCGATGGCGTGGGCGCTCTCCAGCGCCGGCAGGATCCCTTCGGTCCGCGCCAGGAGGTGGAAGGCGGCGATCGCCTCCTCATCTGTAGCCGAGGTGTACTCGACCCGGCCCGCGTCCCGGAGCCAGACGTGCTCGGGGCCGACCGCCGGGTAGTCGAGACCGGCGGACACCGAGTGGGTCTCGGCGATCTGCCCCTCGCGGTCCTGCAGGACCAGCGTGCGGGTACCGTGCAGGACGCCCATCTCGCCGCCGTGGAAACGGGCCGCATGATCGCCGAGCCGCGCGCTCCGGCCACCGGCCTCCACGCCGATCAGCCGCACCTTGGCGTCCTGGAGGAACGCGGTGAACAGGCCGATCGAGTTGCTGCCGCCGCCCACGCAGGCGACCGCGAGGTCGGGCGACTCGGTGCCGGCCGTCTTCTTGAGCTGCACCCGCGCCTCGTCGCCGATGATCCGATGAAAATCGCGCACCATCCGCGGGTAGGGGTCGGGGCCGAGCACGGAGCCGAGCACGTAGTGGGTCGTGCGCACGTTGGTCACCCAGTCGCGGAGCGCCTCGTTGATGGCGTCCTTGAGCGTGCAACTGCCGGAATCGACCGGCACGACCTCGGCGCCGAGGAGGCGCATGCGCTGCACGTTCAGGCGCTGGCGCTCCATGTCCGTGCTGCCCATGTAGACGGTGCAGGAGAGGCCGAGGAAGGCCGCGGCCGTGGCCGTGGCCACGCCGTGCTGGCCGGCGCCGGTCTCGGCGATGACCCGCTCCTTCTCCATGGCGCGGGCGAGCAGGCACTGGCCCACGGCGTTGTTGATCTTGTGCGCGCCGGTGTGGAGCAGGTCCTCGCGCTTGAGGAAGATCTGCGCGCCGCCGAGCTCCTGGGTCAGGCGCTCCGCAAAGTAGAGGGGGGTGGGCCGGCCGACGTAGTCGCGCAGCACGTCGTTGAGCTGGCGCCGGAAGGACCGCGACTTGGCGACCTTGTCGTAGGCGCGGACCAGCTCGGCGAGCGGCGCCATGAGCGTCTCGGGCACGAACCGGCCGCCGTAGGCCCCGAAATAACCCTCCCCATCAGGAAGGGGCTTGGATCTGAGCATTCCGTACCTCCTCGAAGAGCCGCCGCAGCAGCTCCGGATCCTTGATGCCGGGCGCCGATTCCACCCGCGAACAGACGTCCACCGCAAAGGGGCGGCTGGCTTCGACGGCCCGCCGCACGTTGTCCGGTCCCAGGCCGCCGGCCAGGAACACCCGGCGGGTTGCCGCGAGACCGGCGACCGCCTCGTACGACCAACCCTCGCCCGTCCCCCCGTAGAGCGTGCCGTGCGGGGCGTCGAAGAGCCACCCCCACACCCCCTCCCAGGCCGCGAGCTGCTCCGCTCCCGGATCGCCGCCGGTGCGAAAGGCTTTCACGGCCCGGCCGGCGAAGGGCGCGACGGTCTCGGGAGACTCGTCGCCGCTGAACTGGAGCAGGTCGAGCCCGACCCGGCCGGAGATCTCCTCGACCTCGGCCGCAGGAAGGTTCACGAACACGCCCACCACCCGGGCACCGGCATCGTGGACGGCGTCCGCGATCTCCCGCGCCCGGTCCGGGTCCACGTACCGCGGACTCCGGATATAGAAGTTTAACCCGACGAAGTCGGCGCCCATTTCGACCGCCAGCCGGGCGTTGGCCGGATCGACGACGCCGCAGACCTTGACCCGGGTCATGGCTGCCCCGTCAGCTCCCGCAGCTTTGCGCCGGGGTCGGGCGCGAGCAGCAGGGTCTCGCCGATCAGGAAGGCGTCGAACCCGCTTTCGCGCAGGGTCAGGACGTCGAACACGTCGCGGATGCCGCTCTCCGCCACCCGCACGGCGCCGGGCGGCAGGCTCGGAACCAGGGAGATCGAGTGTTGGAGATCGACCTCGAAGGTGCGCAGGTCGCGGTTGTTGATGCCGACCATCTCCCACGGCTCGTCGAGGAGCTTCGCGATGTCGTCCGCGCCGTGGGTCTCGATCAGCGGCACGAGGCCGAGCCCCCGCGCCAGCCGGGCGTAGCGCGCCAGCTCGCCGGCCTCGTGCATGGCGGCGATCAGCAGCACCGCGTCCGCGCCGGCCTCCTTGGCCCAGACGAGCTGCACCGGATCGACCACGAAGTCCTTGGCGATCGCCGGCAGCCCCGACGCCTCCTTGCACAGCGCGAGCAGATCATACCCGCCGTGGAAGAAATCGGGCTCCACCACCACCGAGAGAGCCGCAGCGCCGTTCTCCGCGTAGGTCCGGGCCTGGGCGACCGGGTCCACCCTGCCATGGAGCGATCCGAGGCGCGGCGAGCCCATCTTGACCTCCGCGATGATCGCTGGCGTGCCCGAGCGTCTCCGTCCCGAGACCGCCGCCAGGAAGCGGTTGTCCGCCGGCGAGAGCGGCTCGCCTTCGACCAGATCTCCGGCCGTGTCCGTGATCCGCTGGCGGCGGCGTTCGGAGATGCGGACCAGGATGTCCGGAGCATTCATGCGAGGAACTCCACGAGCGCTTCGAGCTTCTTCGCCGCCCCTCCCGAGGCGAGCGCGGCGCGGGCGGCGTCGTAGCCCTCCTCCAGGCTGGGGGCCAGCCCGGCGACGTAGATGGCGGCGCCGGCGTTGAGCGCGGTCACGTCCGCGAGCGGACCGGTCTCGCCGCCGAACACGCGGTGCATGAGGGCGGCATTCTCGTCAGGCTTGCCGCCCGCGAGGTCCTCGACGGCCACGCGGCGGATGCCGAAGCGCTCGGGCTCCAGCATGTAGGTCCGCACCTCTCCGTCCCGCACCTCGCTCACGGTCGTCGCACCGGTGGTGGTGATCTCGTCCAGGCCGTCGCCGTGGACGACCAGCGCGTGCTCGGCGCCGAGGTCGCGGAGCACCTGGCCGATCGGCCCGACGAGCGACTGCGCGTACACGCCCATGACCTGGCGGCGGGCGCCGGCCGGGTTGGTGAGCGGGCCGAGGACGTTGAAGATCGTGCGCATGCCCAGCTCGCGGCGGACCGGCATGACCTCGCGCATAGCGGGATGGAGGAGCGGCGCGAACAGGAAGGTGATCCCCACCTCGTCGAGCGCGCGGCCGGCGGTGGCCGGGTCGACCTCGATCTTCACGCCGAGCGCCGCGAGCACGTCGGCGCTGCCCGACTTGCTGGACACCGAGCGGTTGCCGTGCTTGGCCACCGACACCCCGGCCGCCGCAGCCACCAGGGCCGCGGCCGTGGAGATGTTGAACGTGCCGCGGCCGTCGCCGCCCGTGCCGCAGGTGTCCACCGCGGTCGGCGCCTGGTGCGGGATCGGGATCACCCGGCTGCGCATGGCCGCGGCGGCGCCGCTGATCTCGGAGACCGCCTCGCCCTTCATGCGCAGGGCCACCAGGAGCGCCGCCTTGATCGGCTCGCTCACCAGCCCGTCCATCAGGGCACCGAACAGCTCTTCGGTCTCGTCGCGGCTCAGGCTCTCGCCGGCCACCAGCCGCCACAGGACCTCCTTCGGATCGATCACGACGACACTCCTACCGGACGGCAGATCTCCAGAAAATTTGCGAGCAGGCGCGGCCCCGAGCCAGTCAACACGGACTCCGGGTGGAACTGCACGCCCCAGTATGGCAGCGAACGGTGCCGCAGGCCCATCAGCGTGCCGTCGTCGGCCCAGGCGAGCGGCTCCAGTTCCTCGGGGAGCGTGTTCTCCTTGACCTCCAGGCTGTGGTAGCGCGTGGCATCGAACGGGTTCGGCAGGCCGGCGAACACCCCCTGGTCGCCGTGGCGGACCGGCGAGGTCTTGCCGTGCATGAGCCGCGGCGCCCGATCCACGGTCGCGCCGAACGCGAGGCCCAGCGCTTGGTGCCCGAGGCAGACGCCGAGGATCGGCACGTCCGCGTGCAGGCGGATCAGGTCGAGACAGACCCCGGCGTCCTCGGGCCGGCCCGGGCCGGGCGACAGCACGATGCCCTCGGGCCGGCGCGCCAGCATGGCCTCGGCGCTCTCGGCGTCGTTGCGCAGCACCTCGACCTCGGCCCCGGCACTGGTGAGCATCTGCACCAGGTTGTAGGTGAACGAGTCGTAGTTGTCGACCATCAGGATCACGATCGTCTCCCTTCCAGGGCTTCGGCCAGCGCGACGGCCGCAAGCAGCGCGGCCGCCTTGTTTTCGGTCTCCTTCTCCTCCGCCGCCGGGTCGGAGTCGGCCACGATGCCGGCCCCGGCGGTGACGGAGGTCCGGTCCTTCTCCACGACCAGCGTGCGGATGGTGATGCACGCGTCCAGGTCTCCGGAGTAGGACAGGTAGCCCACGGCGCCCGCGTATGGCCCGCGGACCTCGGGCTCCAGGCTGTCGATGATCTCCATGGCCCGGATCTTGGGCGCGCCCGAGACCGTGCCCGCCGGGAAGCAGGCGAGCAGCGCGTCGAGCGCGTCCTTGTCCGGCGCCAGCTCGGCCTCGACGCTGGAGACCATGTGCATGACGTGGCTGTAGCGCTCGATCTCCATCATGCTCGCCACGCGGACGCTCCCGGGCAGCGCCACCCGGCCGAGGTCGTTGCGGCCGAGGTCCACGAGCATCACGTGCTCGGCGCGCTCCTTGGCGTCGGCCAGGAGGTCCTCGGCGAGCCGGCGGTCGCCCTCGACGTCCATGCCGCGCGGCCGGGTGCCGGCGATCGGCCGGGTCTCGGCGTGGCGCCCTTGCTTGCGCACCAGCATCTCGGGCGAGGCGCCGACGAGCGCCACGTCCGGAGCCTCGAAGAGCACCATGTACGGGCTCGGGTTGACCATGCGGATGGCGCGGTAGAGCGCCAGCGGATCGACCCGGCGCGGCACGTTCCAGCGGCGCGCGAGCACGACCTGGAAGATGTCGCCCGCGGCGATGTGCTCCTTGGCCGCGAGCACGGCCTTGCGGAACGACGCGCCGTCGAGGCTCGGCGTGGCCGCGGCGCGCCCAGGCGACTGCTCGGGCATGGCCACGCCGCCGCCGCCGGCCTCCTGGGTGAGCAGCCTGGAGAGCCGGGTAAGCTGCTTCTCGGCCGCGGCCATGTTCACCTCGCCCTCGATCTCGTTGGCGATGGCGAGCACCCGTTGGTAGGCATGGTCGAAGATGACCAGGGTGTCGAACCGCGCCAGGAGCGCCACGGGCAGGCCGAACGGATCGGCAGGACGGTCCGGCAGGCGCTCGACCATGCGGATGAGGTCGTAGCCGAAGTAGCCAACCCAGCCGCCGGTGAACGGGATCGGGCCGGTCTCGCTGTGGATCTGCCGGAGGAGCCCGCGCAGGGCGTCGAGCGGCGGGCCCGGGAGGTTGCGGCGCTTGCCTCCGCGCTCGACCTCCAGGCGGTCCGGGTAGAGGCGGTAGACCTCGCGCGGCCCGGCACCCAGGAAGCTGAAGCGCGAGACCCGCTCGCCTCCGGTCACGCTCTCCAGCAGGAACCGGTGCGGCGACAGCTCGGCCAGCCGCCGGTAGACGCCGAGAGGCGTCAGCGTGTCGGCGAGGAACTCGCGGGTATGAGGCACGGCCCGGCGGGGCGAGCCCGTCTCTTTTTCAGGCATCAGCGCTCCGATCTGATTGAGCTTCCCTGTCAGAGTGCTGCGGCGAGGCAAAACCGTGGCGCCGAAGAAGCTCCCTCCCGATTTCCTCGGGACCGACCCCGCTCGCCTCCAAGAGGACAAGCAGATGATAAAGCAGATCGGCGGCCTCGCCGGCCAGCGCTTCGCGGTGTCCGGAGTGTCTGGCGGCCACCGCTGCGATGGCCATCTCGACCCCCTCCTCTCCGACCTTCTGGGCGATGCGCTCGATGCCTTCTCTGAGGAGCCTCGCGGTGTAGCTAGCCTCCGGGTCGGCGTCGCGCCGCCCGGCGATCACGCCAGCCAGCCAGCCCAGCTCCAGGCGCGCCGGGTTCGGCTCGAAGCAGGTGCGCGTATTGCGGTGGCAGGCAGGGCCCGCCGGCAGCGCCCGCACGAGCAGGGCGTCGCCGTCGCAGTCCGGCACGGCCTCGACGACCTGGAGCGTGTTGCCCGAGGTCTCGCCCTTCTTCCAGAGCGACTGCCGGGAGCGGCTCCAGAAGTGGGCCTGCCCGGTGGACAGCGTCAGCTCGACAGCCTCGCGGTTCGCATAGGCGAGCATGAGTACCGCGCCGGAGCCGACGTCCTGGACCACGACCGGAACGAGACCGCGGTCGTCGTAGCGGAGCTCGATCATGTTTCCTCCCGGATCGGAAAGCCGGCCTCGGAGAGCGCCCGCTTGACCTGGCCCACGGTGTACGTGCCCTGGTGGAAGATGGATGCAGCCAGCACGGCGGAGGCCCCGGCGGCCAGGCCCTGCGCCAGGTGCTCGACCGTGCCCGCGCCGCCCGAGGCGATCACTGGAACTCCGACCGATCGCACGGCCTCGGAGATCAGCTCGGTGTCGTACCCGTCCTGGGTGCCGTCCCGGTCGATGCTCGTGAGCAGGATCTCGCCGGCGCCACGCTCGACGCCCTCCCGGATCCAGGCCAGCGCGTCACGGCCCGTGGCGTGGCGGCCGCCTTTTGTCACGACCTCCCAGCCGTCACCGTGGCGCCGCGCATCCACCGAGAGCACGACGCACTGGCTGCCGAAGCGGCGGGCCAGGACGGAGATCAGCTCCGGGTCCTCGACCGCCGCGGAGTTGATCCCGACCTTGTCGGCGCCGGACCGCAGCAGCCGGTTCGCATCCTCCTCCGATCGCACCCCGCCGCCGACGGTCAGAGGGATGAAGACCTGCCGCGCCGTGCGCTCCACCCAGTCGAGCCGCGTATCGCGCCCTTCGGGAGCCGCGCCGATATCGAGAAATACGATTTCATCCGCCCCCTGCTCGGCATACCGCAGCGCCGACTCCGCCGGATCGCCCTGATCGACCAGATTCTCGAACCGGACGCCCTTCACCACCCGTCCCCCGGAGACGTCCAGGCAGGGGATCACGCGGCGGGCGAGATTGGAAAGGCTCATGACCGTCCTCCTCCACAGGCCGCCAGCGCCTCCTCGACCGTGAAAATCCCTTCATAGATCGCCCGGCCCACGATCACTCCGCCAAGCTCCGGAATCTCGCGCGCAGCCTCCAGATCCTCGATCGACCGCACGCCGCCGGAGAGCAGGGCCGGGATGCCCGACGCCACCGCGACCCGGCGGGCGAGGTCGAAGTTCGGGCCGGAGAGCATGCCGTCGCGCTCGACGTCGGTCACGAGCACGGCCGGGCACGGCAGGCCGCTCAGGCGCACGCACAGCTCGGGCAGGCGCCAGGACGAGCCTTCCGTCCACCCCGCGATGCGCACCTCGCCGGCCTCGACGTCCAGGGCCGGCACGAGCGCTCCGGGATGCTCCAGCGCCAGGGCACGGAACGCTTCGATGTCCCGGCCCACCATCGATCCGACCACGGCCCGGCTGCAACCCGCGTCCAGGGCCCAGCGAATGGCGTCCCGGTCGCGCAGGCCGCCGCCGAGCTGAACGGCAGCGCCCCGTCCGGTCATCCGCCCGATCAGATCCCGCTGCGGCGCCTCACCGAAGGTGGCGTCCAGGTCCACGACGTGGACGATCCGCGCTCCGGCCCGAACGTAGCTGTCGAGCACGGCGAGCGGGTCGTCGCCGTAGACCGTGGCCCGCGCGTCGTCGCCCTGCCGGAGACGGACGGCCCGGCCCCGCCGCAGGTCAATCGCCGGCAGCAGCTCCATGAGCCATCTCCAGGTAGTTGCGGAGCAGGCGCAGCCCGACCTCGCCGCTGCGCTCCGGATGGAACTGGGTCCCGAGCACCCGGCCACGACCGGCCACCGCCGGGAAGACGCGGCCGTGGGTGCAGCGCGCCAGGCAGAGCTCGTCCGGTACGCCCTCGGGCGCGAAGCTGTGGACGAAGTAGACGTAGCGGTCGCGGAGCCCGGCCATCAGCGGATGGTCCGCCACGTCGTGCAGCCGGTTCCAGCCGATGTGCGGCACCGGAACGTCTCCCGGCAGGCGCGTCACGCGGCCGGTCAGGAGACCCAGTCCATCCAGGGTCTGGAACTCCTCGCTGGACTCGAAAAGGAGCTGAAAGCCGACGCAGATCCCCAGGAGCCACGCGCCCGCGTC
>DATANP010000450.1:0-8997 GCA_036266195.1 Thermoanaerobaculia bacterium | reverse complement strand
CGCCGGGGATCAAGATGTACGAGATCGTGCTCATGATCCTGGGATCGATCACGCTGGCGACGCTCTATTCGATGCTGACGGATTACGTGGTGGGCTCGCGGCTGCGCAAGCTCCTCGGCGGAAAGCCGATGCCCCGGCATGGACATGTGGTCGTGGTCGGGATCGGGAGCGTCGGCTTCCAGGTGGTGCGGGAGCTGACCGCGGTGGGCATTCCGGTGGTCGCGGTGGACGCAGAGGGGGACCGGCCTTTTCTGGCGGACGTGCGGACGCGGGCTTCCGTGGTGCTCGGCGACGGCCGCGTGGGCGAGACGCTGGAGCGGGCCGGCGTGGCGACGGCGCGGGCGGTGGTGGCCACGTCGGACGACGACTCGGTGAACCTGGGCATCGGCCTCGGCGCGCGGCGGCTGAACCCCGGCATCCGCACGGTGGTGCGCCTGTTCGACTCGGATTTCGCGCGCAAGATCGAGACCGCGCTCGGCATCGACGTGGCGCTTGGAGCGTCGCGGATCGCGGCTCCGACGTTCGCCGCGTCGGCCCTGTTCCGCGACGTGGTGAAGGCGTTCATCGTCCAGGACCGCCTGATGATCCTCGTGCTGCGCCGGGCCGGTGCCGAATGGGGCGGCCGGACGCCGTCCGCCCTGCGCTCGAAGGAAGGGATCACGATCCTGATGAGGGACGGCGACGAGCCTCTCCGCGAGGACGAGGAGGTGCTCGCGGCCCTCTGGAGGAAGGTCGATCCGCCCTGGAGCGGATAAGAAAAGATTGTCCCGATTTCCTGCCTCCCGGCGTCCTAGGTTATGGAAGAATGGTGAAAGCTCGCCCCAGGATAGAGCTTGAGGCGAGCGATCCCACGTCCATCTCGAAAGGAGACACGTTCATGTCGGATGATTTCCTCCGCGACGACGATCCGTCCCTCTCGAACGATCCAGACGAACGCACAGCAGCCGGGGAGGTGAGCCGCCGGGCCTTCCTCCGATGGAGCGCCATCGCCGGCGCCGGCGCTTCGGTCGCCGCGGGGCTGACCCGCTCCGCAGGGGCTGACGAGCCGACGACCTGGCCGCAGCCGGCCCGCGAGATCGAGGAGCTTACGATCGCGGAGATGGTGGATGGCATGGAGCGCGGCGGTCTCAGCTCCACCGACCTGGTCAACATGTACCTGGAGCGCATCCAGACGCTCGACGTCGGCGGCCCCGCGGTCAACTCGGTCATCCAGCTCAACCCGCAGGCGCGCGCCATCGCCAGGGCGCGCGACAAGGAGCGCAAGGCCGGCAACGTGCGCGGTCCGCTCCACGGCATCCCCATCCTCCTCAAGGACAACATCGACACCGGCGACAAGATGATGACGACCGCCGGCTCCTACGCCCTCGTCGGAGCTCCGGCGACGCAGGACTCCACGGTGGCCGCGCGCCTCCGTGCCGCGGGCGCGGTGATCCTCGGCAAGGCGAACCTGAGCGAGTGGGCCAACTTCCGCGGCTTCTCGTCGACGAGCGGCTGGAGCGGGGTGGGCGGCCAGACGAAAAACCCTTATGTTCTCGATCGCAACCCCTGCGGTTCCAGCTCCGGCTCGGCCGCCGCGGTGTCGGCCAATTTCACTGCCGCCGCGCTGGGCACGGAGACGGACGGCTCGATCGTCTGTCCCAGCTCGCTCAACGGCGTGGTGGGCATCAAGCCGACGGTGGGCCTGACCAGCCGCGCCGGCGTGGTCCCGATCTCGCACTCGCAGGATACGGTCGGTCCGCACGGCCGGCGCGTGGCCGACGCGGCCGCGGTGCTGGGCGCGCTGGTCGGCGTCGACCCGCGCGATCCGGCCACGCAGGCGAGCGCCGGCAAGTTCCACACCGATTACACGCAGTTCCTCGATCCGGACGGCCTGCGCGGCGCCCGCATCGGCGTGATGCGCAACGGGGTCACCGGCTACAGCCGCTGGACGGATGCGGTGTTCGAGAACGCCATCCAGGCCATGGCCGATGCCGGCGCGACGATCGTCGACCCGGCGGACATCCCGACCATGGACCAGCTCCTCACCGATCAGGCGGAGATCATCGTGCTGATCTGGGAGTTCAAGCGCGACCTCAACGCCTATCTCGCCACCCGCACCGGCGTGCCGGTGCACGACATGGCCGACGTGATCCAGTTCAACCTCGACCACTTCGAGCAGGAGCTGAAGTGGTTCGGCCAGGAGTTCTTCGAGCTCGCCGAGGCCGAGATCTTCAGCGAGCAGGAGTACATCGACGCCCTGGCCCGCGAGCGCAGCCTGTCGCGCGAGCAGGGCATCGACGCGGCGCTCGCGGAGAACGACCTGGACGCGCTGATCGCTCCGACCGGCTCGCCGGCCTGGACCACGGACCTGGTCAACGGCGACCACTTCCTCGGCGCCAGCTCGACCGCAGCGGCCATGGCCGGCTACCCGGCGATCAACGTCAACGCGGGCTTCGCGTTCGGGCTGCCGATCGGCATCAGCTTCTTCGGCACGGCGTTCAGCGAGCCGACGCTGATCAAGCTCGCGTCCGGCTTCGAGCACGTGATCGATGCCCGGCGCGCGCCGCAGTTCCGCCCGACGATCCCCCTGCCGACCGGCGACGACTCGCTGGTCCGCGCGTCGGCCGGCAAGATCGCGAGCCGCGTGGAACGGCTCAAGGCGCTCGTCGCCTCCAGCCCGAAGCTGCGCGGCTTCCGCCCGCGCTTCTCCTAGTCTTCACAGCCCGGCGCGGCTCTCCCGCGCCGGGCTGGCCCTTCCCTGATATAGTTGCTCAGCTATTCGGTAAGGGAAGAGACGAGAGGATGACCCCGGCCCAAGGCGAGGTGGATCCCCGCACGCTGGAGACTTCGACGGCCCTGGCGGCGATCGAGCGCGAGCGGTTCCGCTCGTACTCGCCGCTGGTGCGCAATCTCCACTGGCTGGCCGCGACCCTGGTGGTGCTCTACGGCGTGCTCACGCCCGGCGCCAACCGGTTCCTTCTCGGCGGCCTCGCCGGCGGCATGGTCGTCTACACGCTGGCGCTCCACTCGCGGATCTTCTCCGGGCTGTCCATGGAGCGCCGGATGTGGCTGGAGGCCGTGCTCGACCTGGCCTGGATCACGGCGGTGATCCTGTTCTCCGGCGCCACGTTCAGCCCGCTCTTCTTCCTCTATTACCTGGTGATCTATTCGAGCACGCCGACGGTCGGCCGCCGCCAGACCTATCTCAAGGCCGGCGCGGCGACGCTCCTGATCGTCGGCCTCGCCTTCCAGGCGGACCTGGGGGCGGCCGTGGCGGGCCTGATCTGGCCGCTCATGGGTCTCTGGCTGGTGGCCTACTTCTTCGCCGAGTCCGGGAACCTGGGCGCGAACCTCCAGCGCTCGCTCTACCTGGCCGCGCACACGGACGCGCTCACGGGCCTGCCGAACCTGCGGCACTTCACGGCGTCCGCGGACCTGCGCGGCAAGCTCGGCAAGCCGTACACGATCGTGATGGTGGACGCCGATCACCTGAAGCGGGTCAACGACACCTACGGCCATGCGCACGGCAACGACCTGATCCGCACCGTGGCCGAGGCGTTGCGCAATGCGGCGCGCGGTGACGATCTCTGTTCGCGGATCGGCGGCGACGAGTTCATCGTCCGCCTGGAGGGCGCCACGCGCGAAGGCGGCATGGCCTACTGCCGCCGCGTCCGGGCCTATCTGGCCGAGCACCCGCTGCGGATCGACGGGGTGCTCGTGCAGGTGTCGGTCTCCATGGGACTGGCCGGCTATCCGGAACACGGGAGGACGCTCTCCGAGGTCACCGAGCGGGCCGACCAGGCGCTGTACGTGAGCAAGCGGGAAGGCCGGTCGCGGGACCACGTCTGGGCGGCGTGATTTCACTTTGACAGCAAGCTCCGGGTGGTGGGCGGCGCGGCACCGCGGTATTTTTACGCCATGGAAACGAACGCGATCGACCCGACCTCAGCCTGGGCTGCCGTGGAATCGCGGGACAGCCGCTTCGATGGCCGCTTCGTCTACGCCGTGGCCTCTACCGGTATCTACTGCCGGCCCTCCTGCCCATCGCGCCGGCCGAATCCGCGGAAGGTGGCCTTCTTCTCCACCGCGGCCGAGGCCGAGGGCGCGGGCTACCGGGCGTGCCGGCGTTGCCGCCCGAAGAGCGCCGGACCGACCGATCCGGAGCGCGCCGTGGAGCGCGCCCGGAAGTGGCTCGACGAGCACCTCGACGAGCCGGTGACCCTGGCCGGCCTCGGCGAGGCCGTGGGCCTGAGCCCCTGGCATCTGCAACGGACCTTCAAGCGCCTGACCGGCCTCACCCCCAAGGAGTACGCCAGCGCCCGGCGCGTCGAAAGACTCAAATCGCACCTCAGGAAAGGAGACGACGTGACCACCGCAACCTACGAAGCCGGCTATGGCTCCGGCAGCCGTGTCTACGAGCAGTCCGACGCCCGGCTGGGCATGACCCCGGCGACCTATCGCCGCGGCGGCAAGGGAGCCGCGATTCGCTACCAGGTGACCGATTCGCCTCTCGGGAGGATGCTGGTCGCCGCCACCGACCGCGGAGTGTGTGCGGTGACGTTCGGGGCTATCAGCGAAGGGGACGCCGATCTGGTGGCCGGGCTGCGCCGCGAGTACCCGAACGCGGAGATCCACGAGGATCACGATCCGGCCCTGGATTCGTGGACCGAGGCGATCCTCCACCACCTGAACGGCGAGGACCCGCGCCTGTCGCTGCCGCTCGACCTGCGCGCCACGGCGTTCCAGTGGCGGGTGTGGCGGGCGCTCCAGGAGATCCCGCGCGGCGAGACGCGCTCCTATAAAGAGGTCGCGGCCGCGCTCGGACGGCCCGGAGCGGCCCGCGCCGTGGCCCGCGCCTGCGCCAGCAACCGGGTGGCGCTCGCGGTCCCCTGCCACCGGGTCGTCCGCGGCGACGGCGAATCGGGCGGCTACCGCTGGGGCGAGGAGCGCAAGCGCCGGCTGCTGGAGCTGGAAAGGCAGGCACGGTGAAGATTGGCGCGCCGCGGGACTTCGATTTCGACTGGACGCTCGGGTTCCTGGCGGCGCGCGTCGTCCCTTCGCTCGAAAGCCTGGAGAGTGGGGAGTACCGCCGCAGCCTGCGCGTGAAGGACCAGGCGGTCGCGCTGGCGATCCGCGTTGCGCCGGGCGAGATCACGGTCAACAGCTCGCCCGATCTTCCGGTCGCGGAGCTGCGCCGCCTGATCACCCGGATGTTCGACCTGGACGTGCAGTTGGAGGTCTTCCATCGGCTCGCGGCCCGCGATCCTCTCCTCTCCGGCCTCGTGGCGGCGCGGCCATGGATCCGCCTGCCGCAGTATCTCGATCCGTTCGAGGGCACGGTGCGGGCGATCCTCGGCCAGCAGGTGAGCCTCGCCGCGGCGAGCACGATGGTGGACCGGCTCGTGCGCCGGGTCGGCGACCCGGCCCCGAGGATCGGCGATACGGGATTGCTCGTATTTCCAAGGCCCGAGTCAGTGGCGGCGCTCGGGCACGAGGGTCTCCTTTCGCTGGGTCTCACCCGGGCCAAGGCCGCGGCGCTGCACGGTCTCGCCACGGCCGTGCTCGACGGCACGGTGGATTGGGACTGGCTGAGGACCGCGCCCGCCGCCGAGGCCGAAGCCGCGCTCGACGCCCTGCCGGGCATCGGTCCGTGGACGGCCTCCTACGTGCGCATGCGCACCCTGGGCGACCGCGACGCTTTTCCGGCCAGCGACCTCGGCGTGATCAAGGCCCTGCAGACCACGCCGGCCCAGGCCAGCGCCCTTGCCGAGTCCTGGCGGCCGTGGCGGGCCTACGCGACGCTGCATCTGTGGCACTCGCTCGGATGAGCGGAAGGACAAAAAAGACTGCAAGGGCTGCAAGGACTACAGTCTTATGTCCTTGCAGTCCCTGCGGTCCCTTTGGTCCTTTCCCTACTCCCGCGCCAGCACCTCGCCCCGGGCGTTGATCAGCGCCCGCTTCGGCTTCTTCGGCAGGGCGATCTGGACGTCCACCGGCACCGTGGCCTCGCCCACCAGGGGCACCATGCCCACCCGGGCGCTCTCGGTCTTGCTGAACTCCACGTAGATCGGCAGCAGGGCGCGGAAGTCCTTCGAGACCTCCTGCTGCGAGATCGTCCCGGTGATCCGGTACTTGCCAGCCTCTCCCGGCGCGACCTTGAGATCGGCCTTGTAGCGCGGAACCTCGGTGCCGTGGACCCACTGGTTGAAGAACCAGTCCATCTTGCCGTCGCCGGTGGCATTCATGCTCGGCGTCATGTGGCGCTCCACGACCGCCTGGAAATCGGCCGTGGTCGCGAGCTTGCCGCCGTACGTGTGCGTGAAGTCCTGCATCATGGCGATGAAGCGCTCGTCGGGTTTCGGGGAGCCGCCGTCCCACATCATCATGCGCAGCATGTGGAGCACGTAGCCGCCCTTCGAGTAGATCACCGCGCCGTAGGCCGAGGGGCTGCGCTGCGTGGCCAGCCGCCAGCCCTGGGTGATCGGGCCGGCGTCGTTGTGGGCCACGGCGTTGCCCGGGAACTTGTCGAGGATGTTCTTGCGCCGCTCGCGCCAGAAGCGGTCGTACTGCGGCCAGCCCTGGGTGTGCTGCACGGCGAGCCCGGCGGAGAACTCGGAGAAGCCCTCCTCCAGCCACTGGTCGCGGTAGGTGGCGGCGCCGACCAGGTGGCCCCACCACTGATGGGCGAACTCGTGGAAGCCCACCTGGTCCACGAAGTCCGTGAGCCCCTGGCCGCGCAACCCCAGGACCTGTGTGCGCTGCGTGCCGGTCATGAAGGCGAGGTAGGGCATGAAGATCAGCGATGGCCACGACTGGCCGAACGCCCACTGCGATTGCTGAGTGATCGCCACGTGCCGTGCCGGCAGCGGTCCGAAGTAGGTCGTGTAGAGACGCGCGGAGTTGACGCCGTCCACCAGCGCCGACTCTGCCAGTCGCGAGGTATTCATGTTGCCGAGCGTCGGCCCGTCAGGGCCGCCTCCGAAGTCCTCGTCGCCGAAGCCCCCGCCTCCGGCGCCCAGCGCTGCGTTGATCTCCCGGATGATGTCCGGCGTCCCGGGGTTGGTGTAGACCTCGACCAGGATACCGCTCGTGTCGTCTACCCGCTCGACCTTCTTGAACTTGCCATAGTTGAAGCCGGCCACCTGCACCGGCTGGTCGGTCTTCCAGACCGAGACGACCTGGCCGCCCTCGGTGCGGGTTTCGGCCTGCCGCCCCACGGAGACGATCTCGCTGCCCGCGGGAATGCGGTAGACCAGCTCGAACTCGGCCGGGTCCGAGAAGACGCCGAGGTTCGGGTACCAGCTCTCCCGGGCACCGACCACGAAGTTCTTCTCGCCGGCATCCCTCAGCACCTCGTCGCCCTTGTAGACCAGGCGGAGCAGCACGGTCGAGCCCTTCGCAAGCCCTTCCGGAAAGACCACGGCAGCGTCGCCGTCCTCCTCCTCGTCCTCCTGGATGAAGGCCGCGGGCTTCCAGGCCGGGTCCGACCCGTCTGAAGCAAAGGACGTTTCGGAGAGGCGGAGCTTCGGCATCAGGTGGACCGGCAGCACCCGCAGGCCGGCCACAAGCGGCTGGAAGCGGATCGTGGTGGTGCCGGCCACGTCGGCGTCCTTGGCCACGGTGGTCTCCACCTTGTAGGACAGCGCGTCGGTCAGCCTCTTCTCGGGCACGGCCTTCTTGCGGTCCACCTCTGCCTGGCGGTCGCACTGGTACCAGACGCCGCCGCGATTCGGATCGGCCACGAAGAAGACGCTGTCCTCTCCGCCCAGCCGGATGGTCAGCCGGAGCGCCTCGGCGCCGTAGGGATCGACCGCGGCCAGCGCCGGCGGATACTTCCTGCCGTCCAGGAAAGCCAGGAACGCGCCGCTCGTCAGACCCGGGGTGTTGAGGAGGTCCTGGAGGATGCGGATGTGGAAGTTGGTCTTGAAGTCCTTCCTCTGCCGCTTGAGAAAGGCTTCGTAGGCCTGCACGGCTTTCGGGTCCGGAGCGCCGGGCTGCGCCGGGGCCTGGAGCTGGATCTCCTCGGCCGTGTCGTCGGCAAAGAGCAGGACCAATTCGTCGAATTCCTCGGTGAGCGTCTCGAAATCCTTGTCGCCCCCGGCGGCGAGCGCGAGTTGGCGCCGTTCCGAGGGCCTGGCCGGGCTCAGCCGCAGGCTCCCCTGCCCCACGAACACGGCGCCGACCGTGCGGCCCGCCACCGGCGCCAGGAAGTGGAACGCGCCGGAGTCGAACTGGAACCGGAACACGTCGCGCTCCAGGGTGAGCCCCTGGACCGGCACCTTGCGGCCGTCGGGACGCGCGCTCCGCAGCTCCTTGTAGGTCGGGTCCGGGTCGGCGTGGACCAGTGTCGCCGGGATGGCCAGGGCGAGTGACAGGAAGAAAACAAGGATGGATCGCCTCATGTTGGAGCCCCCGTAGTTCAGGATCGATGCAAAGAGTTTATACGATCCTGGGCGCCGGTCCGTCCAATCTACATCTTGAGGCCGATCTCCCGCAGCCGCTGGTCCAGGAACTCGCCGGCCGTGATCGGCGGAAACTTCGGCGGGTTGTCCGCGGACACGAAGCGCTCCTTCACCGTCAGGTCGCACGACGGGTAGGGGTGGACGAAGAACGGCATGGAGTAGCGCTCGCGGTTGGCGGCCGACGGCGGGTTGACCACGCGGTGGGTGGTGGCCGGGACCACCCCGTTGGTGCAGCGCGAGAGCATGTCGCCGGCGTCGACCACGATCTGGCCCTCGCCGGTCTCCACCGCGAGCCATTCGCCTT
Organism: Thermoanaerobaculia bacterium; assembly: GCA_036266195.1. Lineage (GTDB taxonomy): Bacteria > Acidobacteriota > Thermoanaerobaculia > Multivoradales > UBA5704 > DATMER01. The sequence continues at coordinate 252 of DATANP010000450.1, read as the reverse complement.
CGCGGGTGAGGATCTCCAGGCCCGAGTCGGTCGCCTCGCAGAGCAGGGTGATGAGGTTGATGTCCTCGTGCGCCGAGGCGCGCACCGCGGGGTCGAGCTCCGGGGAGACCGGCGGGTAGTGGATGACGCGGAGCACGCTGTTGCCGACCTGCATCATGGAGGCGAAGGTCTCGCGCGGCAGGCCGAAGAACTCGGCCAGCGCCCGCAGGAGGTTTTCGGCCACGCGCTCCAGGGTCTTGTAAAGCCGCAGCG
>DATANP010000449.1:0-33414 GCA_036266195.1 Thermoanaerobaculia bacterium | reverse complement strand
CTGAGGCTCAGTTTCTTCTGGAGCTTCTTCACAGGGCTTCTCCTTCCCGGGTACGGTCCGGCCCTTCGTGGACCGGACGCAGAGGGGCGCACCCCTCCACCTTTCTATGCGGGAATTGACCTCCGGAATCCGTCATCCATTGCTGACTGCCTGGGGCTCGGTGACCGCCGGCGGCGTCACGGCGGCGCGGCTCCGTGCCCGGGCCCGCAGGGAGGCGTACATTTGGGCGAGGAAATCGTAGAGCACCATCTCGTGCTCGGGACCGGCGGACCGGCTGAGCCGGTTGACGAACATGTGGAGATAGCTCAGCAGGATGTCGTCCACGCGCCCGCGGAGGCGCCCTTGGCGCTCGCGCTCGCGCAGCTCCCGGACGATGGGCGCAGAGGCCGCCGAGCGCGTGGCCAGGGCGTCGAGCGCGGGCTGGAGCTCCTCCGGACCCTCTCCCGCGAGCAGGCGCTCCAGCGCCGCGCGCTCCTTGCGCAGCCGGTCGGCCATGGCACCGCGCAGGACGTCCTGGCGGTAGAGCCCCGCAAAGCCGGTCCGGCCCCGTTCCGCGAGCCGCTGCCGGCCTTCGAGATCCAGCCCGAAGTCCTCCATCATGCGGTCCATGCCGAGGAGGATCAACCGCCAGCGCAGGTCCGCCCCGGCGTCGCTCGACAGCAATTCGACGATGGCGGCCACGGCCTCGCTGTCGTGGTGGAAGAGCTCCTCCGACAGCTCGATTCCCTCGGCGCCGCCGTAGCGTTCGACCTCGCGCTCGTAGGTGTCGAGCTGGAGCTTCCAGGCCGTGCCCGAGGCCAGCAGCCGCTGGAAGGACTGTTCGAGGCGCGGCAGGACGGTGCGGAGCAGCCGTTCGGGCTCGCCGTGGAAGCGCACCCGCAGGTGCCAGTCCGGATCGGAATAGCGGATGAAGAACCAGCTCCTGGCTTCGCCTGCTGCCATGGCCTCGCGCGCCAGCGGGACGATCTCGTCCCGCAGCGCCTGGTCGCCCGTGGCCGTGCCGGTGTAGATCTTGGCGAAGAGCCACTCCGAGCCCGGCGGGAAGGTCCGGACCAGGGCAGGAGCCGGCGGCGGGAGCCTGCGGGCAGTCGCGGCCGGGCGCTCGGCGGGGGTGCGGGTGAAGAAGAGCAGCAGCTCGTGGAAGAACCGGCCTTCAGGACCGCGGGCGCACAGCTCGTCCGGGCCGGGGATCAGCTCCATGAGCGTAAAGTCGGACCGGTTCTTGACCAGGTCGAGCACCGCGTCGAGGCTCAAGGGGTTGTCGAAGTCGAGCATGAGCTCGTTGTCGCCGTCCACGAGCGAGACGATCCGGGGCAGGCGGCGCTCCTCGCGCCACGCCCGGGCTAGCCGCCAGCGGTCCGCGCCGCGGGCCGCGGTCGCGGCCTTGACCTCGTCCTGCCGGACCTGCCAGCGCGCCCGGGAGAGGATCAGCCGGCCGTGGGTGATTCGCGGCAGGAAGGGCGACGATTCGAGCTGGCCCCAGCTCCACATCACGGCGTTCGCCTGCTGCTGGCCCTGGAGGGCGGCCAGGAAGCGGTAGACGCCGAGGCCGCCACGGGTCACGTTGTGCGCGGTGGTCAGGCGCGGGATCACCTCCCGGTCGAGACTCCGCGAGCGCAGCCGGACCTGATTGCCCTCCACCGTCACCAGGAGGTCGTCCACCCGGATCTGCCGCTCGCGGGGAGCGCCCGAGCTGCCCAGGAAGACGATCTCGTGCGATCGCAGGACCGGCCGCGCCAGGATGTTGCCCACGCGGCCCCCCGGCAGGTGGACGACCTCGGCGAAGATGGCTTCCGGGGCGTGAGCCTCCTCGACCGCCAGGTGGGCGCGCACCCCGGCATGGATCGCCTCGTCGGTGTGGCAGAAGCGGCCATGAAGCCGGGCGCCGGACGGTCCCACGGCGTGTTCGACCACCAGCCGGTAGTCCCCGCGCTCCACGTCCTCCGGCGAGCCTGCCACGATCGTCGCCATGGAGTGGAAGGCGTCGGGCTGCGGGGACCGGTTCGGCCGCTCCAGCGCGGCGAGGTCGCCGTCGGTCAGCTCCACCTCCATCCGGCCCTGGAAGAGGGCCCGGTTGAGCAGGCGCAGGAGCGCCTGGTCCGCGGCGGAGACGGGAACCTGCAGGCTCTCCTCGGCCGGCAGGAAGGGCAGCCCTTCGAGGAGGGGCGAGGCTTCGGCGGAGGCGCGCGCGGCGCGCCCGAACCCGATGCCGCTTTCCTCGTCGAGGACGGTCAGCAGCGGCACCTCGCGGCCGTCGCCGTAACGGTCCTTGAACGCCCTGCGGAAATCGTCGAGAGGACCGCCCGACCACACGGGCGCGACGCGATGGAGGATGCCGATGCCGCGCAGGATCTCGTCCATCACGTCCCGCCCCAGCCGGACCTCCCGGGCGGGCTTGGTCATGTCGACCTGGACCAGGCGCGACAGCTCGACCGGGACCCCCAGCGGCTCCAGGTCGCGGGCGATCTCCCGGTAGGCCTCCGCGTCGTTTCCCAGTCCCCGGCCGTCGATGGCGGCCAGCTCGTGCTCGGCGCGGGCGAGCCGGTCGCGCGCCTCGGCGGCGCCCGCGAGGCCGTCGAGCTGCCGCAGCAGACCGGGGGTGCTCTCCTCGCCGGTCACCGGCAGGTCGAGATCGGCCACCAGGATCTGGCTGTCCACCAGCTCGTCGAGGAACGCCTCCGCGTCCTCCATGGTGATCTCGCCGTCGGGATCGCCCGCCACCAGCGCCACGGCGAGGTCCTGCAGCCGGGCGCCGTCCGCGGCCCGCTCGATCGTCTCCCGGAGGGCGTCGAACACGTCGACCGCCACGAGGTGGTAGCTGCGCAGGCGGCCGGCCACGCGGGCTTCGGCGTAGCGGAACCGCCCGGCCGCCTCGTAGAGGCTGGTGTTGGGCCGGTAGAGCAGCTCGGGGCGGAGGCCGGGGTCCTTCCGCAGGTGCTCGCAGAGGGCGAAGAGGTAGTCCATGTCGAGCCGGCTGTGCCGCCGGTAGTCGCCGCGGGGAGAGAGACTGAGACGCGTGGGCTCGCCGGCCGGGCCGACCGATCCCGCCGTGCAGCCCGAGAAGAGGCCGAACGGCGTCGGCCGCGTGGCCATGCGCAGGAAGTAGCGCACCAGTCCCTGCTCGGTGCGCTGGCCCTTCTTGCTCTCCGGGTCGCGCCGCCACTGGTCCAGGCTTTCGGTGAGGTCGGGCGATGCCAGGAACAGGGCCTCGCGGATGTCCGGCCGCTCGATCAGGGCCTTCAGACGCTCGCGCAGGAGCGCGCGGTCGTGCGCCACGGCCTCGGCGAGCCCCTCGTCCGGGCAGCCCGGGGAGAGCAGGCCGGCGGTCCAGGCCTCGAATTCCTCAAACGGCAGCATAGGCGTGCGGAGCACCACCAGCTCCGACGGCTCGAACTCTCTCTTCGTCAAGGTTGATTCTCCAGATCTCGCGGCGGAATCGCGGTGAGCAGGATCCGGTCCCACAAGGGCTCGACGTCCGAGACCGCGCCGAGCAGGGCGAGCCCGACGCCCGCGGCGCCGATGAGGAGGCCGGGCTGGGGCGACCAGTCGCCACCGGTCCTGTCTCTCTCGGAGGGCATGTAGCTCGGGTACCCGGCAACGCCTTCGCCGGGACGCCGGATGTCGAGCGTGCGGCGGGTCCAGGCCAGGGCCGCCTCGCCCAGCTCCGGATCGCCCGTGGCCTGGTGGAAGCGGTTGAACAGGTGGGCGAGACCGGCGGTGCCGTGGCAGAGACCGGCGTCCACGGTCTGCGCGGCCTTCTCGGACCGGCGGGCGCACAGCCTCGCCAGCGCGAGGGCCTCCTCTTCCCAGTCCGGCCGGCCGAAGCTCCGCGCGGCCGAGAGCAGCACGGCCGCGATCCCGGGGTCGCCGTAGCACCAGGCAGTGCGCGTCGGCTCCGCGGGCCGGTCCGGCGCCCACATGGCGGGGAAGACCGAGTCCTCCCTCCCCAGTTTGCGGGCCAGGAGCCAGCGCGCGAGCCCCTCGGCAAGCCGCGGCAGGCGCGGGTCGTCGAACCCCGCACGCCGGGCGGCGGCCAGGAAGCCGAGCACGCCGGGCAGACCGTGCGCCACGCCGAGGTTGTAGCAGCCGTCCGGCATGGCTTCGCGCTGCCAGTCCGGCATCCACTCCGGCAGCGTGGGCCAGGTGACGCCCTCCTCCGACACCTCGGCGGTCTCCTCCAAGAGGTCCACGATGCGGGTCAGCAGCTCTTCCGCCGCCGCGTTCGGCAGCCGTTCGGCCAGGTAGACGCCGTAGCCGGAAAGCCCGGCGATCAGCTCGTAGTTGAGCCGCTGGCCGGGGATCGACAGCAGTTTCTGGAGCCCGTCGTCGATGGCCGAGCAGAGGTCCTCGTCGGCGCCAAAGAAGCGGCGCGCGAGGTGCTCGACCGCCCAGCCGATGCCCGTGAAGCCGCTGTACAGGTTCGGGGGGAGGACCGACTCGCCGAGCGCGTCGATGCTGCGGCCGATCGCCTCCAGCGCGGTATCGGCGGCAGGCCCGGAGCCGCCGCGCGCCGCGTCGAGATAGGCGAAGAAGACTCCGATTCCCGCCGAGCCGCCGGACAGCGAATGGGCTTCTCCGGTCCCCTCCACCAGAAGGCTTCGTTCGATCTCCCCGATCACATCCCAGCAGCGGCGGGCGGTCTCCGCATCGATGAAAGGCTTCCAGGTCAACGCACGGCCTCCTGGGGCTCTCCGGTCCGGGTCCCCTCCAACTGCGCGGCGATCAGGTCGTGGTAGACGCCGGGCCGCGCGAGAAGCTCGTCGTGAGCACCGGAGTCCACGACATGGCCGTGCTCCAGCACCAGGATGCGGTCGGCCCGCCGGACGGTGCTCAGGCGGTGGGCGGCCACGATCCGGGTGGTCCGCAGGCGCTGGAGGTTCTGCTGCACGCGCTGCTCGGTGATCGCGTCGAGGGCGCTGGTGGCCTCGTCGAGGATCAGCACCCGCGGCCGTCTGACCAGCGCACGGGCGAGCGCGATGCGCTGCTTCTGGCCGCCGGAGAGCGATGCCCCGCCGTCCGCGAGCACGCTGTCGTAGCCCATGGGCATGGCGGTGATGTCCTCGTGGATCTCCGCCAGCTTCGCGGCCTCGATCACGCGGGAGAGCGGCAGCGAGGGGTCCGACAGCGCGATGTTGGCCCGGATGCTGGTGCCGAACAGATACGAGTGCTGCGGCACGTACGCCATGTGGCGGCGCAGCCACTCGCGCGGGAGCTGCTCGAGCGGCCGGCCGTCGTAGAGCACCCGACCCTCGTCCGGCTCCAGCAGGCCCGCGACCAGGCCGGCGAGCGTCGACTTGCCCGAGCCGGACGGCCCCACCACGGCGATGAGCTGCCCCGGCTCCACCTCGAACGTGGCGTCCTCCACGGCCGGCGGTACCAGCGGGCCGTAGCGGAACGAGACCTGCTGGAGCGTGATCCGGCCCGAGAACGTGGCCGGCTGCGGCCGGTCGCGCCCCTGGTGCTCGGTGGGGGTGGACAGCACGTCCTCCAGCCGCTCCAGGTAGCTGCCCAGGAGCTGGAACTGCGAGGCGTTGGTCACCAGGGTGGAGAGCGGCGCCAGGAAGCCGGCCGCCAGAGCGGCCAGCGACAGCATGGTGCCGAGCGTCAGGTCGCCGGACATCACGCGCGATCCGCCGTAGAGGAGGATGGCGAGCGGCGAGCCGAGCGAGATGGCGTCGAGGATCGAGTTGACGAACACGTCGAGCCGGCCGCGCGAGAGCGAGACGTTCAGCTCGCGCACGAAGAGGTGCGACCACGTGTCCACCGCCCGCTGCTCGGCGCCGCAGGCCTTGAGCGCCTCGATACCGGAGAGCATCTGCACCTGGTAGCTCGACGACGCGGCCTGCGCCTCCAGGGCCTCGGACATGAGCCGCCGGCGGCGGCGCAGGGCGGCGGCCAGCACCACGATCCGCACCACGGCGAGGCCGGCGACCAGGAACCCGAGGCGCGCGTCCGCGATCAGCAGCAGGACGAGATAGAGGACGACCATCATCCCGTCGAGCGCGCCGGAGAGCACCGTCGAGGTCAGGATCTCGCGGATCGTCGTGTTGCTGCCCAGCCGCATCAGCAGGTCGCCGCTCGACCGGTGCTGGAAGAAGCGGAACGGCAGGTGGACCATGTGGTCCAGGAAGTCGAGCGTGAGCTGGGCGTCGAGCCGCGTGCGCAGCGCGAGCAGGAGGTGCCCGCGGATCATCGCGCCGAGGAGCGTGAACCCGACCAGCACGGCCGCGCCGCCGGCCAGCACCCAGAAGAACTGGAAGTCGCCGCGCGGGATCACCCGGTCCACCAGCATGCCCGTGAGGAGTGGCAGCGCCAGGGCGAAGAGCTGGATGAGGACCGAGGTGAACAGGATGCGCAGGATCGCCGTGTCGTGCCGGAGCACCCGTCCCAGGTAGCGGCCGAGGAGCGGCTTCCTCTCGCCGCCGCGATCGAACTCGGCGCCGGGCTCGAACGTCAGCGCCACCCCGGTCAGGGCGCGGTCGAGCTCCGCGCGCGGCACGAACCGGCGGCCGGCGCCGGGGTCCACGATCCAGGCGCCCTTGCGCTCGACCCGCTCCAGCACCACGAAGTGTGTGAAATGCCAGTGCAGGATGCTGCCGGTCTCCAGGTACTGGAGATCCTCGGGATCGTTGAGCTGCACCCCCCGGCCGCGCAGGCCGAAGTGCTCCGCGGCCCGCAGCAGGGTGGTGGCGTCCGTGCCGTGCATGGCGAGGCCCGTGACCTGGCGCACGTCGTCGAGCGACACCGTCCTGCCGTGCCAGCCGAGCGTCATGGCGAGACAGGCCGGGCCGCAGTCCGTGACCGCGGTCTGCGGTGTGAAGCGGATCCGGCGCCGGGTGGGGATCAGCGCGGCCAGCGCCGGGAAGCGCTGATGGAGATCGGAATGCTCAGCCATTCTCCCCCCACAGGCTCTTGAGGGCCGGCAGCAGCGCGAACAGCAGCCGCTCCGACTTGATCCGCACCTCCGCCCGGCTCGGCATGCCGTCGCGATAGGCGTAGCTCTCGCCCGCCACCTCGAAGGTGGGGGAGGGGAGCAGCGCCGTGACCACCGCCAGGGCGCCTTCGAGCGGCACGGCGTCGCCGGCCACGGGCCCGAGCAGGCGCCGGGCCTCGGCCGGGCCGATCACCTCGCCGGCCACCGAGTCGAGCTCCAGCCAGCGGTAGACGTAGGGGTGGCCGGGGAGCTCCAGCCGCAGCTTCATGCCCGGCCGGAGCTGCGGCAGGGAGCCGCCCGGCAGCAGGGCGACCACCGAGGGCAGCTCCTTGCGGGCCAGGATTGCGAGCACCGGCTGGCCGGCCTGTACGAGCTGGCCGTCGACCACGCGGATGTCGCTGACCTCGCCGTCCGCGGGCGCGCGCAGCTCGCGCTCGGCCAGTTGCGCCTGGGCCAGCTCGCGCTCGGAGCGCAGCGCCACCAGGTCCTGGGCGATCCCCGGATCGGACGGCGCCTGGAGACGCTGGACGAGCTTGCTCTCGATCTCCCGGTCCAGCCGCCGCAGGTTGGCGGCCTCCTCCGCGCTGGAGAGCGTCAGGAGAAGCTGGCCCTTGCGCACCCGGGCCTGCGGCGCCACGGCGAGCGACGCCACCGTGCCGCCGGTGGTCGCGGTCACCTCGACCCGCCCTCCGGCGCGGACCACGGCCACGCCCGAGGCGTACTCGGGCACCCGCACCACCACCAGGGCCAGCAGGGCGGCCGCGAGCGCGCCCACCATCAGCCAGTAGGTCCAGCGCGTCCACCCCGGGGCGAGGCGCAGCGGCTCCAGCGGCATGGCGGACAGCTCGCGCTCGCGCAGGGCCCGCTCCCGGAACGGGCCGCGATGGGTGATCAGGTCCGCGGCCGGAGCCAGGGCGGTCAGATAGGGGGCGACGTGCGCGGCCGTGCTCTCCAGGGCCGCGATCTCGCGGGGCTCGAACGGCGGCTCCTGCGCGTGGCGCACCGCGACGAGGACCGCGGAGACCTCGCCGTCCGCGCCGCGCACGGGCACGCCCAGGAAGCGCTCGGCCGGCTCGCCGTCGGGATTGTCGAGATCGGGATCGAACCGCGGGTCCTCGCCCACGCGCGGCAGGCAGAGGGTGAGGCCGGTGCGCAGGATGAAGCTCGCCAGGCCCACCGCCGGGCTGTCGCCCGACTCCGGCTCGGCTTCGGCGTCCTCGGGGGTGGGGTTCCAGAGGGCCTGCCGCTGCGGATCGAAGACCAGGAGCCGGCCGCGCTGGGCAGAGGTCGCCTGGAGGATGGCCGCGCCCACCGCCTCCGCCAGCTCCGGCAGGGTGCGGGCGAGGGCGAGCCGGCGCAGCGTCTCGACCGGCAGCGAGCGCTCCTGGCGCTCGGCGGCGTTCACCCGGCGCAGGAGCGTCTCGGCCGCGCTCGCGATCAGCCCGGCCAGGTCGCGGTCCGAGAGGGAGCCGCGCGAGAGATAGAACAGCCGGTCGTCGTCCACCAGCTCCTGGAACCCGGCCAGGTCCGACGTGCCGGAGAGGACCACGCTCAGGCACGGGACCTCCGAAGCCGCGATCTGATCCAGGGCCGTCTGCACCTCGTCCGCGGAGCAGCCGGGCCCGAAGCAGACGATGGCGACGCCGTTCGCGGAGACCCGGTCCGCCAGCTCCGGCAGGGCGGCCACCGACAGGGCGAGGCCGCGGTCGGCGAGCAGCTCCCGCAGGCGGCGCGGGGGAGGCTCGGGACCGACCCAGAGCGCCGGGATCTGGCGCAGTCCCTCCGGGCCGGTGCCCGGCTCGGCGGTCTGCCCCGTGGGCGCGAGATCCCGTTTCGTGGTTTCCAAGGCCATATCTTACCAATTGCCTAAGTCAAGCCGGTAGGCGGGATCGAGGTGAGCAGCACCCGGTCCCAGGCCGGCTCGACGCCCGACACGGCCGCCAGCAGGGCGAGGCCGACCCCCGCGGCACCAAGAAGAAAGCCGGGCTCGGCCTTCCAGGAGCCGAGGCTCGTCTCGTCGGTGGACCAGGCCAGGAAGCCGCCGATCCCTTCTCCCGGGCGCCGCAGATCCAGGGTGCGCCGGTACCAGGCCAGGGCCGCCTGCTTCATCTCCTCGTCGCCCGTGGCCTGGTGGAAGCGGTTGAAGATCTGCGCCAGGCCGGCGGTGCCGTGGCAGAGGCCGGCGTCGTTCACGTCCAGCGCTGCGAGCGGCCGGCGAGCCGCGAGCCGGGCGATGGCCACGGCCTCCTCCTCCCAGTCGGGCCGGCCGAAGGCGCGCGCCGCCGAGAGCAGGACGGCCGCGACGCCGACGTCGCCGTAGCACCAGGCGGTGTGGGCCGGCACGGGCGCCTGGCCGGGAGCGAAGGAGGAGGGGAAGACGGACCGGGTCCGTTCCGGCAGCTTCTGGCCGAGCAGCCAGCGCACGGCGCCCGCGGCCAGGGGCGCGAGGCGGCCGTCTTCGAGCCCGGCCCGCCGCGCCGCCGCCAGGAAGCCGAGAACGCCGGGGACTCCGTGCGACACGCCGAGGTTGTAGCAGCCCTCCGGCCGCCACTCCTGCTGCGCGGTGGGGACCCACTCGGGCCGGGTGAACCAGGTGGTGCCGGACTCCGATACCTCGGCCGTGGCGGCGAGACGGTCGAGGACGCGCTCCAGAAGGTCGGCGGCTCCGGGGCGCGGCAGCCTTTCGATCAGGTAGACCCCGAAGCCGGAAAGACCGTTGATCAGCTCGTACTGCGGGCCTTCGGAATCCGACAGCCAGACGCGCAGAGCCTCCTCGAGATCGGCCGAAAGGTCGTCGTCCACCGCGAAGAATTCCCGGGCCAGGTGCTCGGCCGCCCAGCCGATGCCGGAGAAGCCGCTGAAGAGCGACGGCGGAAGGAGCGCATCGGCCAGCTCGGCGATGCTCCGGTCGAGCGCGGCAAGGGCCCGGTCGGAGGTCTCTTCGCAGGAGCGGGCGGCGCCGAGATAGGCGAAGAAGAGCGCCAGCCCGGCGCGGCCGTTGGCCAGCCGCGGGCCCCAGCCGGCCGATGTCGGCGATATTGACTCGACGAGGCCAAGCTCGATCTCGTCGATGGCGCTCCAGCAGAGGCGGCTCATCTCGGGGTCTGCGACAGGTTGCCACATCCGGGGGTCTCTCCGATCCAGGAAACAAGGGCCGGGACGGCATCGCCGTCCCGGCCAGGGCTCTACCTCAGCAGAAGATCGACGGGCAGCTCTCGGTGCAGGTGTTGCAGTCCGAGATACAGGTCGCATCCGAACACCCGGCGAAGCGCGTGTAGCCGCCGATGGCCTCCTTGGTGTCGCGCTCGGACAGGTTGCGGAGGGTCTCCTTGCTGAGGGTGAGGCGCTTGATCTGCTTCTTCATGTTACGTCTCCTATACTGCTCGCGTTGTGCGGTCAGGCTTCCGTCCGGGATCGCGCTCCCCTTCTGCAAGAGAGTCGGCGTCGAAACCGGGCGGGGCCTGGCCGCGGGTTAACCCGAATTCTCGGTTCTGTTATCTTTCAAGGCGGTCGTCCACCCCATGAGCCGATTCCATCTCTCTCCCACTCTCCGTCTCGCCTTCGCCGGCCTTCTCCTGGTCTTGCCCGGCTGCGGCGAGCCGCGGTCCTCACAGCCCGTGGCCGCAGATGTCCCTGCGGCCCGGCCCGCGGGCGCGGTCATTCCGGTCCCGTCTGAAACGGTCTCCACGTATGTAGGCGTAATTGTGGCCTCGGAAACCGTCAACCTCTCCGCGGAGCTGCGCGGCCGGCTCGAATCCGTGAGCGTCCGGCCCGGCGAGCGGGTGAGCCGGGGCATGGTCCTGGCGGAGATCCAGCCCCTCAACCTGCCGGAGCAGATCGTGAGCGCGGAAGCGGCCGTGCAGGTGGCCCGCTCCGGCGTCTCCCAGGCCGAGACCGCGCTGCGCCTGGCGCGCGAGCGGGAGGCGCGCGTCGAGGCCGCGCCCGACATGTTCTCGGCCGAGCAGCGCTCCGTGGCCAGGGGGAACCGGGAGACCAGCGAGAAGGAGCTGGAATCGGCCCGCGCGCGCCTGGTGCAGGCCGAGGCGGAGCTGCGGGGCCTGCGCGGCCAGTCGGCGCGGCGCGTGCTGCGCGCGCCGACCGACGGCTGGGTCGCTGCCCGTCTGCTCGACCCGGGCGCGCTTGTCGAAGCCGGCGAGCCGGTCGTCCGCCTGAAGCGGGGCGACCGCTACCTCCTGCGCTTCGCGGTCCCGCCGGCCGAGGCTGCCCGCTGGACGTCCGGCACGCGGATCCTCTGGCGTCCCGACGGGCAGGAGGATGGTTATCCGGCCGTCATCGCGCGGGTGGCGCAGCAGGTGGACCCGGCCTCCCAGATGGTCTTCGTGGAGGCCGACCTGGATTCTGGCGCCGCGGGCGCCTCGGGCCTGATCCGGGACGGCCTCGTGGTGAGGGTGGAGCGCCGGCCCGCGTGAAGAGCTACGTCGTCAACGAGATCTTCTACAGCCTGCAGGGAGAGGGAGTCCGGGCCGGGACGCCCAATCTCTTCCTCCGCCTGTCGCGCTGCAACCTCGCCTGCACGGTCGAGACCCACGGCTTCGACTGCGACACCGAGTTCGAGTCCGGCCGCCGCCTGACCCTGGAGGAGATCGTGGCCGAGCTGCGCCAGCTCTCGGAGACCTGCGACTGGATCGTCCTCACCGGCGGCGAGCCGGGGCTGCAATTGGACCGCGAGATGATCGACGGCCTCCACGCCGCCGGCTTCCGGCTGGCCGTGGAGACGAACGGCAGCATCGAGCTGCCGCCCGGGATCGACTGGATCACGGTAAGCCCGAAGGTCGCCGAGCACGCCATCCGCCAGCGCAAGGCGGACGAGGTGAAGTACGTCCGCGGCTACGGCCAGGCCATACCGCGCACCGTGGTCGAGGCCGGCCACTACCTCATCTCACCCGCCTTCGAAGGAGACCAGGTGGACCCGCGCACCCTCGACTGGTGCATCCGCCTGTGCAAGGAGAACCCGCCCTGGCGGCTGTCGGTCCAGCAGCACAAGCTGTGGCGGGTGCGGTAAAGGACCCAAGGGACGGCAAGGTCGCCAAGGACCAAAGACCGTCTTCCTGCTGTCCTTGCAGTCCCTGCAGTCCTTTTGGTCCTTCCTACCCCCGCAGCGAAGCCATGTCGATCACGAAGCGGTATTTCACATCGCTCCGCAGCATGCGCTCGTAGGCCTCGTTGATCTGCTGGATCGGGATCATCTCGATGTCGGAGACGATCCCGTGCTCGGCGCAGAAGTCGAGCATCTCCTGGGTCTCCCGGATGCCGCCGATCAGCGAGCCGGCGATGGAGCGCCGGCCTCCGATCAGGTTGGAGACGTTGGGAGAAGGATGCGGCTCGCCCGGCGCGCCGACCAGGGTCATCACACCGTCCCGCTTCAGGAGGACGACGAAGGCGTCCAGGTTGTGCGGCGCGGAGACCGTGTTGAGGATGAAGTGGAAGCTGCCCGCGTGCTTCGCCATCTCCTCCTGATTGCGCGAGATCACGACCTCGTCCGCGCCGAGGCGGCGCGCGTCGTCCGCCTTGCCCGGCGAGGTGGTGAACATCACCACGTGCGCGCCGAGCGCGTGCGCGAGCTTGACCCCCATGTGGCCGAGCCCGCCCAGGCCCACGACTCCGACCTTGTGGCCCTTGCCGACCTTCCAGTGCTGGAGCGGCGACCAGGTCGTGATGCCGGCGCAGAGCAGCGGAGCCGCCGCGGCCGGATCGAGCCGATTGGAGAGGCTAAGGACGAAGTCCTGGTCGACCACGATCTTGTCCGAGTAGCCGCCGCGGGTGGGCTGCCCCGTCTCCTTCTCGACGCCGCCGTACGTCCCGGTGAAGCCGTTCTCGCAATACTGCTCGAGCCCTTCGGCGCAGCTCGCGCAATGCCGGCAGGAGTCCACCATGCACCCGACCGCCGCGAGGTCGCCCGGCTTGAACCGGGTCACACCGTTCCCGACCCGGACCACCCGGCCCACGATCTCGTGTCCGGGCACCATCGGGTAGACCGTCCCTTCCCATTCGCTGCGGACCGTATGGATGTCGGAGTGGCAGACGCCACAGTAGAGGATCTCGATCTGGACGTCTTGAGGCCCCGGCTCCCGGCGCTCGAAGCTGAACGGCGTGAGGGGGGTGGTGGCGGAGCGGGCGGCATATCCCTGGGTACTGATCATGGGGCGGAGGATATCCCGGAGTCTGGTATTCTTGAAGTCAGCCCTTCAAGGAGAAAGACGATGCGGCGTCATCGATGGCTGACGGGGACGGTCCTGATCTTCCTGCTGGCCGTGCCGATGGCAGGCGCGGAGAAGCCGTCGCCGATCCTGGTCAGCTACAGCTTCGACGACGGGAAGACGCACACCGGCCCGGATACGTTCTCGGTCTTTCGCAACGCCGGCACCAACGTCCAGCTCTCGAACGCCTTCCGGGCGAGCGGCTACCAGTCCGTGGAGATCCGTGACGTTGCGGGCGATCATGACTTTCCGGAGCTTCAAGGCTACTTTCCCGAGCTCCGGAAGGGATGGCTGGTCATCCACTTCGCACTGCTGGTGACCGATCCGTCCGAGGAACTGAACATCGCACTCGCCGGTCCGGGCTGGTTCAACCTGGGCCGGAACGGCATCTCCTTCTGGCTCTCCACCCGGGACGGCGACCTCCTCCACACCACGGACAAGGTCCCCAAACGGCTTCTGCGGCTGCGGCCGTTCACCTGGTATGGGATCGACGCGGACTACGACATCGAACGCGGGCGCTACGACCTGCGCATCTTCGAGGAAGGCGTCAAGAAGCCGGTGGTATCCCTGACCGGCGTGCCGAATGCCAATTCGCTCCCGGGCTCCGCGGTGAGCCTGTTCTCCTTCATCGGCGATCTGGAGGACACGTCCAACGTCACCTACTACGTGGACGACGTGGTCGTGGCCACCGACCGCAAGATCGCTCTGCCGCCCTTCGTGGCGCCGGGCCGGCGCCAGTTCCTGGCGGATGCCCAGCCCTCCACGCCCGCGGTGGAGGGCGAGACTGTCGCGGCCCGGCTGGAGCGCCAGGGGGACGCGGCGTTCCGCGAGCGCGACCTGCGCGAGGCGAAGCGGCTGTACGAGGAGGCCTTGAAGACCACCGGAGACCGGGCCGCGCTGCTCCTCAAGCTCTCGGACGTCTCGTTCCTGATGGGCGACCTCGCCGCCGAAAAGGCTCTGCGGGAGAAGATCTATGGCAACCTGGACCCTCGCCGTTGAAGGCTCGGGCTCTATTGGAAGTACCCCGTCACATCCAGCACCACGTCCGCAGTGCCGGCGGACACCTGGGCGTCGAGCCCGCCCTTCAGACCCAGGGGCAGGATCGCGAGGCTGCCGCGGTTCGTCTTTGCCGGGAAGTTGACGATGCTCGTCTGCGGCGAGAGGAGCCCGGAAGGGTAGAGCTGGAGATTGCCCGAGGCCGTGGGGTCGATCACGGTCGCGTTCACCACCACCGCCACGGCGTCGCTCGGGATGCCGCACGAGCCCGTCGCCGGAAAGGCAACCGGGACTCCGGCTGCCAGGGGGGCCGAGCTGCGCGTGTCCGCCAGCCGGCATGGCGCCAGCGTGTGGAAGTCCGCGGCCGGCGCGGGCAGGGCCGAGTGGCAGAGCCCGTGGCCGGAGTCCAGGACCGCTCCGGCGTCGGAGAGGAAGCGCCACTCGTAGCCGTTCGAATGGAGCGTCAGCTCCAGGACTCCGAACGAGCCGTAGTTGCGGACCTCGCTGTTGGCGCGGACCGTCATCACGGAAGTGAGGTCCTTGCCTCCGGTGCCGACCACGAATTCGCGGGGTCCGCCCGGATCGGCGGCGCCCGTGGGCGACTGCGCCGCGAAGCGCTCGTAGCCATGGTCGTGACCGTTCAGGACCAGATCCGCCCCGGCCGACCGGAGCAGCGTCCAGAAATCCTGGGACAGCGCGTCATTGCCGTGCGGCCCCGACGAGAAGCGCGGGTGGTGCCAGTAGGCCAGGGTGCAGACGCCGGGGTGCGCCGCAAGGTCCGCGGCCAGCCACAGGCCTTGGGGCGAGGACGTTCCGCAGCCGCCGATCGATCCGCAGTTCGAGTTGAGGGCGATCAGGTGCCAGCCCCCGAGATCGAAGGATTGCCAGCCCTTGGCCGGATCGCCGGCCGCCATGCCGAAGTAGTCGTAATAGCCCTGGGCGTAGGCCGTGGCGTATTCGTGGTTGCCGGGCGCCGGACGGATGACCGCCTTCAGTCGACCCCAGGACGGATCGAACGAGGCCTGGTACTTGGCGAGTGCGCCGTTCTCGTACTGGTTGTCCCCGAGGAGGAGGACGGCGGCGGGGTAGAGGCCGAGCGCCACGTTCGAGGTGGCCAGCATGTGGCACCGAGTGGCCGTGCCGGCGCCACCGTTGTAGCCGACGTCCGCCGGGTCGCAGGCGATGTCTCCGGCCGCGACCACCGTGACCTGCCCGGCCGCGGGCACAGCCAGGAGAAGGAGAACCAGAAACCGGGAGAGCATGCAGGATTGTAAACCCGCGGATAGAATGCCAGCGACCCGCAAGGAGACGAGACATGAAGACGAGCTGGCTCCCCCTCCTCATCCTCCTGGCCATCCCGTCGGCGGCCCAGACCCTGCAGACGTGGACGCCCCCGGACCCGGCCCTGGTCGCGCGGGCCCGCAAGCTCCTCGACCAGGTTCCCCTGGTGGACGGCCACAACGACGTGCCCTGGGAAATGCGCAACCGGGTGAAGAACCATCTCGCCCAGCTCGACCTGCGGTCCGATACGGGCAGCCTCGAAAAGCGCATGCACACCGACATCCCGCGGCTGCGCAAGGGCGGCGTCGGAGCGCAGTTCTGGTCGGTCTACATCCCGGTCGAGAACGCCGGCCCGGAGTCCGTGCGCATGGTGATGGAGCAGATCGACGTGGTCCGCCGGCTCGCCGAGATCTACCCGGACACCTTCGAGATGGCGACCACGGCCGACGACATCCTCCGCATCCACAAGGCGGGCCGCATCGCCTCGCTCGTCGGCATGGAAGGGGGGCACTCGATCGACAACTCGCTCGGCGTGCTGCGCCAGCTCTATGCCGCGGGCGCCCGCTACATGACGCTCACCCACTCGAAGAATGTGGCCTGGGCCGACTCGGGCACGGACAAGCCGGAGCACGGCGGCCTCACGAAGTTCGGCGAGGAGGTGGTGCGGGAGATGAACCGGCTCGGCATGCTGGTCGATCTCTCGCACGTGTCGCCGGACACCATGAAGGACGCCCTGGCCGTTGCCCAGGCGCCGGTGATCTTCTCCCACTCGTCGGCGCGCGCCCTCGACGCCCACCCCCGCAACGTGCCCGACGACGTGCTCCGGATGATCCCCGCCAACGGCGGCGTGGTCATGGTCACCTTCGTGCCCTCGTTCCTGTCGGAGGAGGTGCGGGAGTGGAACGCCGACGAGGACGGGGCCGAGGCGCGCCTCAAGACGCTCCATCCTGAGGACCCGGACCGGGTGAAGGCCGAGCTGGAGGCCTGGACGAAGGAGCACCCGGCGCCGAAGGCGACGCTCGCCCAGGCCGCGGACCACATCGAGCACGTGCGCCAGGTGGCGGGGATCGACCACGTCGGCATCGGCTCGGACTTCGACGGCATCACCGCTACGCCCGCGGGCCTGGAGGGGGTGGACACCTATCCGGTCCTGCTCGCGGAGCTGCTCCGCCGGGGCTGGACCGACGAGGAGGTCAAGAAGCTGGCCGGTTTGAACGTTTTGCGCGCCTTCCGCGAAGCGGAGAAGGTCGCCGAGCGCCTGCGCCGGGAGCGGCCCGCCTCGGACGCGCTCATCGAGGAGCTGGACGGACCCATAAAATCCAAGGCGGAATGAGGAAAAAGCAGTTTTCGGCACGTCTCTTGCTGTGACGGCGGCAAGGGCGGGAGTCGGTGGACGGTTGGATCGCTCGGCACCGCCAACGGAGGTGGGCAATGCCGAGAAAGGTTCACGTTTCCGCCTTCCTGGTTTCCTTCCTGCTCCTCCCTGTCATCGTCAACGCCGTGGAGCCGGCCTGGCTCGACGAGGTCGCGCCGCTGATCGGCGCCGCCGAGCGCGAGACGTTCCTGCGGCTCTCCGATCCCGCGCAGCAGGACGAGTTCGTCCAGCGGTTCTGGCAGGTCCGCGATCCCTACCCGCAGACCGAACGCAACGAGCTTCAGGAGAGCTGGGCCGGGCGCCTCGCCGAGGCGCGCCAGCGCTGGGGAGATCTCCAGGACGACCGCGCCCGGGCCCTGCTGCTGCGCGGCGAGCCGAGCTCGACCTTCGAGGCGAGCTGCCCGGACCCTGTCGAGGTCTGGACGTACGAGCCCGGCTTCGGCGCGAAGTACCGGATGGCGCTCGTGTTCCTGCAGGGCCGTCTCTGGCAGCCCGGGCCGGACGCGCCGGACCTCCGCCCGGCCGCTCCGGAGAGCTGCGAGAACGGCCGCAGGCTGACCCAGGAGATGAAGTGGATCGGCGCGACGGGAGCCGAGCAGTACCGGGCGATGATCGAGAAGGCGTTCGCCCGCCCGAGGCCCGAGCCGCGGGACTGGTACACGCGGTTCGCGTCGGAGCCCGTGTCCGAGCCGGCCGGCATGGACGAAAGCCTGCGCGCCGGGCTGGAGGTCGACTATCCGGACCGCTACGAGGACAACCGCGTGGTGCGCGTGCTCATGACCGTGCCGTCGGACTCCTTCATCCACCCGGCTCCGGTCACTGGAGAGCGCGAGCTGCTGGTCACCGGCCAGGTCGTCGGCGGACTGGGCGTGCTGGACGACTTCCGCTACAGCTTCCAGGTCGATCCCCGCGTCGATTCCCAGCCGTTCATCCCGCTCGTCTTCGAGCGCTATCTCCGGCCGGGCCTGTACCGGCTGCGGGTGAAGCTGGTCGATCTCTTCACCAAGCGTTTCTTCCAGGAGGAGAGGGAGCTGACCGTGCCCGAGCTGGCCGAGTTGCCAACCGAGGCGATCGCGACCGTGCCGGAGGTCCATCTGGTCCCTCCCGGGAGCGGGCCGCTGTCCGGCGAGACCCGCTTCGAAGCCCGGGTCGACGGCCCGGTCCGCAAGGTCGCCTTCCTGCTCGACGGCCGATCGGTCTATACCCGCACCCGGCCACCCTACGAGGTCACGCTCGACCTGGGCTCGGCGCCGAAGCTCCAGAAGCTCGCTGTCCAGGGGATCGACGATCAGGGCCAGGTGATCGCCCGCGACGAGCTGGTTCTCAACTCGGGCTCGCAGCGGTTCTCGATCCGCCTGTTGGAGCCAAGACCGGGGCAGGCCGTCCAGGGGAGTCTGCGGGCGCGGGTCCAGGCCGAGACTCCGCCGGGTGAAAAGGTGGAGCGGGTGGAGCTCTGGCTCAACGACAACCGGGTCGCGACGCTGTATCAGCCGCCGTACGCTCAGCCGATCCAGCTTCCCCAGGGGCAGGAGCTCGGCTTCGTGCGCGCCGTGGCCTACCTGCGGGACGGCCGGTCGGCCGAGGACACGGTCCTGCTCAACACGCCGGACCAACCAGACGAGATGGCCGTGCGCCTGGTGGACTTCTTTGCCACCGTGATGGACGGCGCGGGCCGGCCGGTGCAGAGCGTGTCGCCCGGGCTCTTCTCGGTCCTGGAGGACGGCGTGCCGCAGCGGCTCCGCGTGATCGAGCCGGCGGGCGAGACCCCGATCCGGGTGGTCACCCTGATCGACAACTCCATGTCCATGCGGGACAACCTGGCGAAGACCCGCGCCGCCGCGCTCGGTTTCCTGAAGCGGACGCTGCGGCCCACGGACCAGGCGGCGGTGATCACCTTCAACCGCGCGCCCCGCGTGGCGGTGCGCCTCACCAACGATCTGGAGGAGCTCGAGGAGGGCTTCACCGGGCTCCTGGCCGAGGACCAGACGTCGCTCTACGACAGCATCGCCTACGCGCTCCAGTACCTGGGCGGCGTGAAGGGTCAGAGGGCCGTGCTGCTGCTCTCGGACGGCATGGACCGGACGAGCCGTCTCTCCTACGACCAGACGCTGGAGGTCGCGCGCCGCGCTGGCATCGCGGTCTACGCGATCGGGTTGAACCTGGACGAAGGGGGGAGCGGGGAGGCCGGGAAGAAGCTCTCAAGGATCGCCGCCGAGACTGGCGGCCGGAGCTGGTTCGTGTCCGGCACCGCGGACCTCGACGGCGTCTACACCCAGATCGAGCGCGAGCTGAGGTCGCAGTACCACCTTGCCTACCAGTCGACCAACAACAGCCCGGACACCGGCTTCCGGGCCGTCAAGGTCCAACTGGCGGAGAAGGGCCTGGAGGCAAGGACCATCAGCGGCTACTACCCGTAGCCCGGCAGCCTACACGGCACTCTTACTCCAGGATGGAAGCCGGTGCGGGCCGGCGTAATGTTCTACGAGCCAGCGCAACGTTCTACAGGCCGGCGTAACCTTCTATGAGCCGGCGGAAACATTCCACGGGCCGGCAGAACGTTCTACGGGCTGACGGAACGTTCTACGAGCTGACGGAACGTTCTACGGGCTGGCAGAAACGTTCTACGGGCTGGCGGAAACGTTCTACGGGCCGACGGAACGTTCTATGGGCTGGCGGAACGTTCTACGAGCCGGCGGAAACATTCCACGGGCCGACGGAACGTTCTATGAGCCGACGTAACGTTCTACGGGCCGGCGTAACCTTCTGCGAGCCGGCGGAAACATTCCACGGGCCGACGGAACGTTCTACGGGCTGACGGAACGTTCTACGAGCTGACGGAACGTTCTACGAGCCGGCGGAAACATTCCACGGGCCGGCAGAACGTTCTATGAGCCGACGGAACGTTCTACGGACCGGCGTAACCTTCTATTCTTTGCTGGGAGCGCCGGCATCTTGCCGGCATCGCCGGAGTCTCTGAGGGGAAAGAAGTTGGCACGGCCATCGATGGCCGCGCAAAGGTCTTCTTCATCAAACGCTCCGGCTTGCCGGCTGGAAGCCGGCGCTCCCAGCGACAGAAGCCGCCAAAGTCAGTGCCTATAGGGGTGAGGGCCGTTACTCCGCAATATGTACCAGCAGGCTGCGAGCCCCCTCGCGCCTGCGGTGCTCCCATACATAGATGCCCTGCCAGGTGCCGAGCCCCAACTCGCCGTTCACGATCGGCACCGAGAGCGAGACGTCGGTGAGCGCGGCCTTGATGTGCGAGGGCATGTCGTCCGGCCCTTCCGTCGTATGGGTGTAGAGCGGATCGCGCTCCGGGACCAGCCGGTTGAGCCAGCTCTCCAGGTCGCGCCGCGCCGAGGGATCGGCGTTCTCCTGGATGGTCAGGCTCGCCGACGTGTGCTGGAGAAAGACGGTGCAGAGGCCCTCCCGCACTCCGCTCTCGCGCACGGCCTCTGCAACCTGCCGGGTGATGTCGTGCAGGCCCTGGCCCGGGATGCGGACGGACAGGCGCTTCACCATGCCCGTCCCAACCCGGCGCTTTCAACCTGGAACATAGGCGACGAGCCGCTGTCCCGGGCGGAGGATCTTCTTCGAGGTGAGACCGTTGGCGGTGAGGATATGGTCGAGGGTGACCCCGAGCCGCCGCGCGATGGCCGCCAGGTTGTCGCCGCGGCGGACCTTGTAGGTGCGCAGCTCGTAGTCGCGGCCCGGGAAGATGTGGAGCTTCTGCCCGGCCTTGACCTTGCGGCTGCGCAGGTCGTTCCAGTCCATGATCTCGTCGTCGCGCACCGAGAAGATCTCGGCGATGTCCTCCAGCGAGTTGCCGGACTTCACGGTGTAGACCACCCGCGTCGCGTTCTTGTCGGACGGGAGCATCAGGCGCTGGCCGACGCTCAGGGTGTAGGGGCTGCGGATGTCGTTCGACTTCGCCAGCGTGTTGACGTCGAGGTCGTAGTGCCGGGCGATCGAGCTGAGGGTGTCGCCGGCCTTGACCACGTAGCTGCGGCTCGAAGCACGGCGCTCGGCTCTCTCCTCGCGCGGCAGCTCGGGCACCGTGCTGGAGGTCAGCACGACCTCGGGCTCGGGCATGGGTGGCATGGCGGCCAGCGCGGTCTGGAACTGGGCGCCGGTGCCGGCCGGGAGATAGATCGGGAAGTTGCGGCCGGGTGTGAAGGAGGAGGAGGGGTCGAGCTCGTTGTTGGCGAGCCGGAGGTCGACCATGTCCACGCCGGCCATCTCGGCGATCCGCGCGAGCGGCATCACCTGGGGCACGACCGCGACGTCGTAGCGCTGCCGCATCTCCTCCTCGCTCGGCAGGTTGAACCCGAAGCGGGCCGGGTCCGAGCTGATCACCGCCGCGCCGAGGATCTTCGGCACGTACTCCTGCGTCTCGACGGCGAGGCAGCTCCGGATCTCCCAGAAGTTGCGCCTCTCGAGCGTATCGAGCTGGCGCAGGCAGCTCATGATCTTCCCTTCGCCGGCGTTGTAGGACGCGGTGGCCAGGGGGAACGAGGGGGAGCCGAAGATGTTGAGCAGGTCCATGAGATAGCCGGCCGCGGCCTCGGTGGACTTGCGCACGTCGTAGAAGTCCTCGCGCGTGACCAGCCCGTAGCGCTTGCCCGTCTCGGGGATGAACTGCCACATGCCGAGCGCGTTGGCGCGGCTCAGGGCCTTGGGGTTGAAGCCGCTCTCGACGAACGCGATGTAGCCGAGCTCGCCGGGAAGCTTGCGGGCCGCCAGGACCTCCTGGATGGTCGGCCAGTACTTGTGCTTGCGCAAGTAGGAGCGCTCGAAGAACTCGCGGTACTTGCCGCGGTAGAACTGGATATAGCGCTGCGTCTCGTAGACCAGCGCGTTCAGGTAGCGCTCGTCGGGAGAGGCATCGCCGAACTGCCGGAAGATGCGGCGGACCTCGCGCTCGATGGACGCCAGCTCGGCCAGCTCCGCGGCGTTGGGCCGGTCCTTGCGCTCGACCTCCTTGGCAATGGCTTCGAGGTCGTAGTGCCGGAAGCTCTCGGGGAGGCCGGACTGGATGGCGGCGAGCCCCTGCCGCTTCCAGAAGTCGGGGAGGTCGGCTTCGAGCAGGATGAGGCGCGCGTCGTTGAAGTTCTTGCTGGCCGAGTCCCACTCGCCGTGCTCGTAGAACGTCAGACCTTCGACCGCCCAGGAGACGGCCTTCTCCATGGCCTCGCGGGTGGAGAGGGGGGCGCCGAGAGCGGCGCTCTCTTCCTTTACAGATTCGGCGGGGGTGGCGACAGAAGGGGGAGTCTGCACCGCGGGAGCCGCCGCTGCGGGGGCCTGCGGAGCCGCGTCGCTGTAGGAGATCTTGACCTGAGGCTTGGGCTGGGGCTTGCCCGCGCAGCCGAGGCCGGCCGCGAGGAACAGGGCGAGGGTACACGTTCCGTAAGCGCGCTGCATAACCATAATGAAGATTCCAAAAATCGGACCGGGGGATTCTAGCATATCGAATCCCGGCTATGTAAAGCCTCCGGCGAGAAAAACGCGCGCCGATCCGTCCTAGAGGATGAGACTCATTACGGAGGATCCGATGACCACGAGCCGAGGCGCCTTTCTTCTCCTGCTCACCCTAACGTCTGCCGCCCATGCCGGCCATGCCGCCGATACTCCTGAGATACCCACAGAGAACATTCTCATGGTCAACAAGGATGGCGGGGCCATTAATCCTGATCCGAAGAATTTCAAAGAAATCAAGAACAAGCGAGAGAAAGGCGATCCGAAGAACAAGAGGGGAGATCTCGACCAGTACATCGACCACATGCTCGTTGGTCTCTCCCGGTTCTGCGAGGAGCAGCGGCTGGTGCAGGACGGGAAGCCCTGCAAGGTTCTCTTCTACTTTCACGGAGGCCTCAACTCCCGGGAGGCGTCGGTCCGGCGGGCCACGAATCTGACGAGCGAGATCAAGGAGGCCGGCATCTATCCGATCTTCGTGAACTGGAGGTCGTCCCTGTGGTCGACCTGGTGGGACCACGCCGCTCACGTCCACAGCGGCTTCTGGATGGACCACACCACGGTGTTTGCCCCTTACGTGATCGCCGCGGACGAGGTCAAGGCCCTGGCCGATCTGCCGGTGGACTGGATAGCCGAGGCGCGGCACTCCTTTCCCCGGAAGCAGGAAGCGGGAGAGGTGGTGCTCGGCACCTACCAGGCAATGGTGAAGGAGGCAGACGCCGGGATCGACGTCAACAATCTCCGCGGGACTCGCCTCACGAAGAAGCTGAAAATACCACTGCTGCTGGACGACCGGTCCAAGCCTGAGCGATGGCTGCCGCATGGGACCCTTCTCCTGACCTCGTGGTCCAAGCTGCTGGGAGGACCTTTCGTCGTTCATGCCGGAGGGAGAGGGGCCTGGGACATCATGCAGCGGCGCACGGCAATGCTCTTCCGCACCGAGGCCGAGTTCCGCAGGATCCCCCCGGAGGCGGTGAAGGAGGAGCGGACCGGCGTGGACACCAAGGCACCCCAGCCCGTAGTCGACGAGGCCGCGGAGCACGACACCGGGGCGGCCCTCGCCTACTTCATCACCCGGTTCGAGAGGGATTTCCTGCCGAAGATCTGCCGGGGTGAGTCCTATGTCCCGCCCGACCCCTCGGCGATCCGCGAGGAAGCCGAGCCCCAGTCCCACGAAGAGGGGAGCGTCTCCTGTCCGCACCGCCTGGAGATCACGCTGGTGGGGCACAGCATGGGAACGATCATCCTCGACCGGCTGCTCCGCTACGCGCCGAACCTGGAGGTGAAGAACATCGTCTTCATGGGCGCGGCGACCTCGGTGGAGGACTACCGGGACACGGTCGATGCCTACCTCGACCGGCACAGGGGAAATGGAGAGAAGGGGACCGGCACGCAGATGTATCACCTCGTGCTGCACCCGCTGGCCGAAGCGACGGAGCGCAATGCCTGGGATTTTGCGCCCCGCGGATCGCTCCTGGTCTGGATCGATAATTACTTCACCGATCCGACTACGCCTCTCGGCCGGCGGGTGGGCCGCTTTTCGAACGTCGTGCCGGAGCTGCAGTTCGCGGCCGACGGGATCAAGAAACAGATCCATCTCAAGGTCTTCCGGATGGAGCGGGATCTTCGCTGCTCGAACCCTCGCAAGCACGGCGACTTTGGACGCTTTCCCTTCTGGGACGAGCGCTTCTGGAAGACGGACACACCGATGGACGACACGTCTCCGGTCCGCCGGCTGGGCAAGGACGGGCAGCCCGAGCCACGCTGCCAGAAGCCGTGAAGCCGGCTCGCTTTCCGAAACCCTGGGCACCGTAGAGGGCAGGGAAGACCCCAGAGCCTCCGCCTTTGCGGCGCTCGTGGGATCCGTGGATTCCTTTCTTGAGAAGGAGAAGCGAATGAGACCACGTTGGATGCGTGCCCTCGGAATGGCGGTCGTGCCGGCCTTCATGGCGATGTCGGTCCATGCGGCGGCCAACGATCTGTTCTCGCCGCTCGACAAGACCTCCGTGCATGGAAACTCGGTGAGCCTGGACCCCTCGTTCCAGGCGCTGGCCGACAACCCGGCCACCGCGACGATGCAACTCGTCCATGCCAACGCCGGCGTGGTCACCGAGAAGGCCGAGAGCCTCCGGCTGAACCTCGGCCAGGGCCTCGACCTCATGGCCCGCCGTATCGACTCCAGGACCACGAAGGAAGGCCACGTGATCTGGTCCGGCATCATCCTCGACACCTGGTCCGCCAACTTCCGGGCCGACAAGGCCGAGTTCGACCCGGCCAACTCGGTCATCCTGGTCCGTGACGGCGACACGATCACCGGCAACGTCCATGTCAACGCCGAGTGGTACAAGATCCGGCCGCTCAAGACCGGCGCCCATGCCATCGTCGCGGTCGACCCGAGCGCGATGCCGCCCGACCACCCGGCCGCCGCCTACAGGAACCTGCCGGTCGTCAAGATGGCCGCTCCGCCGGTTCAGGTACAGGCCGACACGCCGATCCGCGTCATGGTCCACTACACGCCGTCCGCGGCGTCGGCTTCGGGCAACATCAGCGCCCTCATCGACCTCGCGGTCGCCGAGTCGAACACGGGCTACACGAACAGCGGCGTGCTGATCGACCTGTTCCTCGCCACCAAGGCCCAGGTCTCCTACACGGAGAGCGGCAGCTTCAGCACGGACCTCAGCCGCTACCGCGGGACGACCGACGGCTACATGGATTCGATCCATACCACCCGCAATTCGGTCGCGGCCGACGTGGGCGTGCTGCTGATCAACAACTCGTCCTCCTGCGGCCTGGCCTCGAGCATCGGCTCGACCGCGAGCACCGCCTTCGCCACCGCGCACTGGGATTGCGCCACCGGCTACTACTCGTTCGCCCATGAGATCGGGCACCTGCAGTCCGCCCGCCACGACCCGGCGACCGATCCGACCACCACGCCGTACGCCTACGGCCATGGCTATCGCAACGGCAACTCGTGGCGCACGATCATGGCGTACAACTGCACGGCCGGCTGCCCGCGCCTGAACTACTGGTCGAACCCGAACAAGCTCTATAACGGCGTGCCCATGGGCACCACGAGCACCAGCGACAACACCCGCGTGCTCAACAACACGCGCGGCACGGTCTCGGCCTTCCGGTAGGAACTGCCCGCGGAGGGGCGCAGCCCGCTGCGCCCCTCACCACCTCTCTTCGAACGGCCTCGCGATCTGCACCTTGACCTTGCGCCCGCGGAGCTTCGTGCGGCGCAGGGCCTGGACCACGTTCTGGGCCTCGGCCTTCGGGACCTCCACGAAGGCGGTATGGTCCAGGATGTCGATCGAGCCGATCGATCGCCCTTGAATTCCGGCTTCGTTGGCGATCGCCCCGACCAGGTCGCCCGGCCGCAGACCTCCCTGGCGGCCCAGGCCGATGAAGATCCGCGCCATGCCCGGCTCCGGCTGGAGGGAGTCGGCCGCGATCTCCTCGGCGGCCTCGGCCTGTGGGCCGCCGTGCTGGCTCTTCCAGAGCATCTGGAGCGCCGCCGCCGCGATGGCTGCCGGGTCGTATTCGGTCGCCAGTTCCTCGACCGCGGCGAGTTGGCCTTCGTACTCTCCGGCCTCCAGGGCCTCGCGCAGAGACTCGCGGAAGAGGTCGCGGCGCCGCGCCGCGATGTCCGCGATGGTCGGGATGCGCGCGGGCTTGATCGGCGCTCCGATCAGGTGCTCGATGGTCTTGAGCTGCCGCCGCTCCTTGGGCTCGACCAGCGTCAGGGCGTCGCCCGACCGGCCGGCCCGGCCAGTGCGGCCGATCCGGTGGATGTACTGCTCGACGTCCCACGGGATGTCGTAGTTGATGACGTGGGTCACGGTCTCGATGTCCAGGCCCCGGGCCGCCACGTCGGTGGCGATCAGGAGATCGTCCTGGCCCTCGCGGAAGCGGCGCAGCACGCGGTCGCGGTCCGCCTGGCCCATCTCGCCGTGCAGCGCCTCGGCGCTGTAGCCACGCAGGCGCAGGGCCTCGGCGAGGTCGGCGGTCTCCTTGCGCGTGCGGCAGAAGATGATGGTCGGGCCGGGGGTCTCCATGTCGAGCACCCGCGCCAGGGCCTCCAGCTTCTTGCCCGGTGGCACCTCGTAATAGGTCTGGTTCGTGGTCTCGACCGTCCGCTTCCTGGCCTCGATCGAGACCCGCGCCGGGTTGCGCAGGAAGCGCTTCGTTAGCTCGGCAATGCGCGGCGGCATGGTGGCCGAGAAGAACGCGAGCTGGCGTTCCTCGGGCAGCTCGGCCAGGATGGTCTCCATGTCCTCCAGGAAGCCGAGGGCGAGCATCTCGTCGGCCTCGTCGAGCACGCAGAACGTCACGTGCTGGAGGGTCAGCGATCCGCGGCGCAGGTGGTCGAGCAGCCGACCGGGCGTGCCCACCACAACTTGCGCCCCGGCTTTGAGCGCCCGGAACTGGCGGTCGATCGGCTGGCCGCCATAGACCGGCACCACCCGCACGCCGGTATATTTCGCCAGATCGTGGATGCCACCCGCGACCTGGACCGCCAGCTCGCGGGTGGGGGCCATGACCAGCGCCTGGGTCTCGGTCCGCTTCGGATCGACCTTCGCGATGAGCGGCAGCGCGAAGGCCGCGGTCTTGCCCGTGCCGGTCTGCGCCTGGCCGATCAGGTCGCTCCCGGCCATCAGCAGAGGAACAGCCTTGGCCTGGATCGGCGTCGGCGCCTCGAACCCCATCTCGGCTACGGCGCGGGCAACGGGCTCGGACAGCTCGAGATCGCTGAACGAAAGGATTTCTGACGGTGCCATGGTCTTCACAGCTCCAGTTCCATGCGACGTTCGTGCCGGAAGAGCCCGTCCCGGTCCAGGGCCACGCCGGCGAGCCAGAGCTTCGCGATGCTGCCCAGGAGATAGGCGAGGTCGGGCTGGCGGTCGTAGGACGGCCGCAGCGAAGGCAGCACGACCTGGTTCGCGGCTTGCGGCCCGGCGGCGGTCTGGAGCGCGAGGGTCGAGAGGCTCAGGCCCGGCCCGACCTCCAGGAGCACCTTGTCCGCGTCGTTGCGCAGCTCGGAAAGCGCCTGCCCGAAGCGCACGGCCTGGCAGAGGTGCCGGCCCCAGTAGCCGGGATCGGTCGCCTCCTCCGGCTTCATCCAGGTGCCGGTCACGTTCGAGAGGTAGGGGAGGGCCGGCGGGTTTGGATGGAGACCGCGGGCCATCTCCACCACCCGGTCCCGGATGGGCTCCATCATGGTCGAGTGGAAGGCGTGGGTGGTGGGGAGGCGGCGGACCGCCACGCCCTTGGCGGCGAGCTGCTGCTCCAGCGCCGCGACCGCCGGCACCGGACCGGAGACGACCGACAGGTTCGGTCCGTTCACCGCGGCCAGCGAGAGCTGCGCCCCGAGCATCGCCCGGGCCTCAGTCTCGGGCAGCGGCACCGCGAGCATGGCCCCGGCTTCGAGCTCGTCGATGAGCAGGGCGCGGCGCGCCACCAGGGCGAGGGCATCCTCCAGCGAGAAGACGCCGGCCACGCAGGCGGCCACGTACTCGCCCAGGCTGTAACCCACCAGGGCCGCGGGTTTGAGACCCCATTCCAGGAGGAGCTGCGCCAGGGCATACTCGATCGCGAAGAGCGCCGGCTGGGTGTAGCGCGTACGGTTCAGCTTCTGGGCCGCCGGGTCCGGCGCGGCCGGGGCCCCTGGAGTTGCGCCTCCGCGGCCGAGCATGGCCTTGAGATCCATCTTTCCACCCGGCGCTCCAGCCGGTTGAGCCGACGTGCCCTTGGGATAGATCACCGTGCGGATGTCGAGCCCGAGGTGCGGCTGAAGGGCCTGGGCACAGTGGTCGAGCGCGGCACGGAAGGTGGGCTCGGTCTGATAGAGGGCGAGCCCCATATCCAGATAATGATCGCCGAGGCCCGAGAACATCATCGCCACGGACCGCTGCGGCACCGGCTGGATGCTGCCGAGCAGCCGCCGGGCGTCGCGGGCGCGGAGCGCCGTGAGCGCGTCCTCGCGGTTGCTCGCCACCAGCGTGCGGCGGAGGGGGAGGGCGGGCTTGCCGGCGAGCGTGAACGCCACGTCGGCCAGCGCCGCGGAGGGGTTGGCCTCCAGCCAGCGGGTGAGCGCGTCCGTGGCCGTCTCCAGCGCGGCGGGGTTTTCGGCGGACAGCATCAGAAGCTGCCAGGAACGGCCCTGGGCAGGTTGAGTCATGATCGGCTCTCCTCGGTCAAGGGGTGTGTGGCTACTCGCCCAGCTCCATCTCGGCCTTCAGGTCGCGCCTCAGCTCCGCGGGGGTGACCAGGACGCCTTCGCCGTCCGGGGCGAGGAAGACCGCGATCCGGATGCTGTCCTCCTCCAGGATGGCGAGGAGGTCTTCGAGAAGCTCGTCCAGGGCGATCGGCGCGGGCTCCGTCCCCTCCCAGCTCCCATGCGCGCAGGCCTGGGCAAAGGCGGGGTGGGGCCAGAGGGGAAGGATATCCTGTCCTCCCCCCAGGCTGGAGAGGACCCAGCCGTCATCCGTGTACAGGCCCCAGACCTCCTCCCAGTCCGCGGCCACCTGGAGGAACAGGCCGTAGCGTTCGCGCGGCGGCAGCGCGAGCACCTGCTTCTGCTCGTCCTCGCTCAGCTCCCAGGGGGCCTCCTGCTCATGCCCGTGATCCTGGTGATCATCGCTCATGGCTTGCCCGCCCCTCGCACGATCCAGGTCCGCTGCGTGTTGCTCGTGTCGGCCCCGGGACCGACGAAGAGCACCTCCTGGGTGGGCTCGTCCTCGCGCCGGATCTTCACCCGGACCTCCCAGGAATTCGCGTCCGCCGCGTTCACGGAGAGGATCTCGAAACCCGTAAAGGACATGGCCATGAAGTTGAGACCCTTCTCGTGCCGCTCGTACTGGTCGAGGGCGGTGGGGGAGAGGAAGTCGCGGGCCCGCGTGGCATCGCCGGCCACCCGGGCCTGCAGGAAGGCCGAGACGAACTCGCGCAGCCCGGCCTCGCCGGGCGCAGACGGGAGCCCGACGGGCGCGGGCAGCGCGGGCGGGTGCCTGCGCGGCTCTTCCGGCAGAGCCTGGGGGGTGGCAGTCGGGGCCGTAGTGGCCGTTTCTCGCGCGGGAGCCGAAGGGCAGGCCCAGAGGGCCGTGCCCAGGACTGCCGCGGCGAGAAGCCGGATCACGCCTGGACCTCCTGCGGCTCCGGCTCGGTCTGCCCGGTCTGCTCCGCGGGCTCGGTCTCCTGCGCGGGCGCCGCGGACGCTTCCGCCTCGGGCAGGTTCCTCTGGATCTCGCCCAGAATCCACTCGTTGAGGATGTCCCGCTCTTCGGGGGTCAGCGTGAGGCCGGCGCTGTCGCACAGGCCGAGCACGTTCTTGAAGAACGACTGGGCGATGGTCACGCCGTCGTCTCCACCGTTCTGGCCGAAGCGGTGACCGCCGAATGTGATGCCGCGCAGGATGAAGTTGACGCTCGCCCGCGCCACCGTGGCCCCCTCCTCGATGCAGCGGTCGCGGACCGCCTTCGAGGTGCGGGTGAGGAAGTAGCCGTTCTTCCGCACCTCCTCGGAGATGTGGCGGAAGATGAGCGCGTATTCGGCCGGGGTGAGGTAGGGGGTGTCCGTGAGCTGGTGGACCCGCCAGGCGAGCGAGCTCAGCTTGGGATCGGTCGAGGGCAACTCGTCGGGCCGGCCGTTGGCCGGGAGCTGGTGGCGCTGGGGGTCGTAGAGATAGCCGGGCTTGAGCGCCGAGACCTCGAAGCCGCCGCCCGTGCTCCCTTCGAGCAGGTCGCGGAACGTGCCCGCGCCGGCCCAGCGCGAGTCGAGCACCTCCTCGCCGAAGCGGCTGATGACCATCTGGGCCGCCCGTGCCATGGGCACGGCGACCTCCGACTCGGACACCAGCATGCGCACGTATTCGAGGATCTCCTCGGTGAGCGCCGTGAACGCCGCCGGTTGCGGCCGCTCGCGGGAGATGGCCAGGACCGACGGCCGGCCGCCGGCCTCCTCGTCGTCCTCGATGGGGCCCTCGCCGACCCGCACCCGCCAGGGGTCGCCCTCCAGCATCTCCAGGTCGCGCCGCACCTGGATCACAGCGCTCGTCATGCCGCGCAGGCTGTTATAGCCGAGCCAGTTCGTGCTGGAGGTGAACTCCGAGAACTCGCGGTAGATCCCCGGCAGGTCCGTGGCCACCAGCTCGCCGATGGCGCTCGCCTTCTCGTACACCTTGTCGGCGATCTTCCGCAGCAGCTCCTGCATGACCGAGGTGCGGGGACCCTCGGCGCCGCTCGACGGCATCACCGTGACCCCCATGGCATCCTCCAGGAACGTGTCCTGGTCGATCAGCAGGTCGCAGGCCGCCTTGTAGGCCACCGAGGCCGGGCCGATCGCCAGCACCGTGCTCCGCCGGTCGTGCTTCGACAGGCGGAGGAGGACCGGCGTGAAGTCGGCGTCGCCGGAGAGGATGATGAACTCCTCGAAGTAGGTGGCATGGTTGAGGGCGTCCAGGATATCCATGACCATCTGGATGTCCGCGCTCGTCTTGCCGCCGCTGGTCAGGGGCGGGCAGTCCACCACCTCGAAGGCGGAACGGGTGAAGTACGGCCGGAAGCGGCCGAACTGGGACGGGTTCAGGTAGCAGCGCCGGAACAGGATCCGGCGGCGGACCGGCGCGCCCGCGGCGTCGCCGACGTGGTCCAGCGACAGCTTCTCCTGAAGCCACCGCAGCCAGTGGCCGGGATCGGTCGCGAATTGCTCCGCGGCAGTGGGGTCCTCCCTCTGCAATCCCAGGTAAATATTATCGAAGTCCACGAAGAGGGCTGCTCGGACGTGCGACGACGGCATGTCTTGCGCCATTGATTTCCTCCCGGCAACAAACAGATCAGGAGCCCCAAACGAAGCCCCCGCCAACGCTCCTTCAGGGCCATTCTAGCGGATCGGGAGTGACAGGCTTGTTTCAGGGACCCGAAACATCCCAAATCCTCGGCCAAAACGCCTTCGACCTGCCGCCGGGCTACTCCTGGTCGTGGGACGACCGCATCCTGGAGCAGGACGGCCAAGGCCAGCAGATGGCGATGAGCTTCCTCCTGGCGCTGGCGCTGGTCTACCTCGTGATGGCCTCCCTCTTCGAATCGCTGGCGCAGCCCTTCGCCATCCTCTTCTCGATCCCCTTCGCCCTGCCCGGAGCGACCTGGCTCCTGGCCGCGACCCGCACGCCCTTCAACATAATGGCCCAGATCGGCCTGCTGCTCCTGATGGGAGTGGTGGTGAACAACGGCATCGTCCTCCTGGACCACCTGAACCAGCTCCGCAAGTCCGGCATGCCCAGAGACCAAGCCATCATCCAAGCCGGCCGCGACCGTCTCCGGCCCGTGCTGATGACGGCGTTGACGACCCTCCTCGGCCTGCTGCCGCTTGCCTTCGGGAGGGGCAGCGGTGGGTGATCTTTTCTATTACCCGCTAGCTCGCACGGTAATGGGCGGACTGATGTCGTCCTCCGTGCTGACGCTGATCGTGCTGCCGTACATTACTCTCGGCGTTGAAGGCTTCGCCGCCTGGCTGCGTGGGCTGTGGGCCGGCTCGGCGCCGGTCGCGCAGGATGCCGGACGACTGCGGAACATCTCTGGAGAAGTTGCATGAAGAAGGCGCTCGTCACTCTGTGTCTCCTGCTGGGCTGCCTGTTCGCGGATGCGGCACAGAGGCCCAAGACAAACGAATCGGCCCTCGAAGCACGTGTGCAACGCATCGAGCACGGGTTGCTGCCGAACATCCTCATCAAGGGCGCGCCGCCGGTCACGATGGAACTGGCGGAGTGTCCGCGACCGAGTTCTTCAGTACGACCTCGATCATCACGCTACGGTTCGTCAAGGATGCCGAAGGTCGCGTCAATGAGCTCGTCCTCACCGATGAGGAAGGGAACTCCTACCGCGGACAGAGGATCAAGCCGGCGCCGTGAGTGCCGGGAGCGCTTGGCATGAAGCACTGGAGCTAGCCAGGACTCTTGCGTCTAGCGATCTACGTTTGGGCTCAGTCTTCGGTCGATAAGCTGAAATGGCCCACAACGTGCAGCCAAATAAGTGTCTGACCTCCATGAGGAGTTGCTCGTGCTGAGCGTAGAATTACGAATTCTTTACATCGTCGAATAGCTTGCGGAGCTGGTCAGGTAGTTTGACCCCTCCCACTCTCTTCCGCAGTATCTCATCCTTAAGGTCGAGACGCTTCGAGGTCTTTCCATCAAGCATGACCAACTCAATCCTACCGAATTTGTTCGCGTGCCTCGCCGCGAACTTGGCAAGTCCGGCAGCTTTAGCCGGTGCATCTGCCAAGCTGATGGAATGCGGATCGACTATGTCTACTACAAGCCTGTCACCTTCAGAACGGATAATGATGAAGTCAGGGTACATGGGCCTGTCCTCTCCATCCACCTCGTAAGGAACACAGAGCGCCCAAGGTTTGCGATCGATATTCCGTAGCCACGAGATCACTTTCTTGGATCTCAATTCGCGTTCTAGAACTTCAGTTTCGGAATTGTTGAAGGTCGCTGGAAATAGATTCTCCCCTGTCACGTATAGATGCTTTTTCCATTGCTGATCAGCGTTCTTACCTTGGATTGTTGTGGGGTAAATCAAAGGACTGAGTTCTGGTTGAGCGGCAAGGTTCCTAACTTCGTCATACGCAATCCGACTGCCCTCGTCCAGCTTCGCAATGGTGGTTGAATATGAGTGCAGCCACTTCTGAACAGTTTCCTGAGCAACCTTCTCAATCTTATTTGTTACGTCTGGGTTTATGCATAGAGCGAATAACTCCAACTTCGCTTTTTCGCGGTCAGCATAGGCTCCTTTGACTCGGTCGCGCCACCATATCTTATGAAGCCCTTCATTTAATTTCCGCCCAGCAGCTTCGAAAAGGTCTTCCACGTTTTCTGAGGCTAAATCCACCTTAACTGTACGTCCTTCTCGGATGGAATCCGTGCCGACATCCCAATTTACAGCCTCGATCTCAATTTGTCCCCGTTCCTCGACAATTTCTTTGAATCGCTTGGTACCCTTTAGTCGATTGTACTCCGAGTTGAGCACTTTCAAAAGCTGCCCCTTTGCCGAGGTGACGGCTCTCTCGTCAATATCGTCGTTAGCTAGAAGACGCGATAGCTTCATCAAACGTCGTACTTGGCTTGCTTTCCTATTTCTTGG
>DATANP010000448.1:0-6532 GCA_036266195.1 Thermoanaerobaculia bacterium | reverse complement strand
AGATCGCCGGGCAGTATCTGACCAAGGGCAAGCAGATCTACCTGGAAGGCCGGCTCCAGACGCGCTCCTGGGACGACCGCCAGACCGGCGAGAAGCGCTACCGCACCGAGGTGATCTGCGAGAACTTCCAGATGCTCGGCTCGCGCACCGGCGGCGGCGGCGGCGACTTCGAGCAGGGTGGCGCGGCGCCCGGCGGAGGCGGCGGCGGCTCCTACGATGAAGGAGGCTACGGCGGCGGGGGCGGCGACCTGGACGACGACGATATCCCCTTCTAGGAGGAGTACAGCCGCTCGATCTCCTCCGCGTGGTTCTGGTGGATGACCCGGCGCTTGAGCTTGAGCGTCGGGGTCAGCTCGCCCTCCTCGATGCTCAGCTCGCGCGGGAGGATCGCGAAGCGCTTGATCGTCTCGTAGCGGGCCAGGGTGCGGTTGACCGCCTCGACCTGCTTCTCCAGGTGGGCGCGGAAGACCTCGCACCGCGCCAGGTCCCCGGGTTCGCGGTGCGGGCTGCCCGCGGCCTCGGCTTCGATCGGGGCGCGCAGCGGGTCCAGGGTGAGCAGCGCCGCGAGATAGTTCCGGCGGTCCCCGACGACCACGGCCTGGGAGACGACCGGGATCTGCTTGAGCTTGTTCTCCAGGATCTGGGGACCGACGTTCTTGCCGCCCGAGGTGATGATCAGCTCCTTCTTGCGGTCGGTGATGCGCAGGAAACCCCTGCCGTCCATCTCTCCGATATCGCCCGAGTGGAGCCAGCCCTCGGCGTCGAGGGTCTCGCGGGTGGCCTCCTCGTTCTTGAAGTAGCCCGGGAAGACATGCGGGCCGCGCATCAGCACCTCGCCGTCCTCGGCGATGCCGATCTCGGTGCCGGCGATCGCGAAGCCCACCTTGCCCAGGCGGAAGCGGTCGGGCGTCGAGAAGGTGGCCGGGCCGGTGCACTCGCTCATCCCGTAGACCTCCATGACCGGGATGCCGAGGCTCAGGAAGAAGCGCAGGGTCTCCAGGGAGATCGGCGCCGTGGAGGTGGCGCAGATGCGCGCCCGGTCCAGGCCCAGGCGCTCGCGGACCTTGGAGAAGACCAGCTTGTGGGCCAGACCGTAGAGGAACGGCTTGTCCTTCCTGCCCGCCTCCAGGGCCTCGCCCGCCTGGAGGCCCAGGCCGCGCGCCCAGGCCGCGATCTTCTTCTTGAGCGGCGGGTTCTTCGCGCCCGCGGCCTGGATGCCGGCCTGCATCTTCTCCCACACGCGGGGCACGGCGAAGAAGAACTGCGGCCGGACCTCGCGCAGGTTGTCCGCCAGCTTCTCCATCCCCTCGGCGAACCACGAGCAGGCTCCCGCGCCCATCGGGCAGTGGAGGGAGACGATCTGCTCGGCGATGTGGCTGAGCGGCAGATAGCTCAGCAGGTCGTCCTGCTCGTTGACGTCATAGGTATTCCGGACCTGGGCCGCGGTCCAGGTGACGTTGTGGTGCGTGAGCATCACGGCCTTGGGAGGGCCGGTGGTGCCCGAGGTGTAGATCAGGGTGCAGAGGTCCTCCGGCTTCTGCGCGTCGATCCGCGCCTGGAGATCGGCCTCGGGCACCTCCGCTCCCAGGGCCAGGAGACGGTCCCAGGAGTGGGCGCCTTCCGCCTCCCCGGTCATGAGAACGATCGCCTTGAGCTTCGGCAGGCGGTCGCGGAGCGAGAGGAAGATCTCCAGGTACTGCCGGTTCTCGACCACGGCCACCGAGGCCTCGGCGTGCTCGGCGATGTACTGGCACTGCTCGGCCGTGCTGGTGATGTAGATGCCCGCCGGCAGGCCGCCGGCCAGGATGGCGCCGAGGTCGGCCAGGAACCACTCGGGCCGGTTGTAGCCCATGATCACCACGCCGTCGCGCGGCTCAAGGCCGAGCCGCAGGAAGCCGCGGGCCACGAGCCTCGCCTGGCCGCGGTACTCCTGCCACGAGGTGGCCTGCCACTGGCCGCCGCGCTTGGCCTTCAGCGCCGGACGGCCGGCATGGGTACGGGCGGTGCGCTCCAGAACCTCGTTGACGGTCTCAGGCATGCGCTTGGTCCTTTCAGGCCGGCTCTTCCTGCATCTGCTCGAATGCCGCCCGGATGTTCTCCAGGCGCTCGCCGCGGTTGCTCTCCCGCATGAGGTTGATGTAGTCGCGGGCGGAGCGCAGGGTGCGCAGGCGCTGGCGGTAGGTCTCCAGCCGGCGGCGGGCCTCGGCCCGGCGCTCCTCCAGGCCGGGGTCCTCCAGGCGCGCGATCACGTCGGGCAGCGCCTCCAGGGTGTGGCAGAGGAGGAGCACGTCGCAGCCCGCCGCGAAGGCGAGCACCGAACGCTCGGGCAGGTCGCCCCAGTCGTCCAGCGCCTTCATCTCCATGTCGTCGCTGAAGCAGAGGCCGTCGAAGTGGAGCCGGCCGCGCAGCAGACCGCCGATGATCGGCGGCGACAGAGTCCCCGGCCGCTGCTCGGCGTCGTAGGCCGGGTAGATGGCATGCCCCACCATGACTGAGCCGGCCAGCCGCGACAGCGCGTCGAACGGGTCGAGGTCCGCCTGGAGCGCGTTCGACGGCAGGTAGATGGTCGCCACCTTGAAGTGGGTGTCGGCCGGCGCGCCGCCGAGGCCCGGGAAGTGCTTGAGCGCGCCGCCGGCCCCGCCCATGTGCAGGCCGCGGATGAAGGCGCGCGCCCGCGGCGTCACCTCGGCCGGGGTCGCCCCCAGGTAGCGGCCGTCGAGCGCGTTGTCCGTCTCGCCGCGGTCGAGGTCCACCACCGGCGCGAAGGTCACGTCCAGGTCGAACAGCCGCAGCGACTGGGCGATCCAGAGGCCGGCCTGAAGCGACAGGCTCGGCGGACGCTTCGCCAGCAGGCCGGCGGGCGGCGCGGGCGACACCACGTCCTTGAGGCGGTCCACCCTTCCCCCCTCCGCGTCGATGCACAGCACCGCGTCCGGCAGGATGCGGCGGACGGCCGCGACCAGCTCGCCGAGCTGCTCGACCTCCTTGATGTTCCTCTTGAAGAAGACCACCCCGCCCGGGCGGTGCTCCGCGAGGAGCGCCGCCGAGCGGGAATCCAGCTCGAGTCCGGGAATCCCTACGAAGATCTGATCAGCGGCGCTCATGGCTCTGTCCTCCCTCAGACGAGCCGCGATTTTAGACTATGGAGAAGGTTCAATGCCGCGATCGGGGTCAGACGCTCCACATCCAAGTCTTTGAGAACAGACGCAACCACCTGTTCCGGCGGCGCGAACAGGGTGAGCTGGGCCGGCTGCGCCCCGGGCGACGGCGGCGCGCCGCTCCCCCGCGCGAGCCGCGGTTTGCCGGTCGGATCGTATTCGTAGGCCTCCAGGTTCGCCAGGATCTCGCCCGCCCGGTCGATCACCGCCGGCGGCAGCCCGGCCAGCCGCGCCACGTGCAGGCCGTAGGACTTGTCGGCCGCTCCGGGGACCACCCGGCGCAGGAAGACGATGCGGTCGTCCCACTCCTTGACCGCCAGGGTGCGGTTCACCACCCGGGAGAGGAGCGACGACAGCTCGGTCAGCTCGTGGTAGTGGGTGGCGAACAGGGTCTTCGGCCGGCGGTGCTCGTGCAGGTACTCGACGATGGCCCAGGCGAGCGACAGGCCGTCGAAGGTCGCCGTGCCCCGCCCCACCTCGTCCAGGATGACCAGGCTGCGGTCCGTGGCGTGGCGGAGGATGTTGGCGGTCTCGATCATCTCCACCATGAAGGTGGACTCGCCGCGGGCGAGGTCGTCGGACGCGCCGACCCGGGTGAAGATGCGGTCCACGACCGAGATCTCGGCCTCCTCCGCGGGCACGAAGCTGCCGGCCTGGGCCATGAGGGCGATCAGCGCCACCTGCCGCAGGTAGGTCGACTTGCCGCCCATGTTCGGGCCGGTGAGGAGGACGATCTGCGAGCGGTCTCCGTCCAGCTCGGCGTCGTTGGGCACGAACGCGTCGCGGCTCGCCAGCTCGACCACCGGGTGGCGCCCCTCCTTGATGCAGAGGCGCCCGCCGGCCGGGGTCATCGTGGGCCGGACGTAGCGGTGCCGGGCCGCGGCCTCGGCGAACGAGACCAGGGCGTCGAGCGTGCCCAGGGCCTCGGCGAGCGCGGTCAGGCCCGGGGCCGCGGCCGCGATGCGGACCGTGAGCTTGCGGAAGTAGTCCTCCTCCAGCTCGATCTGGCGCTGCTCCGCGGAGAGGATCTGCTCCTCCAGCTCCTTGATCTCGGGGGTGACGTAGCGCTCGGCGTTGACCAGGGTCTGGCGGCGGATGTAGTCGGACGGCACCCGCGTCTGGTTGGCCTTGGTGACCTCCAGGTAGTAGCCGAAGACCTTGTTGTAGCGGATCTTGAGCGACGAGATGCCGGTGCGGTCCCGCTCCCGCGCCTCCAGGCTGAGGATGTGCTTCTTGCTGTCGCGGGCGAGCGAGCGGAAGCGGTCCAGCTCGGGATCGACCCCGGCCGCGATCACCCCGCCGTCCTGGAGGCTCGTGGCCGGCGAAGCCTCCAGGACCCGGGCCAGCTCGGCATGGAGGTCGGCCAGCGGATCGGCCGCGATGATCCTGGAGAGGAGGCCGTCCGCGCCCGCTAGCTCCGCGAAGATCGCCGGCACCTCGGCCAGGCTGTCGCGCAGCGCCCCGGCCTCGCGGGGGGTGAGCGTGCCGAGCACGGCGCGGGCCAGGATGCGCTCCGGGTCGCCCACGTGCGAGAGGTGCTCGCGGAGGCGCTCGCGGCGCGGGTTGTCCGAGGCCAGCTCGCCCACGGCGCGGTGGCGCTCGGAGATCGCCGCGGGGTCCACCAGCGGCCGGCGGAGCCACTCGCGGATGGTGCGCCCCCCGGGCGGGGTGACCGTCCTGTCCAGGACCGAGAGGAGGGTCGTCCGGCGTTTCGGTCCCGCCTGGGTATCCGTCCGCTGCGGCCGGAACACCTCCAGGTTGGCGAGCGTGGCGGCGTCGAGGACCAGGCGGTCGCGGGCCTCCCGGACCGCCAGGCCGCGCACGTGGGAGAGGAGGCTCTTCTGGGTCTCCTGGGCATAGGCGAGAGCCGCCGCCGCGGCGCGCACCGCCGGCTCCCCTTCCACCAGTCCGAACCCGCGCAGGGTGCCCGCGCCGAACTGCCGCAGGAGGAGATCCTCGGCGCGCCGCGGGTCGTAGAGGCGGTCGCCGGCGAGCGGCGTCCGGCACGGGCACTCGCGCTCGGCCCACTCCCGGATCTCCGCCGGGAAGCCCTCCGCGCCGCGGTCCGAGTGGAAGAGCACCTCCCGCGGCCGGAGCAGCGCGAGGTCGTCCACCCCCTCGTCCGCGCCCGTCCATCGCCGCACGAAGAAGTGGCCGGTCGAGAGGTCGAGGAAGGCGCCCGCCCCGCCCCGGTCGCCCTCCCAGGTCAGGCCGGCGAGCAGGTTCTCCTCCTTGCCGTCGAGGAGGCCGGGATCGCTGACCGTGCCGGGAGTGACGATCCGGGTGACCTCGCGGCGGACGAGCCCCTTGGCCTGCGCCGGGTCCTCGACCTGGTCGCAGATCGCCACCTTGAGGCCCGCGGCCAGCAGCTTGGCGAGATAGGTCTCCAGGGCGTGATGGGGGACGCCGCACATCGGCGCCTCGTTCTCGGTGCCGCGGTTGCGGGCCGTGAGCTGGACTTCCAGGATCGGCGCCGCCTGCCGGGCGTCGTCGAAGAACATTTCGTAGAAGTCGCCCATGCGATACAGCAGGATGGCGTCCGGGTGCTCCGCCTTGACCTCCAGGTACTGGCGCAGCATGGGCGTGAGGGAGCCGAGAGACAGGTTCACAGCAGTCGGAGCCGGCATGGAAAGGGAGTATATCCGCGCATGACCCTATACTTCTCCTCCGCCATGAATGATCCTGACCTCCTTCTCGCCATCGACGCCGCCTCGCCGCGGGTGAGCGTGGCCGTCGGCCGCGGATCGGATGTGATCGCGGATCGTGCCGTCGAGATCGACCGCTCCTCGGGCCGGCTCATGGACCTGATCGCCGAGGTGCTGGCCGAGGCCGGGGCCCGGCCGGAGGATCTCGGTGGCGTCGTCGCCCTCCGCGGTCCGGGGAGCTTCACGGGCCTGCGCGTCGGTCTCGCCACGGCGCTCGGCCTCCACCAGGCGCTCGGCGTGCGGGCCACGGCCCTCTCCACCCTCCACGTCCTCTCCACTTTGGCCGACGGCCCGGTGGTCGCTGCCGTGGACGCCCTGCGCGGCGAGTGGAGCGCCCAGGCGTTCAACCCTTTGAGCGAAATGGAGCTCCTCCCCGGCGCCCGCATCCCCTGCCTGCTCCCTGGAGACACAGGCACCGTCGTCGGCTTCGGCGTTTCGCGGCTCGGCGAGCTTCCCGGCTGGCCTCCAGGGGTCCGGCTCCTGGAGGCGGGTCCGCTCGCGGGCGCGGCCGTGCGGCTGGCGGCGTCCCTCGACCTGGATTGGGACGCCGGCCTCCTCGTCCGGCCGCTCTATTCACGTCCTCCCGCGATCACCCCTGCTCGTCCGCGGCGTTCTCTGACATAAGATCGGCGGCGTGAATCCGGCCGTATCTCCAAGACTCTCGATCCG
>DATANP010000447.1:0-11482 GCA_036266195.1 Thermoanaerobaculia bacterium | reverse complement strand
CTTTGAGCATGAAGCGCACCCTCATCGCGTTCGGCGCGCTGGCCGTGGCCCTCGCCGTCTACCTGACGTCCGAGAGGACGCCGCGCCAACCGCACGCCCCGGACACCCCGCCGCCGGTCGTCGCGCCCCAGGCCCAGTCGGCCCCGGCGCCGGCCGCCGCGCCGCAGCCGTCCCCGCCGGAGATCGATCTCGGGGATGAGAAATGGTCCGACACCCGGCCGGCCGTCAACCTGGAGCACATCTTCCATGGCGAGGTGAACAAGCGCGGCAAGCCGGTGGGCTTCCACGCGCGGCCCGGCGGCAAGGACCCGGAGGGCGCCCGGGTGGTGCGGATCGTCCAGGGTCCCAACCGCGCCGGGGTCTACATCGCCGACGTGGAGATCCGCAACGAATCGGGCCGCTGGCTGAGGAAGCGCTCGACCTTCTACCCCGACCGCCTGAGCCGGGAGGACGTCGTGGAGGCGGTCCTCCACGCCTGGAGCCAGCGCCAGAAGGGCCGGAACAACCCGTTCCGCGGCCCGTCCGGCGAAGGCTTCGAGATCGAGGGCCGGCCCCTGGAGCGCGGCGACATCAACACCGCGTATCCGATCTTCGACCCGGGCGAATGAGGCGATCGACCGTGAAGCTCGACCTCTATCGCGACGGCGAGGGCCTGCCGCGGGCCGCGGGGGACGACCTCCTGTCCCGCTTCCTGGAATCGGACGTCCAGGGGAGCGTGATCACCGCCTACGACATCCTCGGCATGCTGGACCGGGTGGAATCGGGCGAGACCGAGCTCTGGGAGGGCACCGGCAACGCCTACACCCTGACCCTCACGCCCGACGGCGCGCTGATCCAGGACGAGCTGGCGGAAGATCCCGAGGAGCTGCACCTCCCGCTGGCCGAGCTGCGCGAGGCGCTGCAGGCCTGGATCGCGCTCCTGCTCGATTCACACCAGGCCTAGACGTTTCATCCGCTGGAGCAGCGCCGGCTTCGAGACCTCGAGCTGATCGACCATGGCTTCGAGACTCCCTCCGCAGGCATCGCGCGCCTCCAGGATCTCGGCCCGGCCGAGCTCGCTCGCCTTCCGGAGGCCCGGCAGCTTCTCGATCAGCAGGTAGAGCGACGGCCGGGAGATGCCGAGCTGGAGCGCGGTGGGCTTGATCTCCCAGCGGTTCGCGCGCAGGGCGGCGAGAAGCTCCTCGGGCGAGACCTCGGCGGGGGACCGGTAGCTGACCGGTTGAGCATCGGACTTCGCCTTGGGCTCGTGCGCCGCGGGCTGAGGCTGGTGGGGTGGATGGAGGTTGGGCAGGGGAGTGCCGTGCGCGGGCGTCGCCGTGCCATCCACCTCGCGCAGCAGCCGCTCGACCTGGGGGCCGAGCTGGGCGGTCGGAAAGCCACGGCTGCACACCGCCAGCTCGCGGGCGATGTTGCGGAGCTGGCGCAGGTTGCCCGGCCAGGGGTGGCGGGCCAGGCGCGCCACTACCGGCGCCGACAGCCAGGGCTCGTCGTTGTCGCGCGGCAGGAGGAGGATCTCCTCCTGGCCCACGGACCGCAGCTCCACGCGCAGGAAGTGAACGAGCAGGCGGCCGAAGTCGTCGCGGCGCTCGCGCAGGGGCGGCAGGACGATCTCGTAGCCGGCGAGCCGGTGGAGGAGGGGCGCCCGGAACTTCCCCTGCTCGACGGCGCTCTCCAGGTCGGCATCCGTGGCGGCGAGGAGCCGGACCTCCACCTTGAGGGGGGCCGTGCTGCCCACCCGCTGGATCTCGCCGCTCTCCAGGGCGCGCAGCAGCATGGGCTGGACCTCGTTCGGGGTCTCGCCGATCTCGTCCAGGAACAGCGTGCCCTCGTGGGCGCGCTGGAAATACCCGGCCTGGTCCCGGACCGCGCCCGTGAAGCTCCCCTTGACCGCGCCGAACAGCTCGGACACGGCGAGCGAGGGCGGCACCGCGCCCATGTTCACCGACACGAACGGTCCGCCCCGGTGCCGGCTGGCGAGATGGATGGCGCGGGCGGCCAGCTCCTTGCCCGTGCCGGTCTCGCCGCGCAGCAGCACCGGCAGGTCGAGGTCCGCCACCTGGAGGATGCGCTGGCGCAGGCTCGCGATGGCGTCGCTGTGGCCGACCAGGCCGAAGGGGTCCATGGGCCGCTGGAGGGGCGGGGTGATGCGGTGGAGGACCGCTACCGAGCGGCTGGACAGCTCCAGGACGACGCCGCGGTTGAGCGCCTCGTCGGAAACGGTCTGGATCCCCTGCACGGGCACGCCGTCGGCAAGGATCGGGGTGGGGCAGTCGCGGGCGTCGAGCCGGATGCCGCCGATGCTGCCGGCCAGACCTTCGCTGCCCGGGGAGATCCAGAGCGGGCTGCGGCTCATGCGGCGGTCCGCGAGCGGCCGTCCGCGGCCTTCCCAGGGCGGGGAGAACTCGGGTTGGAGCCGGGAGACGGGCGAGGGCCGGCCTTCCGAAAGCTCCCGCAGCAATGCCCGCTCACCCACCCGGCGGAGGTCGGGATGGCAGAGGAGAGTCAGGGCGAGAACCTGCCGAGGCTCCTGCCAGCGCGCGGCCCGGCGGTCCTGCGGTTCCTCCCAGACTGTCGAATGAATGGCTTCGTCGTCGAAGGTCACCTGGATGAAGTCTACAGGAACGGAGGGGGCGGCCCCCACCTGGAGTCGATCCGGTGGGGGCCATGCAGGCAGGTGCTACCGAGGCGGCGGGATGGTGATCACGGTCCCATCGTCCGGCGGATCCTGCATCGTGGTCACGTCCCCAGTGGGCTTGCTGGCATCGAAAAGGCTGCGGAGCGGGCTGCTGTTCGTCAGGTTCCAGAGATTCGCGATCAGGATCAGGATGGCTGCGAAGGTTTTCATTTCCGTTTCCTCCTCTTGGTTGCGAACCCCTAAAGGCAACGGGCATGCCCGGGCCACGCCAGCTTAAATGCTGGTAAACAAAGAGGTTGTCAGGAGGACCGAAAAAGAGATGCGGGGGGTGTCAGCGGGTCGGGAGCGTGTCAACCCTGTCAGCCGTGTCCATGTCAGGGCCGGCGAGCCAGTCGCCCTGGGCGACGAATGCGGCCCAGAAGTACGGATCGTGTGAGTTGTGCTGGCTGAGCATCCCGAGTTGGGCCTCCCGCAGGGCGGCCGAGGGGCGCTTCCCATCGCGGAGCACGGCGCGGTACAGGCGCAGCATGAACTCGGTCGCAGCACGGTCCCGGACCGGCCAAAGGCTGGCGATCACCTGAGAGGCGCCCGCGTGAAGGAAGCCGTGCGTGAGGCTCTGAA
Organism: Thermoanaerobaculia bacterium; assembly: GCA_036266195.1. Lineage (GTDB taxonomy): Bacteria > Acidobacteriota > Thermoanaerobaculia > Multivoradales > UBA5704 > DATMER01. Next base: position 8,226 of record DATANP010000447.1, on the reverse strand, counting down.
GTCCCTCGCCCCGCAGGTCACGGCCGAGCCCCGTTTCGCAGCCGCTGAGCACGACGAGCTCGCACTGCAAATGCAGCGAGTAGAGGTCCTGAAGCCGGAGGAACCCTTCCAACGGGTGTCCATCCTTGTCGACGCTCGCGAGAGCGAGCCCGGAAAGCTCGGGGTGATCGCCGTCGAGGAGCCCGTGTGTGGCGAAGTGCAGGATGCTCGAGCGGGCGACCTTGTCCGACAGAGCCAGCTCGCGGGTCGCGGCAGGCCCGATGGCTGTCATGACCGCGTACTTATCGGCCAGAAGCGCGATCTGCTCCGCCTCCCGCCGACTCCAGGTGAGAGGCGCCAGGCCGCCTCGGGTCGTATCGGGTAGGAGCGAGGGCAGCGACGGGGGTGTGGGACCGGAAGTGCCATAGCTCGGGTCCGCGAAGATCGTCAGAGAGCGCGGGCTTGGCGGGCGCGCCTTGCTCGCCAGGCGGATCTGCCCGAGCACTGCGGCCGAGGGGAGCAGCACGGTCTCATGCTCGGTGACGAGAGGTTGGGTGCTCAGCGTTCCCGGGTCGATCGGGAGCGCGGCGAACGGAATGTATTGAAGTGCTCCGTCGGCCACGATGACCAGACGCTTTCCGGCAAGTCCCTTGACGGCGGGAGCGATCACGGTTCGCGAGAGCTCATCGAGAGCCCGCCGCTGCGGCAAAGGATCCCGCTCGGACGGGCTACTCAGCAGCTGGTGGGCCTGACGGGCCATCTCTTCGATCTTGCTTCTCGCGGGCAACTCGTAGGGCGTCACCGAATCGCGGGTGACCACCCAGAGATAGCTCCTGGTGTCGCCGAGGAGATATTCGAACAACGCGGTCCCATCGTCGAGAAGCGCCTGGACATCCGGGACCCGGATCGAGGGCTGCGACAGCTCCAGATAGGAGCCGGCCAGCCGCGCTTCGACGGAATGGTAGTCGGCGGTGAGGCCACGGATCTCCCGGTCGATGGCTTCCTTCTCGGGGCCCGGCGGCAGGTTCATGCGGATTGCAGCCTTCGCGTTCAGCTCCAGGCGTAACTGCAACTCCCTCTCCCTCAACTCAGGGTCGCTCTCACGGGTATCGACTCGGGCGCGGGTGAGGACGTCGAGGAGACTTCGAGCGCGCGAATGCTCCGCGGCCTCGAAGGCCATCTCCAGCAGGCCGGCATCGGGCGTGGTGCGGTGGAGCTGCATCAGGACGTCCACGTAGCGCTCGTAGGTCTCCCGGATCTTCGCGAAGTGCTGAGCCCGGAGGCTCTCCCCGCTGATTTCCGACTGGAACGTTTCGGCGAGGCGCAGCGCGGAATCCAGCAGCGCGCGCGCCTCCGGGAGCTTTCCGGCTTCGTGCTCCAGCCGTCCGGCCTCAGCCAGGGCCAGGGCCTGCTCACTCACCTTCCCCATCTCCTCCGCCTGTTTCCTGGCTTCCTCGAACCCCTTCCTGGCGAGATCCAGGTTTCCAAGGTCTTCCTCGGCGCGCGCGAGTCCTCGCCGTGCCGCGATCTCCGTGCTGCGTCCGCCGAGCTGCTCCATGAGGCCGAGGGCCTCGACAAAAGTCTGCCGGGCTTGTGCCGGCTTCCCCAGCTTGAGGAGGAGGAAACCACGGACCCGCAGCGTCTCGGCCTCCCCCGCGCGGTGAGCGACGCTCTCCTGGATCTGCTGGGCTTCGTCCAAGCGGGCCTCAGCCTCCTTCAGATTGCCGAGCTGATCCTCCGCCCGCCCGAGGCCGAGCAGGCTATAGGCCCGGTTGTCCGGTTCCCGGCAGAGCGCCAGCGCCCGGCCATAGTGTTCCCGCGCCTCCTCAGGGGCGCCAAGCTGCAGCAGCAGGCCGCCGAGGTTGATGAGGGCGGAACACTGTTTGTCCGTCTGGCCGGTCTCCTGAAAGATCCGAGCCGAGGCGTCAAACTGTTCCAGTGCCTCACGGGGAGATGATTCCTGGTAGAGGGCGCCCAGGTTGTGGCGGACATCCGTTTCCAGGAAGCGATTCTCCGTGGCACGGGCCAGGTCAAGGGCGTCACGAAGCTCGTGCATGGCCTTCTGAGGCTCACCGAGGCGGATGTGGATCTGCCCAAGGTCGTTGAGCGCATGGGCCTCCCAAGAAAAGTCTTTGGCTTTGCGGCTGATCGGAAGAGCCTGTTCGTAGACCGCGAGAGCCGACGTGTCGTCATCGAGAGCCGTATAGGTCCTGCCGAGATAGACGAGAGCCCTGGCCACCGATTCGGGCTGGCCGAGCTCCTGCCAGAGGGCGATTGCTTCCTGGTATGCCGCCAGCGCACCGGATCGGTCGTTGAGATTCCCTTTGGCGACTCCGATCTGAGTCAAGCTTTCGGCTATCCCCTGGCGTTCGCCGGTCAGCCGGTGAAGCTCGAGTGCCTGCTCACAGCTCGCGAGGCCCTCCTGGTACTGATGCGAGCGGTTTTGGCGGCGACCCAGCCGGGTGAGAGCCCAGGCTTCTCCCGGGCGATCTCCCAACTCGCGCCGGAGCTGGACCGCCAGACGAGCGGAGTCGAGATCGCTCTCCGCAGCCTGATCAGACCTCTCTGCCTCGATCTGCAACCGGTCTTCCGGATCCTCGGGGTGAAGGGTTGTAAGGGTCAGCCGGTACGTGCCAAGCGCACTCCTGGAGAAGGGCTGTACCGCGATCCCGTACTCGCCCGCTGTCTCGGCCACGAAGGAGGCGACTTCGGTGGAATAGCGGCCGAAAAGGTCAGCCTTGACCAACACGCCCCCGGCCGGATTGCTGACCACGACGATCGCGTCGACTCCCTGCTGAGTCACCTCGACGCGGGCGTAGTCCCCGGCCTTCATCGGGAGGCGGTAGAGATGAGCCTCGCCGTGCAGCTCCCGGCTCACGGGAACACCCACCTGGAGCAGGACAGCCTCTTCCTCCGCGCGCGCCAGTCCCAGCCCGGCGAGCGCCAGGAAGAGAAGACAAGCTAGGCCCTTCCTCTCCATCCGGAGGTACTCCTTTGGACCGATCCTATAGAGAAGTGGTCCGTCGCGGCTGAAAATTGCAGTCCGGTCCTACAATGATCCCATGAAACCCCAGTGTTACGTCCTGGCGGCTCTCTTCCTGGCAGCGGCTCCGGTCCTGGCCGCCATTCCGAACCCCGACCCGGAGGACATCGACTACATTGCCGAGCACCTGCCCGAGAGCGGGCAGGACGCGCGGTTCCTGTCTCTCCCCTGGCCGTCGGAACGCCTCCGCCAGGGCGGCTGGCAGACCACGATCGAAGGTGGCTACGTCGACACGGCCGCCAGCTTCATGACCCTGGACGGCCCGATGATCGCGGCCTCCGCGGCGTACTCCTTCCGCGACGGCTGGGCGCTGGCGGGCCTGGGCTTCTACGACTCCCTGACGATCTCCGGCGACCGGGGCCGGGAAATCCTGAACCCCACCTTCGCGCGGCCGCCTCTCGACCTGCCCGAATTCGCGAACTTCTCGAACCCGCGTGGCGACTATCTCTACACCGGCGCCGGGCTCGGCCTGTTCCGGGACTTCCCGGGCCCCGAACCGGAACGCCGCTGGTGGACCTTCGCGGCCGGCGTGATCTGGACCCGCCTCGAGCTGGACGGCTTCCAGATGGACTACGAGGTCGCGACCGGGCAGAGCGCCGGCGCGCAAGGAGTCCTGGACCACAGCAGCACGAACGACTACGCCACCCCCTTTGTGGGCCTGCGGCAGACCCGTCTGATCGGGGAGAGATACTCGATCGCGCCGCGCATCCTCGCCGCCTCGCCGCTGCCCAAGGGCGACTTCACCGGCCGGATCACCGGCCCCGGCTTCGACCTGGGAGGCAAGGGCGCCACGAGCGGCCGGAGCACGAAGATCGGAGACCCCTTCGTGGCCCTGGGCATGGAGATCCTGCACCGGCCGTCCGGCCTCGGCGTGGACCTCGGAGGCACCGTCTACTTCGCCGGAGCCGAAGGCATCGTCCACAAGGGCGTCAGCCGCGCGTTGACGCTCCAGATCTCCTGGCATCGCTGACCTGGAAGGGAGGGAGCCCAGCCCTGCCGGGAGGGCTCCCGGCTCCGCAGGTAGGGTTTCCGAGACGGCGGGGAGGGTTTCCGGCGCGGCCGGAACGGTCCCCGCCGTGTCCGGGAGGGTTCCCGGCGCCGCCGGAACGGTTCCCGGGCTGGCCCGGGACGGTTCCCGGAGCCGCCGGGAGGGTTCCCGGCTCGGCGGGAAGGGTTCCCGGCGCCACGGGAAGGGTTCCCGGCACGGCCGGAACGGTCCCCGGCATGGCCGGACCGAACGATTCATCTCAGCTCTCCCTGTAACAATCCTCAACCACCCTTCGCCTCATTGTCCGTAACTCACCCGAGCCCGGAGAGATCCGGGCATGAATCCCGGGCAGGAGGCCACGGCGTGGCGAGCTTCGAGAGTATTGCGGCGGCAGGCAGAAGTCTCGAGCGGTTCCTCAATCACTGCTTCCAGGAGGAGGAGCCGATCTCCACTCCGGGCCAGCAGACCCGGGCCGTGCTCGTGCGCACGCCGGACTTCGAGTCGTCGGCCACGGTGATCACCCCGCCCGCGCTGTCGATCTTCCTGTACAGGGTCGACTTCAACCGCACCATGCGCGCCGCGTGGTCCGCGGTCGCCAGCCGCGACGGCCGCGCCCATCTGCCTCTCGACCTCTATTTCCTGCTCACACCCTGGGCCAACAATGCCGACCACGAGCTGCGCGTCCTCGGCAAGGCCATGCAGTCCCTGGAGTCCACGCCGATCCTGAGCGGGCCGCTGCTCGATCCGCTCGCCGGCTGGTCCCCCCAGGAGGCGCTCCAGGTCTGCCTCGCCGACATCTCGACCGAGGACCTGATGCGCACGTTCGACTCGCTGCCGACCGACTACCGCCTGAGCGTCCTCTATCTCGTGCGCGTGGTGCGCATCGACGAGCGCACGCCGCGGCCGGACGTGCCGGTCACCACCCTCGTCACCGGGAGCGTACCGGAGGTGCAGCCTTGAACGTTTTCGTGCCCGCGCCATACCTGGAGCGCGTCACCCGGCTCGCCCTCGGGTTCGAGCCCCTGGACGCGGTGCTCGGCGGGCGGCTGGCCCATCCCGTGCGCATGGAGGTGGAGGGCGCCCTGCCGCGGGTGAAGATCGACCGCCACGACTCGTGCCTGCACGTCCTTCTCTATCAGCCATCGCTGGCGGACGAGGCGGTCGTGCGCATCCGGACCCGGGATCTGATGTACGCGCCGCGGCGCCTGCGCATCCCGCTGCTCACCGTGGAGGAGGCGGAGACGCGGCCGTACACCCACCGGGTGCGCCGGCCGGTCCTCTTCCCGGGCGCGGCGTACGACGCGACCGGCGGCTCGACCGGCCTGCGCGGGCGGGTGATGCGCGACGGCAGCCCGATGCGCTGGGCGCGGGTCGAGGCGCGCCTGCCCGGCGGCGGGCCCCTGATCGGGCGGGCGCACGGCGATGCGCGCGGGGAGTTCCTCCTGCTGCTCGCGTCGCCGCCGGCGCCGGCGCCCGAGCTGACCGATCCGTTCGACGTGCAGGTCGCCGTGTTCGGCCCCGCCGATGCCCCGGAGCCCGGCACGCCCGATCTGCCGTCCCGGGACGACCTCTGGGACCTGCCGGTCGAGACGCTCGCCGCGCCCGGAGATCCCGATCCGACCGCTGCCGGGGAGACCCTGCCGGACGATTACGTGGAGGGCCCCAGCCGGGTCGTCCCGTTCCGGCTGGGGAGAGTGCTCTCCGGCGTCGACGATTTCGAATTCGTGTAGGCAGAAACGAGAGGAGCGCATCATGCCCGAGTATCTGGCGCCCGGAGTCTTCGTCGAAGAAGTGAGCTTTCGATCCAAGTCGATCGAGGGGGTCCCCACGAGCACGACCGGCTTCGCGGGGATGGTCCGCTACGGACCGGTCTGCTTTCCCGGCGGCCCCCGCAACTGCGAGCCCCGCCTGATCACGAGCTTCGTGGAGCTCGAGCGGGTGTACGGCGGGCTCGATCCCCTCCAGGTCCGCGCCACGGCCCTGGACCCGGAGGAGGAGCGGATCTCGTACCTGGCCCACGCCGCCCGCGCGTTCTTCGACAACGGCGGCAAGCGGCTCTATGTCTCCCGCGTGTTCGCGCCGCTCGACCCGCTGGTCAACACCCTCGCCAGTTGGGGGGTGGCGAGCCGCACGATCGCGGTGGGCGCGACCAACGCCGTCTGGACCGCGCGCTGGCCGGGCCGGGCGGGCAACGTCTACGTCGAGACGCAGGTAATGCGCAGCAAGAACATCGCCTTCGTCGACGGCGGCGGAGCGGTCCAGACGCCGCGCGCCAAGAACGGCGCTGTGGTGGAGGTCTTCGCTCCTCCCGTTCCCCCTGCCAAGCCTCCCTCGGGGAACGACCCTGTCGTGACCGCCAACCTCCGGGTGGTGCGGGTCGACGCGAACGGGAACAAGGAGTTCGTCCAGAGCGACGGCACGGTCGCCAATCCCGCCCCGACCGACGTCGTGCAGCTCATCGAGCTCCTGGTCCGCGTCCAGGTCGACGCCGAGCGGCTGGACGAGTACGCCGAGCTGGCGGCCTCGCCCGCGCAGGTGCGCTACGTCGGCCGCATCCTGGAGAAGGACGATCCGGCGGACGAGGACGCGGTGGTCTTCCTGGACTGGGACCCCGACGCCTTCGGCACGCCCGCTTTCGCCGCCGCCGCCCTGGTCCAGGCCCTCCAGGCCAATCCCGGCCGGCTGACCAACGGCCACGACGGCCTGCTCGCCATGCCCGACGGCCTGGCGGGCCGCGAGGCCAGCCTGGACGACCCCGAGCTCAAGGCCACCGGCCTCGCCGCCCTGGGGGAGATCGACGACATCGCGATCGTGGCGCTGCCCGACTCGGGCACGTACATCGACCCGCTGCTCTGCCGGCAGGCGGCCGAGCGGCTGATCTCGCACGCCGAGCGGCTGCGCTACCGCATCGCGGTCGTGGACGGTCCGGAGGGGAGCTCGCTCAACGAGATCCGCGACTTCCGCGGCCAGTTCGATTCGAAGTACGCGGCGCTCTACCACCCGTGGATCGAGATCCTCGACCCCACTCAGCGGGCCGCCCAGGGCGCGCCGCCGCGGAAGCTGATGCTTCCCCCCTCGGGCTTCGTGGCCGGGATCTATGCGCGCAGCGACATCGAGCGCGGCGTGCACAAGGCGCCGGCCAACGAGGTGGTGCGCGGCCTGACCCGCTTCGAGGCCAACATCAACAAGGCGCGGCAGGAGGTGCTCAACCCGTCGGGCATCAACGCCCTGCGCTTCTTCGAGGGGCGCGGCCACCGCGTCTGGGGCGCGCGCACGATGAGCTCGGACCCCGAGTGGAAGTACGTCAACGTGCGCCGGCTCTTCATCTACATGGAGCACTCGATCGACCTGGGCACGCAGTGGGCGGTGTTCGAGCCCAACAACCGCCGCCTGTGGGACAACGTGCGCCGCACGGTCGAGGACTTCCTGCTCAACCTGTGGAAGGACGGCGCGCTGCTCGGCGACAAGCCGGAGCAGGCCTACTTCGTACGCTGCGACCGCACGACCATGACCCAGAACGACCTCGACAACGGCCGCCTCATCTGCCTGATCGGCGTGGCGCCGGTCAAGCCGGCCGAGTTCGTCATCTTCCGCATCGGCCAGTGGACGGCCGACGCCAAGGTCTGAGGCTGAAGGGAGAGACCCATGCCTACGTTTCGCGAGAACCCGTATTCGTCGTTCAACTTCCTGATCGCCCTCGGCGGCGATCAGGGCGACGGCTCGGAAGGGACGGTCGTCGGCGGCTTTTCGGACGTGAGCGGCCTCGGGGTCGACGTCCAGTACGCCGAGTACCGCAACGGCAACGAGAAGTTCAACACGGTGCGCAAGGTGCCGGGCGTCCACAAGGTGGACGACGTGACGCTCAAGCGCGGCCTGGTGGGCTCGGACGATCTGTTCCGCTGGCTCAAGGCCGTGCGCGACGGTGCCCCCGACCCGCGCCAGGTGACGATCACGCTCCTCGACGAGGCGCGCCAGACCGTCGCCACCTGGGTGCTGCGCAAGGCCCAGCCCAAGAAGTGGACCGGACCGACCCTGGCCGCCAAGGGTGGCGGCGACGTGGCCATGGAGGAGCTCAGCCTGGTCCACGAAGGGATCGACTACCAGTAGGGGATGCCATGGTCGCCACGGTCTCCCTCGGTGCCCCCGGCATCTACTACCAGCCCGAGCCGGTGCGGCCGGCCCTCGGCGGGGTGCGCATGGACGTCTGCGCCTTCGC
>DATANP010000446.1:0-1786 GCA_036266195.1 Thermoanaerobaculia bacterium | reverse complement strand
AGGACATGGAGAAGCTGGCGGCCGACCTGAGGGCCGCCCTCCTGGAGCTGCGCAAGCGCCGCAGCGCCCTGCTCGACGCCGAGGAGGCGCTGGCTCTCGCCGAAGCCGAGCTGGAGCGCGCCCGCGCCGAGAGCGAGAGCGCCGCCGCCAGGCTCGCCGCGGCCCAGGAGCGGCTGCAGCGCGAGACCGAGCGCCAGGACCGCCACGTGCGCTGGGGCGCCATGCTCCTGGAGGAGCCGCTCGTCTCGGTCGCGGACCGGGCCGACGACGTCTTGAAAAGCGACCTGTTCGCCGAGGCGAAGAGCCGCGTCGAGGAGATCCCGCAGGGCCTCCGCGACGTCGCCGCGGCCCGCTTGGCCCGGGAGCTGGCCCGACAGTCCGGCGAGCGCGGCGATGTCGATGCCACGGAGGACGAGCTGGCCGACCTCGCCGCGACCGAGCGCGAGTGGCTCCGCTTCCTGCGCGCCGAGGCCGCCCTCGGCGCCTGGGTCCAGGGCGCTAGCGCGCGCCTCGACCAGGCCGCCGGCCTGCTGGAGAAGGTGCGCAGCGGCCCGCGGTTGACCGCCGCGGAGAAGGCCGACCTCGCCCCCACCAAGGCAAGGACCGACGCCGCCGCCGCGGCGAAGGACGTGGAGGAGGCGACCAAGGCCCTCGAAGCCGCCGTCCGCACCCGCGAGGCCAAGAGGATCGAGCTGCGCGCGGCCAACATCGAGGCCGCCGACGCCGACATCGAGAAGGACGCCGCGTTCAAGCCGCTCCAGAAGGCGGTGGAAGATGCCGATGCCGATCTGAAAAAGAAAACGGACCTCTTCATCGCCCCGATGCCGGCCGACCTGGAGGCCTGGGAGGCCTCGGTGCCGGACGGCGTCTGGGACAGCCTGGCCGCCTTCCAGACGGCGCAGCGCATCCTCCAGGAGCTGAAGGCCGGCCCGGGCACCCTGGGCGCCGACATGCTCGCCGCCGAGGACAAGCTGGTCATCGCCCTCAAGGATGAGACCAAGGCCGCTCGCACCCTCGACTTCCTGCGCGGCCGCGCGGAGCGCCTCCGCGTCCGCCTGCGCCTCACCGAGAACCTCCAGGAGCCGCGGATCGCCCGGGCCGTCCGCGGCGACGCGTGAAAGGAGCGCAGCCGTGCAAACCCAAGAGCTGATGCTCGGAACCGACTGCGGCGGGGGAGCGGCCGGCGGCATGCTGCCGGTGGAGCCCTTCCGCTCCCTGCGCGTCCACTTCGGCATGCTGCTGGGCGTCGACGACCTCGAAACCCTCGGCGCCTACCCTCGCGGCAAGACCTGGCTGCACAACGCCTGGCTGCACCGCGACGGCGTCGTCTGGGGCCTCGGCGTGGAGCTTGACGCCCAGCGCGGCGAGATCCGGGTACAACCCGGCCTCGCCATGGACCGCCTCGGCCGCGAGCTGCACCTGGATACGGTCATGTGCGTGGACGTCGCCCGCTGGCTGGAGCAGCACGCCCGGGATCCCGAGCTGCGCCTGGAGGAGCTGCCGGACGGCGGCGTCCGCTTCGACGCCCACGTCGTCATCCAGTTCAGGAGCTGCCTCACCCGCCAGGTGCCGGCCCTGGTCGAGCCCTGCGACGGCACGGGCGGCACCACCGCGTACTCGCGCGTCTTCGAGACCGCCGACCTGTTCCTCCGGCCCGGCCTCGCTCCGGCCCCGGCCGCGCCGCCCTACCATCGCCTGCGCGTCCTCTTCGCCCTCGAGCCCCCGCAGCTCCCGGACGACCAGGAGATCGTGGACCGGCGCGACGCCGTCCTCGCGCTCGCCCCCA
>DATANP010000445.1:0-9575 GCA_036266195.1 Thermoanaerobaculia bacterium | reverse complement strand
CGGGCACTTATTCTTCGTGGGCGCGACCCGCGCGGACCAGGGAGGCCCGCGGCAGGAGCCGCGCCGGAGATCTTTCTCATGATCCGAATCCTCTGGAGCTTCCTCTCTTCTCTCTGGGCTGACGCAGGTTGCGGTTGGGACCCCAGCGGCCAGAGCACGCCGCAGACCGACGCGGGGTGCGGCTGGGACCCCTACGGACAGTGCCACTCATGATTCGAACCGGAGGCCCTCATCGTAACGAGCCTTGAAGAGGAACCGTAGGAGCCGGCGGGCTAGATCGGCTGTAGCCTCCTCTTGCCGGACTGCCTCTTCGAACACTCGCAGCGCATTCTGGGCCTCCGGGTGGACTCCCTTGCTCTCGAAGATCTTCGCCAGATCCAGCGTGAGCGCTTGGACCTCCTTGGCACAGCCTTCCGCCAGAAGCAGCCCGGCCTCTTCCAGCAGAGTCAGGGCCATATCGTAGGACATGGACTCGGCCGCGAACCTCTGCCGGGCCTCAGCGAGCAGGCGGCGGGCTTCCCTGGGATTGCCGAGCCCGATCAGAATACGTCCCTCCAACCACGGGATTCTCGCGAGGTCTATCTTCCCGAGACCGGCCGGAGAACGCCGGACCTCCTCGATCAGCTCCGCGGCTTCTCCATAGCGGGAGACAAGGCACAACGCACTGGAGAGATTGAGTCGAAGAATATTCCTGAGCCGTGGATCTCCCCGGCGATCCACGTAGGGACGGGCCTCGATGAAGGTGATTATGGCTTGTTCGTAATCTCCCATCTCGTTGTAAGTGAAGCCCTTCATCAGCAGAGCTCTCTCGGGGAAGCGGCTCACGAGAGCGGCTTGATCGAGGACATGCAGCGCCTCCTGGAATCGCCGTTGATCTCGCCTCAAAGCCCCCTCCAAGTCCAGCAGCCTGCCGGGATCGAGCACCCCTTTCGGGTCGAAGCCGCTCTGCCAGAGCGCCTTCGCCTCCTCCAGGCAAGCCTCCGCTTCCTGGAGCCTTCCCTGGACCCGCAGCACGTTTGCCCAGTGGGCTAGCGCATAGCCCCGCACCCGGGCGAGCCAGCCTTCGGGCCCGGTCACGAAGCGCGCCACCACCATCGCGAGCCGCGCCCAGGCGGCTGCCCGCTTCAGGTTGCACGATGCCTCGCGGACCGACTCCTCGCAGCACCTCTCCATCAGCGCCCAGTGCTGATACTCCAGGCCCAGGCGCACCACCGCGAATCTCGACCGGGGTTTGATCTTCCTCAATTTCTTGATCTGCCGCCCGGCGTGATAGCGGCAGACCGGCAGGTCGATCTCGTGCGGGTAGTCCGCCGGCGGCTCGAACCTCCGCGAGAGCAGGGCCGCCTTCGTCAGGAACCGGCGCATCAGGCGCGAGCCCTCCAGCACCGACTCCTCGACCGACGCCGCCTCCTCCCCGGTCAGCCCGCTCTCCTCCCGCTCCAGTGCGTCGAACGCCTCCACGAACGCCTGGGTCAGGGGGACCGTGGCCGGCCGCCGGACCACCCCGGAGAGGAGCTTCTCGTAGCTCGCGTCGCGGATATCCCCCTTCCTCCCCCGGACGAGGAACTGCGAAACCCAGCTCTCCTTGCGCCCGAGCCTGTCCGCCAGCTCATTTCGGCCCAGGTCGTCCCAGACGCAGAGGATGCGAAGGATGTGCTGCCGGATCGTGAACATTCGCGCCATGGCTGAGATCCCTCCGAACAGGATAGTGCTTCCGGAGCCGCAAGCGTGACGTTCGGACGAAACTTCTCCATGAATGCATAAATTCCAGCCGATTTCTCGCCAACTTTTTCAGTGCAGGGGATATTCCGCTCCAGGTGACGCAGAATGCTCGCCATGATCGACACCTCTGCCACCCGAGAGCTTCTCTTCGATCTCACGGAGTCCCTGGTCCGCCTCCGGTTCCACCTGGCCAGCCTGGTGGCCGGCCTGGAGACGGACCGCGACGAAGAGGAAGAGAACCCCGATATCGGCGAGCTTCGCGCGGACATGGAGTGCGCTCTCTTCGACCACTTCGACCCCATGCTCCGGTCGCTCCTCACGGCCGCCGGCAACCCGCGGGCCAGGATCCTGGAGGCCGCGCTCGACGTCGCGGGCCTCAGCAGCCGGCTGCGGGTCCTCTCCGCCAACCTCCCCCGCTCGCCCCAGGAGGACGCCATGATCGAAGGCGAAGTCCCCCCGGACGTATCCACCGAGATGAGGATCACCCTCAACGCCGTCGTCGTGGATCAGCTCGACATGGCCCTCTCGAACCTGCTCCACGCGGCCGAGTACAATCCGCCGGAGGGCAGCTCCTAGCCGACCCGGTCTTGCAGGCCAATTACTGGACCGTGGCTTCCACCTCGACCGTCGTGAACGGCGCCAGAGAGGTGGATGTCAGGAAGCCTTCGGGCGAGCCCAGGGCCACCATCTCGGGAGAGGTGACATCTCCAAGGTACAGATCGTAGCTGCCGGGAGCCAGGCCGACCAGCAACAGCCGTCCCTGGCCATCGCTGGCCGCCTGTATCCTGAACTGGCCGAGGTGCTCGATGAGCACTGAAGCCGGAATGAAGGAACCCTGGGCACGCACCAGGACCGTGCGGCCCGGCAGCGGCTTGCCCAGGGGGTCCTTCAGGGTCAGCTCCAACGAAGCCGGAAGCTCCGGGCAACGAACCGAAACATCATGCCGGGGAAGCTGAACGACAAAGCTCGTGAGCGGACAACCGGCACCGCTGACGTACAGGCTCGTGGGGCCGGCCTCCGCGGCAGCCACCTCAAAGGAACCGTCCGGCTTCGAGGTGGTCCGCCCCAGGAAGATGGCAACGCCGGCAGGAGTCGTCCGGTAGCTTTGAATCATGGCTCCCCCGGCCAGCCCGGCGGATGAAACGATGCGGCCTTCGATCACTGCCGCCTTCTTCATCCGGACCACCAGCGGAGGTGTCGGCGCGTCCGGCCGAACGGCCACCGTCATGGACTCGGCCGGTACATAGCCGGACTTCATCACCTTGACCTCTCCCTCGCCCGACTCCGTTACAGGAAAGAAGAAGGCGCCCTTGGCGTCGGTGCCCGCCATCCGGTGCGAGAGCTGGTTCCAGGTGAAGTAGACGGACGACTCGGGAAGCGGCTCTCCCTTCTCGTCCATGACCACGCCGCCCACGCCGCTCTCCTCGACAAAGAAATCGACGTCATCCTCGTCGCGATCCAGCCAGAGCCGCCGGAAGGTTGCCGGGCTGCCTTCGGGAGAGCTCAGGATGGCGAAATACTCTCCCGGCTTCCAGACAACCATCTCGTACTTGCCGGCTTCGTCGGAAGTCGCCTCGGCCTCCGCATCCCGGCGGGTCGCATTGGGCTTGATCTCATCCGAGTCACTCAAGGTGACGACGTAGCCGGACGCCGGCTCCCGGCCTCTCAGAACGGTCCCTGAGATCCGGATGCGGCTCAGGACCACCTCCACGGGCGTCTCCTCGCCGGAAGCCACCGCTACGGTTCGATCCAGGAACGAACGTCCGCCATCGGCGCGAACCCGCAAGGTGTATGGACCCGTGGGCAGCTTGCCGGACTTGCAGATGCCGTCGGCTCCGGTCCTGCCCTCATAGCGGATCAAAGGCTCCGACGCCGGTCCCATGGGATTCGGATTCACTTCCAGAACGAGGCAGGCCACATCCTTGGCCGGCGCGCCGTCCAGGAGAATCGTGGCGCGCAACGTCCCGCCCTCCTCGAGCTCGGCCTCCCGGAACGCGAACGTGCCAGGGGACGCAGACAGGCCGCTCACCCGCTGGGCGAGAAGACCGGCGGACTCGATCGTCGCATCGGCCAGAGCGTGGCGGATGCCGGAGATCAGGGCGAGCCCCCTGGCCGCAGAGGTCGTCTGGACCGGATGTGCGCCTGGAGCGCCGAATCCCTCGGCTCCCGTCAGCTCGACTCGCGCGCCGCTCAGATCCTGCCGGCTCTTCGCGCTCCGGCAGCGAAGCAGAAGAGACCAACCCTCGCGCGCGGAGTAGGTCAGCGACTTCCGGGAACCCGGAGGCGCGCTCAACAGGTGGAGATCGGGAGCCTTCCCGGCCAGGGACAGCGCGACCAGGTGATCGCCGGCAGGTATCTTGAGTGAGCCGTCTGCCTGAATCTCCGTCCGAAAGACAGGAGTCCGAAAGGACTCGTCGTCCTGGGAGTACAGGGAGAGCGCCAAGTGACGCTCCTGCTGTCCCAGGATCTGAAGCTCCGCCTTGCGTGGAACCTTGAGGAGGGCCACCCCCTCGGCGTCAGGCTTGAGGTCCGAACGCTTTGCGCTCAGCGGCCCGTGGTCCGGCCCTTCGACTCGGAAGCTCGAGAATCCGGCAGGCAGATCGGCCAGCTCCGCATGGGCAACAGGACGGCAGTCACTCCGGGTGCCCAGAACGAAACAGACCTGAACCTCGGAATGAATCGGAAGCCCCTGGTCATCCTGAAAGCGCAGGGCCCGAAGCTCGGCGAAAGCGGGGCTCCCGGCGAGCAGGGCGACCAGTAGGACTCCCGAGACGCGCATGGCCTCAGGTGCGCGGGCTGAGAACCTCGACGCGAAGGACCTTGCTTTCAGGCGTTTTGGGCGCCGCTGCCGGCCCGCTCGCGGTCATCTGGTCGCCTCCGGCGGGCAAACCGGTCCAGCAGTAGTCTTCCTGGCAGAAGTTGCAGGCCAATCGCAGGCACATGATCTGGCTGAACGCCAGGAACGTGCAGCCGAGGCAGTTCGGCGGCTGTTCATTCCCACAGCCCGTGTGGCACCCCGCCGCAGTGGCAGGTTGGGGCGCCCAGAAACCATACGCTGCCAACAACAGAACGGCGACAGCAATCCGCCTGCGAAGATTGGAGCGTTCCATTTGTGGTCTCCTTCAGTTCTCTCAAGAGTACCGTTCTCTCAATCGAGCGTCAAACGGGGCTGCGAATCCGCCGGAGGGCTCCTAGCCGCTCCTCAGCCGATCCGGGCCTTGTCTTCCATCAGCAGCCGGCGCAGGACCTCGGCGTGGCGCTCGGCTTCCTGGGCGCGGCGCTCGTAGCGCTCGTGCGCTTTCTGCGTGAGCATGCCGGTCTGCCGCAGGCGGCGGTCCATCCGGCGGGCCAGGTCGGCGTTCTCCTGGAGCGCGCGCACCGCGGCCCAGATGGCGGCGTCGACCACGTCCGACTGCTTCACCAGCAGCGTCTCCGGCGAATACGCGTGACCGGTGCGGCAGCGGAAGTGAATCACCCCCTCGACGCGGCTCTCCCGCAGCGAGCCGCCGCACTCGGGGCAGGTCAGGTCCGAAGGCACTCCCTTCTCTTCCGGATCTTTGCCGTGCTCGAGCTCGGTCTTCATGTCGCCCTCCTCCGGGAGCGGGCCCGTTGTCGTCACCGGCTCGCGGGCCAGCTCCGCCAGCAGCGGTGCGATGTCGGCCAATGGAGAGACGTGATCCACTTCCACGTTTTGGAGGGCGCTGTGGGGCATGCTCGGATAGTCCGCCTCGTCCGGGTCCTGGACGACCGCGAGGCCGCCGTACTTCTTCACCACGGCGAGGCCGGCGGTGCCGTCGTCCAGGTTGCCGGTCAGCACCACGCCGATGCAGCGCGGTCCGTAGGCCTGCGCCGCCGACCGGAAGAGGACGTCGACCGAGGGCCGCTGCCCGTTCTCGGTCGGCGCGCGGGAGATCCGGACGCGGCCGGGCTCCAGCATCAGATGATGATCGGCGGGCGCCACGTAGATGCGGCCGGGCTCGACCGGCTCGCCGTCCTCCGCGTGCTTCGCCGGCAGGGCACCGGCCCGCGCCAGGATCGACGGCATGGCGCTGCGGCCGTAGGGCGCGATGTGGAGGACGACGAACACGGCGGCCGGGAGATCGGGAGGCAGGCCGGCGGCCACCGCGGAGAGCGCCTGCACGCCTCCCGCCGAGGCGCCGATCAGGATGATGTCGTGGCCGGGCATTCAGCTCCCTTCCTGTCCAGGATCTCGCGGACCGTCCGCAGCAGCACGCCCGGCGGAAACGGTTTCTGCAGGAACGACCGGCCGGCGTGGAGGACCCCGTGCTGCGCGATGGCGTCCTCGGAGTAGCCGGAGATGAAGAGGACGTGGGTGCCGGGCCTCTCCTGGTCGAGCCTCGCGGCGAGCTGGCTGCCGCTCATGCCGGGCATGACCACGTCGCTGACCAGCAGGTGGATCGGTCCATTCCAGCCACGGGAGACCTCGAGCGCCTGCAGGGCGTCGCGGGCCTCCAGGACGGTGTAGCCGCGCGACTCCAGGACCTCCCGGGCGGGCTCGCGGATGTTGTCCTCGTCCTCGGCGAGCAGGATGACCTCGCAGCCGGAGCCCTCCCCGTGCGACGATTCGGACGGTTTCGGCTCCTCCGCCGGGGCCTCGGTCCGCGGCAGGTAGACCGCGAAGGTGGAGCCCTTCCCGACCTCGGTGTCCACCTGGATCGCGCCGCCGCTCTGGCGCACGATCCCATAGACCGTGGCGAGGCCGAGGCCCGAGCCGCGGTCGCGGTCCTTGGTGGTGAAGAACGGCTCGAACAGGTGCGTCCGGACCTCTTCGGCGATGCCGGTGCCGGTGTCGGCCACCATGAGACGGACGTACGGTCCGGCCGGGAGCCCGAGGCCGCCGCCATCCTTCCCGATCTCCTCTCCGCAGACGGAGATCTTCAGACGGCCGCCCTCCGGCATGGCGTCGCGGGCGTTGAAGACGAGGTTGAGGATCACCAGCTGCCCCAGGTCGGCATGGACCCAGCCGGCGTCCGGGTCGAGGTCCTCCTCCAGCAGGATCGCCTCGCCGGTCAGCCGGCGCAGCATCGGCAGGAGGTCCGCGACGTTCCGGCTGACGTCCAGGCTCCGCGGCTGGAGCACCTGCTTGCGGCTGAAGGCGAGGAGCTGGCGCGCCAGCAGCGCCGCGCGCTCCCCGGCGTTCTGGATCGCCTCGGCGTGGCGCCGCTGGTCCGGCACCGGCCCTTCGGGCTCGAGCAGCAGGTCGGCGTGGAACGCGATCGCCGCCAGCAGGTTGTTGAACGAATGGGCGATGCCGCCGGCCAGCCGGCCGACGGTCTCCATCCTCTGGGCGTGCCGCAGCCGTTCCTGGCTGGCGCGCAGCTCCTCCTCGGCCGCCCGGCTCTCCGAGATGTCGTGCAGCACCCAGCGCAGGCGGACCGGCCGGCCCGGCCGGTCGTCGTCGCGCTCGACCTTGAGCAGGACGAGGGTGCGCCGTTGGGAGTGGAGCCCCTCCAGCTCGACCTCGGCGTCGCGGACCCGCGAACCGCTCCGCAGGTCCTGGAGAAAGGCGCGGAACCGGGGCCGCTCGGCCATCGCCACCAGCAGCGGCAGGGGCTTGGCGCGCAGCATGGCCGGAGAGAGGCCGAAAAGCCGGGAGGCCGCGTGATTGGCGACCTCGATGACCCCCATGTCGTCGGTGACCAGGTAGGCCACCGGAGCCTGGTCGAACAGCTCCTGGTAGCGGTGGCGCTCGACCTCCAGCGCCTCCCGGGCGATGGTCAGCTCCTCGTTCTGCTGCGCGAGCTCCGCCTCGGCGACCTCCAACTCCTGGAGCGACTCCTGGAGCGCGGCGAGCGCCTCCAGGAGCTGTCGACGCGAGACGGCGACCGGCTCGGAGACCTGGGACTGGAGCAGCCGCAGTTGTTCCTGAAGCCGGGCCGAAGGAGACTCGGCCACATTCTTCGCCATTTGGATTCTTCCCTCTCCAAAGAGATCACGCTCCCACCTCTTCCATCAGCAGGATGAGCCCGTCGATCCCCTGCGGGCCGGTTTGCGGCGCCACCCGCACCCGGCAGCGGATCGGCTTGCCACGGCGGTTCACTCCGTCCAGGATCTGCTCTCTCTGCCCGTCCTCGCGCAGACTCTGGCGCAGGACTTCTTGCAAATCCCGCACCGGCAGGCCGATGTCGAGGCCGGGGAAGCTCTGGCCGCGGACCTCGTCGCTGCGCAGGCCCCAGAAGTCCTCGGCCTTCTCGCTCCACACCCGCACGCGCAGGTCGCGGTCGAGCACCGCCACGCCGGCGCGCAGGCCGGTGAGGACCGACTCGAAGTAGCCGTTGACGTCGTTGAGCTCCTCGCCCCGCGACTGGAGTTGGTCGTTGAGGTTGCGGAGCTCCTCGTTGGTGGACTGGAGCTCCTCGTTCATGGTCTCGAGCTCCTCGTTGGCAGACTGCAGCTCCTCGTTGGTGGTCTCCAGCTCCTCCACCGTGCTCTGGAGCTCCTCGTTGGTAGTCTCGAGCTCCTCGTTGGCCGACTGCAGCTCCTCGTAGGCGGTCTCCAGCTCCTGGTTGGCGCGCTCCAGCTCCGACCGGAGCTGGTGGGACTGCGTGAGGTCCAGGAAGGCGACGGTGGCGCCCAGGATCGTCCCCTTGCCGTCGATGAGGGGCAGCACCTGCACCTCGAGCTGGCGCGGCGCGGCGTCGCCCGAGCCGCGCCACTCCACGTCCTTGATCACGACGGGGCCGCGCAGCTCGTACGCGCGCTCGAGGTGCGAGCGCAGCTCCACCGGCCGGTAGGAGATCTCCAGGTCCTGCAGCGGGCGGCCCAGGTCGCCCGTCCCGAGGTTGAACAGCCGCCGCGCCCGTTCGCTCACCATGGTCAGGTAGCCGCGGTAGTCGATGGCGACCTGGGCCACCGGCGAGGCGTCGAACGCCATCTCGCGGAGGCGCAGGTTGCGGGCCCCGGCGTCGAGGGTGTCGCCCAGCCCCGTCCCGGAGCTCAGCGCCAGCAGCCGGTCGCGCATGTTGCTCGTCGCCGAGCGGGTGAAGATCCTGTGCTTCAGCTCCACCGGCTTGAAGAAGTTGCTGTTGTGGGAGAGCAGGGTCTCGGCCTTGCCCAGGTAGAGATACCCGGTCCGGTTGAGCGCGAAGTGGAAGCGGGTGAGGATGCGCGCCTGGGCCTCCGAGTTGAAGTACATCAGGGTGTTGCGGCAGACCAGGAGGTCGAGCCGCGAGATCGCCGCGTCCTGGATCAGGTCGTGCCGGCCGAAGATGATGCAGCGGCGCAGCTCGTTGCGGAAGTTGAAGCGGCTGCCGGCCTTGTCGAAGTATTTCTCGACCCGCTCCGGCGACACGCCCTCCATCTGCCGGGCCTCGAAGCTCCCCTGGCGCGCGGCCGCGAGCGCGCCCTCGTCCGCGTCCGTGGCATAGATCTTCACCCGCCGGCGGAACTCCTCGTCGCCGACCGCCTCGGCCATCAGGATGGCCAGGCTGTAGGCCTCCTCGCCCGAAGCGCAGCCGGCGCTCCAGATCCGGATCGGGAGGTCGGCCCCCTTCTCCTCCAGGATCCGCGGCACGATGTGCTCGGCCAGGTAGTCCCACGACGGCGAATCGCGGAAGAAGGAGGTCACGTTGATCAGGACGGTGTCGAACAGCGGGCCGAACTCCTGGGGGTGGACCTCCAGGTAGTCGGTGTAGGCCGGGTAGCTGTCCACCCCCACCTCGCGCATCCGCTTCTGGATGCGGCGCATCAGGGTGGAGACCTTGTGGGCGCTGAATTCGAAGCCGCGAGTCTGTTTGAGATACTCGAGAAGGCGGGGAAACTCTGAGGTACCCGATTCGTCGGTCATTGTCAGCAACTCTCTCCCGGCGACCGGGCGCGGGGGGGGGGGGGGG
>DATANP010000444.1:0-5215 GCA_036266195.1 Thermoanaerobaculia bacterium | reverse complement strand
CTGGACCAGGGTGCCCCAGGTGTCGGGCTCGACCGCGATCTCCACCCTTTCGAAGCACCAGGGGCACTGGACCTCGATGAAATCGTTCCAGTAGCCGTCCGATTTCATTGTTTCTTTTTCCTTCCGAGGCGGCGGACGATCTCAAATTCCGGCTTCGTCACCGGCTGCACCGACAGGCGCGAGCCTTTCTGATTGACCACCATGTTTTCCAGGCCGCGGGTCTCCTTGAGCGTGGCGAGTGGAATGATCTCCGGGAACCGCTCCACGAACCGGATGTCCACCATGTACCAGGTGGGATTGTCCGGATCGCTCTTCGGATCCTGATACTTGTGCCCTTCCTGGAAGGCGTAGGGGTCGGGATAGCCGGCGCGGGAGATCTCGGCCACGCCGGAGACGCCGGAGGGCTCGGCGTTCGAGGCATAGAAGAGGACGCCGTCCCCAACCTTCATGTCGTCGCGCATGGAGTTGCGGGCCTGGAAGTTGCGGACCCCTTCCCAGGTCGTGGTGCCGTCGCGCTCCAGGTCCTCGATGGTGTAGGCCTCGGGCTCGCACTTCATCAGCCAGTATCGTCTCGCTCTTGCCATGGCGCGGAGTCTAACCCTTCCCAGTCGGGACCGGGAGATCCATGGCCCGCAGCGGACCGGCCAGGTCCGGCGGCACGGGCGCGGCGATCCGCAGGTCCCCGCCTTCCGGATGGGGAAAGCCCAGCTCCAGCGCGTGCAGGGCGAGCCGGTGAAGGCCGAAGCGCTCCCGGAACAGGCGGTTGTGCTCGCCTTTGCCGTACCGGACGTCGCCGACGATCGGATGGCTGATGTGCTTCAGATGGCGCCGGATCTGGTGCAGCCGCCCGGTGCGGGGCACGACCTCCAGGAGGGCATAGCGCTCGAAGGTGCCGAGCCGCCGGAACTCCGTGACCGCCGGCACGCGGGGGCCGTCCGGCGCGCGCGGCACCGGGCTGTCGATCACCCCCTCCTCCGGCGGGATGCCGCGCACCAGCGCCAGATAGCGCTTGCGCACCTCGCCGGCCTCGAACCGCTCCTGGAGAGCCCGGGCCGTCGCCGGGTCGAGCGCCAGGACGAGCGCGCCGCTCGTGCCCCGGTCGAGCCGGTGGACGGGATACAGGTGCCGGCCGATCTGGTCGCGCAGCACGGTCAGCACCACGTGCCGCTCCTGCGACCATCCGCGGTGGACCGCCATGCCCGACGGCTTGTCCACCGCGACCAGGAAGTCGTCCTGATGAAGGACGGTCAGGATCATCCCTGGGAGACTAGCAAAGACACAAAGAGGAGAGCCTCCCGGCTCCCCTCTTTTGCGGCCCAGCCCGGCCGCGCCACTGGAAACAACGACCTTCTCTCCCTCCGGAACCAGATAGCCCTCAGGAACCCCCGAGGAGCCTCCCCGCCCAACCTGGAGAAAGAATAGCGTTGCCAATGCGGCCTGGATAGCGCATGACCATGCGTGATTTTTGGCGCCCGCTCCTGGCAAGCGCCTTGCTAACGCTGTATACGTGAAGCCGGCTCCGGGGTTTCGGAGGCGCTTCGAGGTTGTATGGCGGTTCTGCATCGACAGCGACACTCCTGGCCCGAGACGGACAGGCCGGAGAAGAAGACCGAGGGGGAGGTCCGCTCCCGGGGGCCGATCGGCGAGCGCGGGTTGCTCTGGATCCTCCTGATCGCGACCGTCGCCCTGCTGATCGTCTTCATCTCCACCCATTTCGACGAGTACCTCCGGCGCACGCTGGAGACCAAGATCAACCAGCGGCTCAAGGGCTACAGCGTGACGATCGCGCATGCCCATGTCAGCCCGCTCGGCCTTTCTCTCACGCTCCAGGGGCTCGTCATCCGGCAGCAGGCCAACCCGAAGCCGCCCGTGGCCGACCTGCCGCGGCTGACCGCGAGCGTCGAGTGGCGCGAGGTTCTGCGCGGCCATCTCGTCGCCGACGCGATCTTCGACCGTCCCCGCGTCCACCTCAATCTCATCCAGCTCCAGCAGGAGGACCGCGACAAGGTAGACGTCCAGGACCGCGGATGGCAACAGGCCCTGGAGTCGATCTATCCGCTCAAGTTCAACGAGGTCCGGGTGCGGAGCGGCGACCTGGTCTATATCGATACGGACCCGGAGCACCCGCTCCACATCTCGGAGTGGAACTTCGTCGCGTCCAACATCCGGAACATCCAGTCCGGCGACCGCGTCTACCCGTCGACGATCCATTCGGACGGCGTGATCTTCGAGACCGGCCGCGGCGTGCTCGACGGCCGCGCCGACTTCCTGGCCGAGCCCTATCCCGCGTTCAAGGCCCAGTACAAGGTCGAGGAGGTGCCGCTGCGCCGCCTGCGGCCGATCGTCCGCCGCGAAAACCTGACGCTTTCGGGCGGCACCCTCTGGTCGCACGGCGACTTCGAGTATGGACCGCGGCACCGCGACGTCCACCTGGCCGACGTCACGGTGCGAAAGCTCAACCTCGACTATCACCACACCCCGGCCACCACGAGTATTGCCAGGGAAAATACGGCCAAGGAAAAGGTTGCGGAAGCGATGAAGGACAAGCAGCCAGCCGTGCCGGTGCGGATCGACCACTTCGCGATCGAGGACAGCCGCCTCGGACTGACCAGCATGGCCAGGGATCGGCCCTTCCGGGTCTTCGTGGACAGCGCCGACTTCACGCTGACCAACATTTCGAGCGGCTTCCGCGAGGGGCCGGCCAAGGCGACCCTCACCGGCAGGTTCATGGGCAGCGGCTCCCTGCATGGCAGGGCCACCTTCCGCGGTGTCAGCCGGGGTAGCAAGGGGCCGGACTTCGATCTCGCGGTCGAGCTGGAAGGCGCGAGCCTGCCGTCGATCAACGAGCTGCTGCGCGCCTATGGCAAGTTCGACGTGGCCGCCGGCACCTTCTCGGTCTACACCGAGATGAAGGTCCACAACGGCAGGGTGGACGGCTACGTCAAGCCGCTGTTCAAGGACGTCAAGGTCTACAGTCCGCAGCAGGACAAGAAGAAGCCGGTGCTCAAGAAGCTCTACGAGAAGATCGTGGGCGGGCTCTCCCACCTGCTGGAGAACAAGCCGCGGGAGCAGGTCGCCACCGTGGCCGACATCTCGGGCACGCTCGACGATCCCAACACCAGCACCTGGCAGATCATCGTCCGCCTGGTCTCGAACGCCT
Source organism: Thermoanaerobaculia bacterium (assembly GCA_036266195.1). Lineage (GTDB taxonomy): Bacteria > Acidobacteriota > Thermoanaerobaculia > Multivoradales > UBA5704 > DATMER01. The sequence goes on along the minus strand of DATANP010000444.1, from coordinate 2,055 downwards.
TCGTGAAGGCCATCCTGCCCGGGTTCGAGCGCGAGTACGAGGCGCTTTCGAAGCGGCGCTGACCGCCGGGGGCCTGCCGGACGGCCGGCAAGCGGACTACAATGTTGGCAAATGAACTCCATGCACCCCGACGCCTCCACGGCGGGCCTGTCGGGGACCGGAAGCGGAGCGGCGGCAGGTGGTGAAAGGACTCCGTCCGCCATTCTTCCGGCCCTGAGCATCCTCCACCATCCGGACCCACGCCGTGTGGGGGACCGAACGCTCCTGGTCGAGGTCGAGCGCGGGGGTGAGACGCAGGTCGGCCGCAACGCTCCCGAGTTTTCGAGCCCCGGCCGCATGGTCGGCGAGCCGCTGGCGGAGCCTCACCTGAGCCGGGCCCCGATCCGGTTCCGCGGTCTCAAGGACGGCGGAATCGAGCTTTCCCGAGGCGAGAGCCGCAACTCGGTGCTGGCGGATGGAAACCCGGTCCGCACCGCGGTTTTCTCCGGCCCGGACCTCGACCGCGGGGTGGTCCTGGAGATCGCGGAGACAGTCGTGCTCCTCCTGCACCATCTGGCGGCCGTGGCCGGGCCGCCGCCTCCGCGGTACGGACTGATCGGCGAAAACCCTTCACTCCTCCTCGTGCGGGAGGACGTGCGCCGGGTGGCTGACCTGGAAGTCCCGGTCCTCCTGCGTGGCGAGACCGGCACCGGCAAGGAGCTGGTGGCCCGGGCCGTCCACGAGGCGAGCCCGCGCCGCGCCGCGCCGTTCGTGGCCGTGAACCTCGGAGCGATCCCGCCGTCGCTCTCCGCGTCGCAGCTCTTCGGCGCGGTCAAGGGGGCGTTCACCGGCTCGATTGCGTCGCAGGAGGGCTTCTTCCGGCGAGCCCATGGCGGCACCCTGTTCCTGGACGAGATCGGCGAGGCCCCGCCCGAGGTTCAGGTGCTCCTGCTGCGGGCGTTGGAGACGGGGGAGGTCTTTCCGGTGGGCTCGGCGTCGCCGCTGCGGGTGGACGCGCGGATTGTCGCCGCCACGGACGCCGACCTGGAAGCACGGGTGCGGTCCGGAGACTTCCGCTCGCCGCTGCTCCACCGCCTGGCCGGTTTCGAAATCCGCCTTCCGCCCCTGAGAGAGCGCCGGGACGACGTCGGCCGGCTCCTGATCCATTTCCTCCGGCACGAGCTGGCGCGGCTTGGCGAGGAGGCGCGCCTCGACCCGGCGTCACCGTCGTTCCATCCGCGCTGGCTGCCGCCATCGCTGGTTGCGCGCCTGGCGCGATACGACTGGCCGGGCAACGTGCGCCAGCTCCGCAACGTGGCGCGCCAACTCGTGATCGGCAGCCGCGGGCTCGACACCCTGGACGGCTCCCGCCTGGAGAGCCTGCTGGTGGACGCGTCTCTGCTCTCCTCCGGCAATCACCCGCTGCACCCTGTCAAACCCGAACGGCGCAAGCCTTCCGAAGTGAGCGAGGAGGAGGTGATCGAAGCGCTGCGGGCGAGTCGCTGGGACATCAAAGCCGCGGCGGAGCGGCTGCACATCTCCAGGCCCTCTCTTTACAATCTGATGGAGACCTCGTCGAAGATCCGCAGAGCTTCGGACCTCGATCCGGGGGAGATCGCGCGCTGTCACCGGGAGCTCGGGGGCGACCTGGACGCCATGGCCGAGCGGCTGGAGGTATCGAAGCGGTCCCTTGGGAGGAGAGTCCGTGAGCTCAAGCTCGAATAGAGGAGCCCCTTTTGGAAGATTGCATCGGCCACTACAGGATCCTGTCCAGGCTAGGGTTCGGAGGAATGGGAGAGGTTTTCCTCGCCTACGACGAGCAGCTCGACCGCAAGGTGGCAATCAAACGCATCCGCCAGGATGCCGCGCGGCCACACCAGAAGGAAAGGTTTCGCAGGGAGGCCCGTCTCGCCGCCCGGCTGAATCATCCCAATATCGTTCACGTTTACGACCTTCTCGCCGGAGAGGAAACCGATCACCTCGTTCTGGAATATGTGGAAGGGACGACTCTGAGAGCGAAGCTGCGCCAGGGCCCGCTCTCGGTTCTCCAGGTGATCGATCTCGGCAGCCAGATCG
>DATANP010000443.1:0-4008 GCA_036266195.1 Thermoanaerobaculia bacterium | reverse complement strand
CGGCCTTCCGGGAACGGACCTCGGTCAGGGCCTCTTCCAGTTTCTTCTCCAGCAGCTCGATCTCCTCGGCCGACTGCGGGAAGGACTCCTGCTCCAGCCGCCGCTCCTCGGCCTCGATCTCGGCGATCAGACCCTGGAGCTGCTGCCGGAGCTGTGCGAGCGCCTCCGGGCGCTGGTCGCTGAGCGCGGGGGAGACGCCGGTGCAGATACCGCAGCCCGCGAGCGCCGCGGCCTGGACGCAGAGGGCCTGGGTCGTGCCGGTGCAGGGGTTGCAGCCCAGGGTATGGTACGCCTCCGCCACGCCCCTGTAGGTATAGGTGCACTCGGTGCAGACGGCGGCAGCCGCGAACGGCCCGGTGGTGCCGGTACACGGGGTGCAGCCGTCGCCGAGGCCTCTCGGCCCGGTAGTGCCGGTGCACGGAATGCAGCCTCCACCATGCCCTTGCCCTTGTCCTGGCCCGGTGGTGCCGGTGCACGGGATGCAACCGCCGCCAGGGCCCGGATTGTTGCCGGCCGACGGCAGAACGCTGATCAGCAGATCGCGGACTTTGAAACCCATCCTGACCTCCCGGGGTAGAAAACCCCAATGCAAAGGTATCGAAAGGAGACCTTGAGTATAGACCAGCGCCCGGCTCAATCCTCCATGCGCAGCATCCAGATGTCGCCCTCGTTGGTGGTGCGGAGGGTGTAGAGCGCGCGGCCGTCCGGGCTCACCGTCGAGGCCATGTAGGAGGAGTTGAGCGGCGGCCCCAGGATGCGGCGCCGCGTCCGGGTGGCGCGGTCGAACACGAAGAGCTCGCCCGTCTCGTAAATCCGTCCGAGCAGGGTGTGGCCGTCCCGCAGCCAGACGGTGGCCAGTCCCACGTCCAGCAGCCGCTCATACTGCCCGGTCTCCAGGGAATACAGATGCACGCCGGGCAGTTGCGCGCCGCCCGAGGCGTGAGCGTGGCCCGCCAGCCAGCGGCCGTCCGGGGACCAGGCGCCGGGCGAGAAGGAGTTGCCGTCCGGCAGGGGCGGCAGGGGCTTCGGCACGCGCCGGTCCAGGGGCAGGGAGAGGTCCACCAGCGCGGCGTCGTTGCGCGTGCCCACGCCGCAGGCCACGAACCGGCCGGCCGGCGACCACATCGGGTTGATCAGGGGCGGCCCGGCCGTGCGCGTGACCGGCTCCAGGCCGCTGCCGTCGGACCGGATCGTCCAGAGGTCGAAGTGGCCGCTCCGGTTGGAGTAGAAGATCAGGCGGGAGCCGTCGGGCGACCAGCGCGGGATGCGGTCCTTGGCCGGATCGTCGGTGAGGCGCCGTATCCCCCCGCCCTCCAGGTCCAGGATGAAGAGGTCCTCCTGGGGCACCGACGTGTCGAAGGCGAGCCGCTTCCCGTCGGGGGAGACCTCGATGAAGCGGAACGCCTTGGACTCCTCGGTGACGGGCTTCGGCGGGCCCAGCGGCTCGAAGGTGCCGGGGGCGAGATCGGTCTTCTCCAGCAGGTTGCGGTTGTCCACCGTGGCGTAGAGGATCTGCCGGCCGTCCTTCGACAGGCTGAGCAGGCTGCTCCAGGGGGAAGGGGTGGTGACCGGCTGCGGCTCGCCGTCCGCCTTGCCCGAGTCCTCGTCGATCCGCACCCGCCAGAGGTTCATGCTGCCGCCGCGGTCGCTCACGTAATAGAGATACCGCCCGTCCGGCGACCAGACCGGGTTCCAGTTCAGGGCCGAATCGGTGGTCACCTGCACCGGCTCGCCGCCGCCGGACACCGGGACCGTGAACACCGCCCGCGTCGCCACCCCGGGCAGGGACCCCCAGTAGGCGATGCGCTTGCCGCCCGGGGACCAGCTCGGCTGCACCGCGTCGAACTCCCCCACCGGGTGCCGCTCGCCCGTGGCCACGTCGAGCCGGAAGATCCGGCTCTGGGAGGTGCGGATCCAGGGGCTGGTGGCGACGCTCTCGGTGGCGACCGCGACCTCCTTGCCGTCCGGCGACCAGGCCGGGTTGAAGCCGAAGTCGGCCAGGCGCCGCACGGATTCGCCGGTGGCGCCCATGAGGAAGATGCCGCCGGTATCTCCCCCTGCGGCGCCTGCGGCGCCAGGGCGCTCGGAGCGGAAGGCGATCGTCTGGCCGTCCGGCGAGAACGCGGGCTGGGTGTCGTCCCAGGGCGTGTTCGGCGTCAGGTCGATCGGGTTGCCGCCGCCGACCCGCTGGAGGTAGATGTCCGAGCTCTTCACGTAGATGAAGTAGTTGCCCTCCGGCGACAGGCTCGGGAAGGTCTCGCTGCCGTCCTGCTCGGTCAGGCGGGTGAACGTGGCCTGGACCGGTGCCGCTCCGCCGCTCTCCGAGCGCAGCAGGTAGCCGCCGAGGGCGGCCAGGGCGGCGAAGACCAGGACGCCGGCCACCCAGAGCGGCAGCGCGCGGCGCGAGATCGGCATGGCCTGGGTGGCCAGGGTCGGCAGGGAGGTCGAGGACAGTCCGGCGAGCGGCCGCAGGTCGGCCACCAGGTCCTCGGCGCCGGCATAGCGCTCCTCCGGCTTGCGAGCCACCAGGCGCCGGACCACCCGGTCGAGCTCGGCCGGCACCTCCGGACGGGCCTTGGCGAGCGGCTCTGGATCGTCGCCCAGGATCGACAGGCGCAGCATGGACTCGTGGTCGCCCGCGAACGGCCGCCGGCCGGTGAGCATCTCGTAGAGGACCACTCCCAGGGCCCAGAGGTCGGTGCGGCCGTCGACCTCCTTCCCCTGGATCTGCTCGGGGGCCATGTAGGCGGGCGTGCCGACCGAGGCGCCGGTGCGGGTAAGCCCGGCCTCGCCGGCCAGCTTGGCGATGCCGAAGTCGAGGATCTTGACCACGCCGTCGCCGGTGACCATGAGGTTGGCCGGCTTGACGTCGCGGTGGACGATCCCCTGGCGGTGGGCCTTGGCGAGGCCGCGGGCGGTCTGGAGCGCATAGTCCACCGCTTCGGTGACCGGCAGGGGCCCGCGCTCGATCTTGCGCCGCAGGGTCTCGCCGTCGTAGCAGGGCATGGCGAGGTAGAGTTGGTGCTCCTCGGTCTCGCCCACGTCGTAGATCGTGCAGACGTTGGGGTGGTCGAGGGCCGAGGCGGTGCGCGCCTCCTGGAGGAAGCGGGCCTTGGACACGGGATCGCGGGTCAGCTCCGGCGGCAGGAACTTGAGCGCCACGCTGCGGCCGAGGCGCGTGTCCTCCGCGCGGTAGACGATGCCCATGCCGCCGCCGCCCAGCACCTCGCCCACCCGGTAGGGTCCGACCTCGCGGCCCGGGGAGTCGACCCAGGAGCCCGATCCGCGGTCCGCGTCGCGGTGGGCCACGGTCGCGTTCTCCCGGCTCAGGGAGCGCAGGTCGTCCCGCAGGTCGTCGGCGCGCACGTAGCGCTCGGAGGGCCGGCGGGCCAGGGCGCGGGCGATGATCCTGTCCAGTCCCGGCGGCACGCCGGGGCGCACGGCCGAGGCCGGCTTCGGCTCCGCGGAGGACGACGGGTGGAAGACGCCCCCCGGGAACGGCTGCAGGCCGGTGACCATCTCGTAGAGGATGGCGCCGAGGGCCCAGATGTCGGCCCGGGAGTCGGCGGTCTCGCCGCGGAGCTGCTCGGGCGAGCGGTAGGCGAGGAGGGCGGTCGGCGTCTCGTCGCCGGTGACCCGGGTGCGGTCGTCGAGCGCGGCGATGCCGAAATCGGTGATGCGGGCCTGGCCGCCGGGGGTGACCAGGATCTCGGAGGGTTTCAGCGCGCGGTGGAGGATGCCGCGCTCGTGGGCGCGGGCGAGGCCCGAGGCGATCTGGGTGGCGAGGTCCACGGCGACCTCGATCTTGAGCGGTCCGCGGGCCATCTTGTCGGCCAGGGTCTCGCCCTCGAGGAAGGCCATGGCCACGAAGAGCCGGCCGTCCGGCGCTTCGCCGACCTCGTACACCGGGCAGATGTTGGGGTGCTCCAGCGCGGAGGCGGCCTCGGCGTCGCGGCCGAAGCGGGCGCGGTCCTCGGGACGGGCGCAGACACCGGCGGGCAGAATCTT
>DATANP010000442.1:0-1729 GCA_036266195.1 Thermoanaerobaculia bacterium | reverse complement strand
CCCCCCCCCCCCCCGGGATCAATCGTGAGGGCCTAGCGGCTTGTGGCTGCGGCCACTGGCCCGCGGACCGCGAACGGGGTGACGCTCATCTGCGAGCTGCCGCTCGGGTCGGTCAGGGTGACCATCAGGAGATAGTCGCCGGGCTTGAGGCCGGGGGTCTTCAGGGCGGCCGCGACCCGGTCCGCGCCGTCCGCACCGCGGCCGAAACGCTTCACGAGGCGGAGCTCGGCGTTGCCGGCTTCCTGGCCTTCGACGGTCAGAATCTTCGCCTCGGCCTGGAGGTCACCGTCCTTCAGGTGATAGCCGACCAGGGAGACCGCGGCCTCCTCGCCCGGGCCGAGGACCGGCTTCGAGGCGGGGATGAAGGGCTGCTCTCCGGCCATGAAGGGGTACGGCACCTGCGGATCTCCCTCCTTGACCGCCTCGCGGACGATCAGCCACTTGCCCGCCGGCTCCGGGAAGAGGGCCGGCAGCAGGACCGGGTCCGCGGCGGCGAAGGACGGCACATGGACCGTGATCGCCTCCAGGCCGGACGCTCCCGTGGCGCCGTTGCGCACCAGCACGCGGACCGAGTAGTCGCCCGGCGCCAGGTCGAGATGGCCGAAGAACTTCAGGCCCGACTGCTTGAGCGCCGGCTCCACCTTCGCGAGGTCGAGGCCGATCGTCTGTGAGACGAAGTCCTTGACCGCACCCTCCGAGTCCATGGCGTAGACGTAGACCTCCGCCGGCAGCGGCTGGCCCGCGGGCTGGCCCGCGAGGAGCTCCGGGCCGGCGACTTCGAGAAGGACGGGGACATAGGCCTGGCCATTCGCGGCCGGGAACGGCGCGGCCAGCACGGAGACCGGAATGCCGCCCTCCACCCCACCGATCACCTGCTGAGCCGTCTGCAGCATCCTCTCCGTGCCGTTCTGCTGGCCGAACGGGCGCGGCGCGTAGTAGCCCGGACGGTGGACGACCCGGGTCCCCTTGGGTGCGTTCTTCAGCTCGACCTTCAGCCTGTGGTAGGAGCCGTCGCGCTTCAGGCCTTCGGGCTGGAACGCCAGGACATAGGTGACGCTCGTCCGCTTGAGCATCTGGCTCATGGCCGCGGACAGGTCGTTGAAGTTCTCGTAGAGCTCGCCGCCCGTGCCGTCGGCGATGGCGAAGAGGCTGTCCCGGCCGCCGACCCACTGCGACTCGGCGCCGCCGCGCTCGCGCAGGCCGCCGATGTCCACGGTCTGGATCACGCAGTCGCCACGGCGGAACTCCTCCAGCATCCGCTCCAGGTCGTTCGTGGTCTTGGTGCTGCCGTAGCGCCTCTCGGAATCCACGCCCCAGATCGCTCCCTCGGCGGACGCGGCCGCCATCTCGTTCTGCTCGTCCACGTTCGCGGTGCCCTGGAACAGGGCAGCGTCGAAGCCCTCGGAGAAGAGCACCACGTATTTGCGGCCATAGAGGCCGCTCATCGCCTTGGCGAGGTCGGCGTAGCCGCGGGACATGGCCGTGACCGCGCGCTGCCGGACCGCCCGCTCGGAGGCGTTCGTGGGACCGGCGATGACGGAGAGGAATGGGGTGTCGCCCTCGCTGAAGGCGTTCTCCAGGGCCTCCTTGCGGTCCGCGGCCCGGTCGCTGTTGCCTCCCCCTCCGGCGCGGCCACCGCCCCCTCCTCCGCCGCCGCCGCCCGAGGGCGCACCGGAGCCGAGCACCAGCCGCAGCGGATCGGGCACGCGGTCGAACATTTCCGGCTTCC
>DATANP010000441.1:0-9918 GCA_036266195.1 Thermoanaerobaculia bacterium | reverse complement strand
TAAAGTACTTTATGTAAAGGCGCAGCCCGGAGGCGGGGAGTGGCGCGCAGGGCCGGGTACTGGTAATGACGTTATTACCGGTACCCGGCCCTGCGTTTGCGCCGCCCCCGCCGGAGCCAGGGGCGGGCAGCTCCCGGGCCGGAGGGCGGGGGAAAGCCTCGATATGCCACGGCACGGTGCGGGACCCGAGGGTGGGGGAAATGGAAGAGGGCGGGTGGGCGGGAGATTGGGTGGGCGCGCCGGAGGAACGGAGGACGGCCGTCCACGGCTGGCCGCAGTCTCCGGCGCGGACACCCGGCCTTATAGATCCAGCGGTGCCGTCCACGTGTTGGCCGAGCGCAGAGAGGTGGGAGCAGTTTGGCGGAGCGCCCTGCGCGGAGCCAATCTGCGGGGGGAGGTTGCCATCGAGATGACGGCTGCGAAGCCGGAGGAGCTCGCGGACGGTTGGCGGCCGGGCGGAGCGAGCTGCTCAGGCCCGGCACGAGGGCTCGCAGGAGAGGGGGCGCTTGCGTCAGCGACCTGGTGGCGGGGGCGTTGCCGTCCGCGCGGCCCGTGGTGCTTGCGAGAGTCAGTTGGCTGTCACTTTGCCGGAGGCATCCTCTGCCGTAAAATCGGTTTCGGGTCCGCGATAAAGCGTATCCGATCTGAAGGAGGTCTGATGCATCGTCTTGCTATATTGCCTCTGGTTCTGTTCCTTTCGACTGGCTGGTGGGGTGATTTCATGCGCGCCACAGCCGAAGCGCTGGGTTTCAGTACGCCATCCGCTGTAGAACAGTCAGCGCCGCCTCCTCCGCTGGACAATCCGAGAACAAACGCCGGTTGTGAGTGGGATCCGTTGGGGAAGTGCATCCCAGGCTGAACATCGGGCAGCTCCTTCCACGTATACTCCTAGGGAAGTTCTTGGACGGAAGGAGCGCTGATGCGGCTGCAACGCAAGGGAGTTGCGAACGCTGAGAGAGTGCGCGAGTTAGTCGACTCAGCGTTCGCGACTCGCTATCACGATCTAGAGGGGACGCTCAAGGCCGCGAGCATGGCTGTCTTGCTCGCGGAGGAGAAGCGTAGCGAGCTGCCCGCCGACTTGATCGTGGCCGCATGGACTGAGTACGGCAACGCTCTCCGAATGGCAGGCCGCTATGAAGAGGCAGAAAGGGCACTGGAGCGCGCCGCAGCGGAACCGACATCCGACTTGCCCACCAGGACTCATCTCCTCGAAGTGACAGCCAGCCTTCATCGAAACACCGGCAGGTTCGAAAGCGCTGTGCATATTCTCCATTCTGCAATTGAAGCTGAGAAATCAGCAGGAAATACGGATGCCGAGGCCCGGCATCACAACCATCTCGGACTCGTCTACGAGGACATGGGCGATCGCCCGCAGGCACTTCGCGCTTTTAAGACCGCCCTTGATCTCTTCGGACCTGACGCGCCCCTCGATGTCGTGGCCTCGACAGGTCACAATCTGGTGAAAACCCTGATCGCGGATGGTCGTCTCTCCGCGGCATCGGCGGGTGTGGCGCTCCTGGAGCCGTTCTATCGCCGTCTCACCTCGGTGCGCCTGGCCGCCAAGGTCGAATGGATGCGAGCACGCCTTTGCCGCGAGTTGCAGCAGCTCCATGCCGCCAAGCTCGCCTACGAACGAGCCTACGAGCTCCTGATCGCTGAACCGCGCTCCCCCGAGCTTGCCACGCTGGTCAGGGAAATGGCCGAGCTCGAAGCTCTCATGAGCAGCTCTTCCGAGCCAGAGATGGAACGGGAGTAGCTACCCGGCAAAGTCAATGTCGATCGTCTGCTCTTCCAGGGCAGGTGGAAGAGTGTGGTGGTTGGCATGCCCGCAACGACACTCAGAATCCGCGTCTTCAGGGATCGCGGCGTGGCGCGTCAGCGATTGCTCCGCGCTCAGCATGGCCTTGCGCAGGCTCTCGGCAACTCTCAATAGCTCAGCGGATCTGGCTCCCGGCCCCAAGTCCATCGAGTTGGCAAGAAGGAAATCCAGTAGGCCAGGGCCCTGGTCGATGAGGGCCAGGGTTTCATCCACACGCTCCCGTCTTGCCCTGCGCATCTCCAGCTTGCGCGCATCGTTGAGGTCGTAGATCTCTACCGTGTACTCGGCATCAAGGTCGCCCGGCACTGGAAGGAGACGGTCGCCGTCCGAGAGGGTGAAGTGCTCGCCCCATGTATCGCTGAAGGGATTCAGGAGCTTGCGGCCTCGCCGGTCAACCTCTGGAGCATCGTTCCGAGAGCCGTTGCAGTACCGACAGGCGTAGAAGCAGTTCCGATAGTCGTTGAGCAGCGCCTCAACCCCGGCAGGGGTTCTTGCGGTGCTCGCCGGCGAGAAGTGCTCGATCGTCATCAGACCCGTGCCCTCAGTGCCATGCTCGGCCAGGTCCGATTCATGGGCCAAGCAGAAGGCGCAGGTGAAGCCGAGCTCCCATCGGAGGCAGGGTCGAAACGCCTGATATCCGCGCCGTCCTCGGGTGGGGCGCGGCGTGTGGCGGCGTTCAAGCTTGACGGGGAAGGGTCGGGTTCTGCGAGGGAGGATTCTCATTCTCGGAGAGCAGCTTTCGAGCCTCGCTCAGCGCCTGCCAGCCCGCTCCGGGCTTCAAAGGAGAGCGGACGATGTACCGCTCTCGCATGGCAGCGGCCTCCTCCTGTTGAAGGGCTCGAAGGAGCGCGAGTTTCTGCTCGATTTCCGAAGCTGCGCTCGACTCCGGCCGGCTCATCAACTGTCGCAACTCTGCGTAGAGCCGGTCGATCGCCGCATCTCGAGTGTCCGGGGCTGCACCGCTCGCTACGACCTCCTCAGCCACGACCTCCACGATACGGTCTCGCTGCTTCCGAGTAAGACCGAATTCCACGGCAAGCCGGGAGGCGGCACGGCGGGCGATGTCGGGAGCGGAGGTGCTCATCAGGAGTTCCCTTCTCATTCAGTCTAGCAGTTGGAAGCCCAGAGCGGAAGAAAGCTTCGACCCAGGCGACGCCCGTGCTCTGCCAGAGGAACCTCACCCTGTCGTCTTGGTCAGACCCTGCTCAAGCCGCTCGATGCGGCTATTCGTCTCTTCCTTCCATCCCTCTACCCGGCGGATTGCATCCGCGAGCGACTTGAGCAACTCCTCGTCGGTAGGTCCCTCGGCTCTCGGCCGCGACGTCGAGCCGTCGCCCAAAACGGCCGCCAGGTCTGAGACGGTGGCTCCGTAGCCGGCAAGCACCCGGCCGAGGTTTTCGAGCGTGGGGCGCGGGTTCTCGTTCTCCCAACGCGAGAGCTGACCCTTGTCGATTGCCAGCTTCTCGGACGCCTCTGTCTGCGTCGAGAACCCGGCTCGCTCCCGTAGGCGTGCAAGCGCTTTCCCGAGACCTGCAAAGGGATCTGTCTCCACCATGAGCGACATCCTAAATGTTGCAGGGCGCAAAATCAAGCCCTCGACTTGCGCCAAGGGTCAACTTTCTTCTTGACTCGGTTGTAATGAGCCGCATACACTGCGTCGCATGACATCCGAAATGCCTTCGGCCACATTCTGCGGACTGCTACGGGACTGGCGCCGAAGCCAGGGACTCCGCCAGATCGATTTCGGCGCGCTGCTCCATCCCAAGGTCCGCCCCTCGACGGTGTGCTGTTGGGAACGCGACGTTCGCCGCCCGTCGTTGAAGTACCTCGCTCAGATCGTTGCCATCACAGGGATTCCCGCCCATCTCGCTCTCGGAGTCGATCCTACGCCCCAGGAGGACGGCCAGCCGTGAATCTGGTCCATCTGCGCCTCCGGCGCGGGGAAGCGGTCGCCGAGGAGCGTGTCGTCGACAGTGCCGCGCTTTACTTCTGCGCGAAGGACAACTGCCCGCACTACCGCGGCCAACTCGGCCTCCTCGCCGGCGCCGAAGCCATGCTCTGCGCCTTGGTGCAGCACCCGCCGGATCGTATCTGCCAAGCCTTCTACCTGGAGCAGGCCGAGGATCTCGACAAGCTCAGGCGGCAGACCTGGCAACAACGCCTGGACGAGGCCGAAGCCTTCGAGTCCGCGGTGGCCGCGGCGGCGGGAGCGAGCTTCCATGGGGCTTGAGCATCTCGCGGCTGTCTGGGAGCACTCCCGCCAGAGCGGGTCCGGCCTCGTTGTCCTCCTGGCTGTCGCGAGCTATTCCGACCAGCGCGGCGAGTGGACCGCCGATCAGGCGACGCTCCAGAAGCGGACTCGCCTCGGCCGGCGCAGGGTGCAGCAGCTCTTGGACGAGCTGGTCACCGCCGGCGAGCTCGCAGTCGTGTCGCATCACGGCCGCGGCAAGCTCTCCACCTACCGGCTGCTGGTCGGAGTAGAAAAGGCGCAGCCGAGTGCACCTTTTCAAAAAGGCGAAGCGGAGTGCGCCTTTCCCGCTCAGAAAGGCGAAGCCGAGTGCGCGTTTTCGGCTGGAAAAGGCGAAGCGGAGTGCGCCCTTTCGGCTCCCCTCGCTCCCCCTTTTCCCCCTTTTCCCCCAGACCCCCAATACCCCCTTATCCCCCTCACTCCCCCTGAAGAAAAAACAAAAAAACAGGAGACCTTCGGTCTCCGGCCCCTGACGGGGCCGCAGGGTGCCGTCTTTCGAGTGAACCTGCTGCTCGAAGAGGCGGGCGTTCCCTTGCCGAGCCCGGCGCAGATCGGCCTCTGGTCGAAGACGCTCGGCGGCGTTGAGCCACTCCTCGAGCTGCTCGGCCGGCTCGTTCAGTCCGGCCTCGCCAACAAGCGCGGGCCGGCCGCCTACATCCACCGCGTGGTGATGGAGCAGGCGGCGAGACCGGCAAGCCCCGAGCCAGGAAGGCCTCTCACCGCCCGCGCTGGCCGCGAGATGTTGCGCGCTGCGGGTGCCGATGAGATCCGCTGGCAACAAGCCCTCGAAATCATCGCCAACACGGAGGAGTCATGACTCTCTGGCCCTGCAGCAAGTGCGGCGAGGAGCAGATCGCCTTCGGCCGCATCCCCGAAAGCCGCCTCTGCTACTCCTGCGAAGAGACCCGACGTGCCGCGAGCGCCTTCACCGAGGCAGACGCCGGCATTCCGAAGCTCTTCCGCGGCCTTACCCGCGAGGGCTGGACCGCGTCCTTCCAGCGTCCTTGGCCCGAATCGTTGGAGAGTTGGAGCGGGAATCCTCGCTGGATCGCCCTCTGGGGCCCCACTGGCACCGGCAAGACGGGCATCGCCACGGTGCTCCTCGCCGAGCACCTCCGCACCGGCCGGCGCGGGCGGTGGATCTCCGGCCCTGAGCTCACACGACGCCTCCAGTGTGACTTCGCCGCGGCCGAAGAGGTTCTCGCGCCTCTTCTCGTGACTCCGCTCCTGGTCCTCGACGAGCCGCTCACCGCCTCCACCCCCGACTGGTACATCGACCGCCTGGTGCTCATCACCCGCACCCGAGACGAGAGCTGTCTGCTGACGATCGTCACTAGCCAGCTCCTTCCCGAGCTGCTGCGCAATCCGACCGGCGCCACGCCGCCGCCTCTGCTGTCGCGCTGGCTCTCCGGCCTCCACGTGCGCACCGGCGGCACCGACGCCAGGCTGAGGAAGGCTCGCCGATGAAGCGTCACAAGGCCCTGCCGCACAGCGAGGAGGCCGAGCGCGCCGTGCTTGGCGCCCTCCTCCTGGAGCCTCTGGGTATTGCCCAGGTCCGCACGCGCCTGGAGTCGCGCGACTGGCACATCGAGCGCCACCGGGTGCTCTATCAAGCCTTCCTGGATGTGGCCGATGCGGGCTCCACCCCGGACCTCCTCACTCTTCAGGCTCATCTCGAACAGGCCGGAATGTTTGATGAGGTCGGCGGGCTGACGTATCTCGCGAAGCTCGACCTCGACCTGCCGGACCTGGGCCGGCTGGACGAGTACGTATCGATCGTCAAGGAGAGGAGCGTCCGGCGCGATCTGATCACCGACGCGCAGCACATTGCTCTGGCTGCGGCTTCCACGACGCAGCCGGTCCATGAGCTTCTGGCCGACCTTCGCAACTCGGCCGACAAGCTCCTCGGCCGTGCCGCCAGAACGAACTGGGAGAGCGCCGGCGGGGCCCTGGAGCGCTTGGTGGCAGTCCTCGAAGAGGATCGCCCCAAGGCTCTCTGCGGGCTTACGTCCGGTTTCCCAGGCTGGGATCAGCTCGGCCCCGGTTTCCTGCCGGGCGGCCTGTACGTGATCGCTGGAAGGCCGGGCATGGGTAAGACGTCGCTGGCGCTCGATCTCACGCGGCACGTTGCTATCGAGTTGCAGCGACCTGTCGGCGTCTTCTCTCTCGAAATGCGCTCCGATGAGATCGGCCTCAAGCTCGGAGCCGCCGAGGCCGACCTCACGTCGTACCAGCTCCGCACCGGCCACCTCTCAAGCGGGCAGTGGCAAGACCTCTTCGCGGCCACACGACGGATGATCGCGGCGCCGCTCTTCCTGGACTACAGCCCGGGCTTGGTGCTCCGCGACCTCGAAGCTCGGGCTTGGTGGCTCAAGGCGCAGCATCCCGATCTCGCGCTTCTGATCGTGGACTACCTTCAGCTCCTCTCCGCCGGCGTTCGGGTCGAGAACCGGCGGCTGGAGATTGCGCTCATCGCCCGGCGACTCAAAGAGCTGGCTGGAGAGCTGGGCCTTCCGCTGATCGCCCTCTCTCAGCTCAACCGCGAGCTGACGCGCCGGAGCGATCCGCGCCCGCAACTCGCCGACCTGGCCGAATCCGACGCTATCGGGCAGCACGCCGATCAGGTCGCTTTCGTGCACCGCCCCGAGGTCTTCGCGCCCGATTCCGAGGACCTCCGCGGCCTCGCAGAAATCATCGTCGCCAAGCACCGGCACGGGAAGACCGGCACGGTGGAGCTGATCTGGATCGGCGCGACCACTTCCTTCCGCAGCCGCTCGACCCCGGAATCGGCCGGAGCGGAGTCCGCCTGAATGCCGATCCGCCCCGAGCAAGCGCTAGCAGTGCTACCCCAGGTCGATCCTGCCCGGATGCGCCAGGGCTGGCCCGTGGGCTTGCGCGACGGCGCGCTCCTGGCGCTGCTCGCGGCCGGTCTCACGGCCCGGGAGATCGCCCGCCTGCGCGCCTCGGCGCTCACCATGAACCGCGGGAGGCTCCTGGTCGCCGTCCATCGCCAGGGCGTGACGTGGTACGCCGCACTGCCCGACGATCTGGGAGGCCGGGTGCTGGTCTGGCTTACGCAGTGCCGCCTGTGGGCGGAAGGCACGCCGGTCTTCACGGGGCCCCGGGGATCATCCCTCTCCCGGAAGACCATCTACACGATTCTCAATCGCTACCGGCACCAGAGGAAGGCTCGCGGATGCTAGTCGCCCTCTATGCGCGGACCTCGGCCGCTGATCGCGACGGAGAGACCGTGGATCAGATCCTCGTCGGCCTTGCCGCCTACGCGGCCGGGAGAGGCTGGGAAATCGCGCTGGAGTGCGCGGATCAGAGTCCCTTCCCTGAAGGGCGGAGAGAGGGTCTCAGGCGGCTTCTGGGAGCCGTGCGGGCGAAGACCCTGCAGGGCGTGGTCGTGCGCTCCCTGAGCCATCTGGCGCGCTCCCTGCGCCATCTGAGCGACCTCGGCCGCCTTCTGGCCGCGCAGGACGTCGCCCTGGTCGCCATCGAAGACGGCCTCGACGCCACCGACCCGGGCGGAGCGATGCGCTGGCGGGACTGGCTGCAAATCTCCGGCCGCCTCGATCGCGCGTTGCGTTCCGAGACCGCGAAGCTCGCCCTCCTGCGCACTTCCGGCGAGCGCTGGGGCCGCCCGGCGGCGGCCGTCAATTCCCTGGAGCTGCTGACCTGGTGGGAAGGTCGGGGAGGTCGCCGGCCGCTCTCCACGCGAGAGATTGCGCGAAAGCTTGGAGTATCTGAGGCGACTGCACGCAAGCGCCTCCGTGCCCTGCGTGCCGCCGGCCAAGTGGACGACGAAGCCCGAGCCCGAGCGCTCGCAGCTCGTGGCGGCCTCCGGAGGGGCGGCCGACCCGCAAGCCCTCTCGATGACGTCGAGATCGCTGCCGCTTGGAGTCTACAGCTTCGGGACGCCCGCCGGAGGGGTTCCGAACCGAGCATTTCCGCTGTTGCGCACAATTTGAGAGCAAGTCGAAGCCGCGTGCAGTCGCGGCTCCGAGAGCTTGGATTCATCGACGAGGACTAGGAGAAGGGATGGCACAAGAGCAAGTCGGAACCTTGCTGGACCACCTCCTGGCGTCGTACAGGGAGGAGATCAACGCCATCCGCGGCGAGCTGGCCGAGCTGCGCCAGGAGGTTCGCCGTGATCGCCAGGAGCAGCCGCCGGCGCCGACGCATCGGGCGACCATTCGGATCAGAGAGGTGTGCAGCCGCTCTGGCCTGAGCCGGGCGACCATCTACCGGCTTGAGAGTGAGGGGAAATGGCCCCGCCGATACCGGCTCACCGATGGGACGGTCGGTTGGGACGAGGCCGAGGTCGATGCGCGAATCGCGGAGATGCAAGCGGCGCGGGTAGGCGGCTCTACCCCGCGATGATCGTGCGCAGGTGGGCTTCCCAGGCCAGCATAGCCTTCTGCTTTTCGGGCAGGTAGGCGTTCAGGTTGTAGTTCCGCCGCACTCCCTTCTTGACGTGGTTGGTCACGGCATCCACGATCTCATCCGAGAAGCCGAGCTCCGACAGCTTGGTACTCCCGGTGCGCCGGAGCCCGTGCGGCCCCCAGGGCTTCGGCTCGCACGCGATCCCCGCGGCGCGGCAGAGGTCGTTGTAGACCGAGCTCATTCCGGTCACCGTGACCGGCGAGCCATCGGACAGCCGAGGGCTCGGGAACACGTAGCCGCGACGCTCTTTCGCAGACTTGAGGCGCCCGAGGATTTCCAGAGCAAGGGGCGGCAGATAGACCCGGTGCTCAAGCTCGTTTTTCGTTCTTCCCGTCTTGCCGCCGGGGATGTACCACCACTCCCCGTGGATCTCCTCCCACTTCATCTGGTACACCTCACCGGGCCTCTGAATCAGCACGAGCAGGAGCTGCAGCGCCGACGAGGTGACGTTGTGCCCCTTGAGGCGAGACTCGCAAATCCGCCAGAAGGCGGCGAGCTGGTCATCCCGCACGTAGTCGGTCCGCCGGCTCTCGCGGCCCAGGTCCCGAATTCCTGAAGCGGGGTTCACCTCCAGGCGGTTGCCATCGTCGAAGAGGTCTTCGCCGATGCCCCAGTTGAAGACCATGCCGATGTAGGTGCGCATCCGTCGCGCCGCGGTCATCTTGTTCCGCAGCTTCCATTGGTTGATCAGGTCTTTGGCGTGCCCCTTGCGGATGGTGCTGGCCACCTCATCCCGCCAAGCCGCGCACATCTGCGTGAGGGCCATTTCGATATCCCGGCTCCGCCGGAATGTCGGCCACACGTGCTGGAGCAGGTAGCGCCGGGCGAGGTCGGCGAACGAGCCGGGGAGCACAGGACCGGGGCCGAGGATCGCTTCGAGCTGGTCGGCGCGCGGGCCATCCGCCATGACTGGCGCGGCTGTCCTGCCGGGCCGGCTTCCCTTCTGGCCGGTCGGCGGTGGCCCCAAGGGATCGACGCCGTTCGCAACCTTGGAATCGACCTTGGCCGTGGCCCCTTTCACGCCGGCCAGGCCAAGCTCGGCCGGATAGGCTCCCAGCCTGATCGTGCGAATCGGCCGCTCCCCAGCCGGCGCGCCCTTCGGGTAAGGGCTCCGGTACCTGTAGAAGAACACCTTCGGTCCATCGGCGTAGACTCGGACGAAGAAGTTCCGCCGCTCCGAGTCCCTGAAGTCTTTGAACTTTTTCCCCTCTGGACAGACGAGAGAGCGAAGCCGCTTGTCTGTCAGCGCCGGCTCCGACGTGCGCATTGCCATCCCCGATCCTCCCGCGTAGATACCACCGTAGATACCATCACGGAAAGGATAGCATGAGACAGCCTGAGACGCTAGATCTATCCTAAATATAGGAAAAATCTGTACTTACGACGAGATCAGTAAGGCAGC
>DATANP010000440.1:0-7017 GCA_036266195.1 Thermoanaerobaculia bacterium | reverse complement strand
ATGAGACCCGGGGCGGTACGATGCGCCTCACCCGCGGCGGCGACCGGGCCGTGACCCTGGGGGTGGACCGCCTGGGCCGGCTCGATCCCGGCACGCTGGACCGGGCCGACGCGGAGGTCTTCCTGCGCAACCGCTTCCATGGCAAGGAGGTCGATTTCTACCGCGGCCGCGAGGACCGCCTCGGCTCGGGCCGCGCGGAGCAGGTCTCGGCCGAGCTGTTCCGCAGCCGCGGCGAGCCGGTGGCGCTGCTTCTCCACCCCTGGATGCCGGTCGCCGCGCCCGAGCCGCTCGGGATCGGCCGTCCGGCGCCGGGCCGGCCGCTCGCGGCGCGGCTGCCCGACGGGCTCAAACCGGGCGAGGTCGTGTCCCTGACCTTGTGGGTCCCGCGCGAGGCCGGGCAGGTGGACGCGCTCCGCATCGAGCCCGGCGGCCGGCGGCTGCCGCTCTACGAGACCGGCCGGCGCGGCAAGCGGCGGCGGCTCGTGACCACCCGCTTCGCGCTGACCGGCCCGGAAGCGCGCGTGCGCATGCCGGCTCCGCCGGAGGTGGCGCTCAGGCTGTACCGGCTGGAGCTGTACCGGTGGCGGCGGTGATCAGGTAGTCGGTCGCCTGCCGCCGGCGCCAGAACGGCGACTCCGGCCAACGGCGCTCCTGGCTGTAGGCCACCCGCTGCATGGCGAAGCAGGCTTCACAGGCCCGCTGCATGATGCTCAGGTAGGCCAGCCGGGCATCTTCACGGCCGTTGAGCAGCTCCGCGATGGCGTTTCCCGCGTAGAAGCCCGAGCCCATGGCCGAGCCCACTCCATAGGACGAGAGCGGATCGTAGGCCACGGCCGCGTCGCCCACCGCCAGCCAGCGGTCTCCTTCGATGCGGTCGAGCCGCGAGGTGTCCGCGGGCAGCACGCGCAGGACGGTCCCACCACAGCCGTGCGAATCCACCCTTTCGCGCGTGGCTTCGGTCTGCCGCAGGCGGCTCCACCAGGCCTCGGGATCGCCGGCCCGGAGCGGGCGGTCGAGGAGGTCGCCGTCGCCCAGGAACGCCGCGGCGAGCCGGCCGTCGGCCAGGAGGGCCGAGTACCACCAGCCATCCGGCGTGGCTTCGACCAGGGTATAGGTGTCCTGGGCCGGCGTCGGGCTCTCGAGCAGCGCCGAGATGCCGACCAGGCGGTCATAGCGCAGCCTTCTCGCTCCGAACCGCCTCGCCAGGCGCGCGGGCCGGCCGGTCGCGTCGGCCACGAAAACGTCCTTCAGCGTGCCGCGTTCCGCTCGGACACCCCAGCGCCAGTCCGCTCCCGCCGCGATCGCGGCCTGGGCCAGGCCCGCTTCGAAGCGCTGGCGGTCGACGTGCCAGCCTTCGCCATAGGGGTTGGCGAGAAAGGGGCTCTCCGCGGCTACGGACGAGCCCCAGAACGAGCGGTTGCCCTGGGACCGGAGATGGCCGTCCAGCAGGCCTTCCAGTCCCAGGTGCCGCAGGAGCGGCGCGAGGTTCGAGGGCAGGGTCTCGCCCACCTTGAGCGCCGGACCGGGGCGGGCTTCCAGCACCGTCACCGGCACGCCGCGGCGGGCGAGGACAAGGGCGGCGACCGCTCCGGCCGGGCCGCCGCCCACGACGACGACTCTCTCCATCTCAGTGCTGGTCGCGCCGGACGTTGCGCCGCAGCGGATGGACGACTTCCTCCGGCTCCTCGCCCCGCTCCTCGGCCAGGACCTGGACCGGCATGGCAGCCTGCTTGAGCATCTCGGTCCGCTGCTCGTCGGGCTCCAGGCCCTCGACCAGCAGAAGCTGGCGCCAGGTGGGATCGGCGCGGCTGAACTTCCGCGACCGGCCGGTCTCCACCCAATAGCGCGCCGGGAAGCCCGGCTCCGGCTCACCCTCGGGCGCGGGCTGCTCCGCCGTTTGTTCCGCAATAATGCCCAGCAGGTGCCACTCGTTGACCATGTTGTTGATGCGCTGCTGGTACCCCGCTCCCTCGATGTCCCGCAGCCACGACTGGCGGTAGGAGAGCTGCCGGAACCGCTGCACGTAGGGCAGGTCGGTGTGGGTGGCCTGCTCGAAGGCGTGCCGGCTCAGCACCTCGTTCGGCACCCGCGCGGCCCAGAAGGACGGCAGCGGCAGGTAGGTCGACGCGTCGTAGCCGTTCAGGCAGCTCGCCTCGTCCGTCTGCCAGGGCACTCCGAGCCAGCGCGACAGCGAGCCCGGGCCGCTCGCGTTGAGCGGACCATCCGGCCCCAGGCAGACCGCGGGCGTGAGCACGGCGCCGTAGTCGTCCTTCGGCGACTCGCCCGGCGGCAGGATGTTCAGCCGGTAGAGTAGGCCGTTCGCGTCCTTCGGCACCCGCCACATGCTGGGCCGCCGCATCGGCCAGGTCAGCTCGATGCCGGGGTGGAACGGTCCTCCCAGGCAATCCTCCAGCGGAGTGCGGTCGAGCGCCCGCGGCTGCTCGGCGAGCGGCAGGTCCTCGACGCGGGCCGGCGGCACATGGGGCTTGCCGGGCACGAAGTCGCCCTCGGCCCAGCGGCGCAGCCAGTCGTACTGGGTGACGGTGAGGGCCAGCTCGTCGATCGCGATCTCGGAGTATTCGCCGAAGCCGTCGCCGTAGAACGGAGGGAGGCGGGACGGCTGGGGCGGCGGCAGGGTGGTTTTCGGCCCCGGCGAGTCCCACGGCGGCGGGGGCTGGCGGAAGAGCTTGAAGACGCGCTCGCGCTCGGCCCGCGCCTTCTTGCCCGGGTCGGACAGAACCTTGAGCCGCTTCGGGTCGGTCAGGTCGCCGGGCGAGCCCGGGCCGAACAGGATGTTCGAGCCCTCCATGACCCACTGGCTGTTCACCATGCGCTCGAAGATCGGGAAGATCCGGTCCCAGAAGGTCAGCTCGTCCGGCTCCTTCTCCCAGCCGTGGCGCAGGAACAGGTCCTGGATCACGTCGAAGAGGGTGACCGTGCCGTAGAGGCCGGGGCCGAAGTTGGGCGGCGTGACCACGACCATGGCCGGCTCGGCGTCCATCTCCTTCCCGCCCTTGAGGCGGACCCGGGCGCGCACCGGGCCGTCCGACACGTCGTCGTACCAGCCGTCGTTGTTGGCGAAGGTGACCGCCTGCTGGCCCGTGGCCGAGGCCGACTTGCCGTCGCCGCCCAGGACGATCAGCCGGCCCTCGCCGTCGGTCCGCAGCTCGCCGAGTGGGACCCGGAACGGGCCGGCGATGGAGGCTCCGGTGTTGAAGCTGATGTATCCCTGGTCGAAGCGGTAGGCGTCCCCATGGGTGCCGCGGCCCGAGATCCGGAGCGCGCCCGGGTCGTTGACCAGGGCCTGGCGAAACGCGCCGGCGATGCTGCCGTTGCGGTAGGTCGTGGAGAGGGCGTACTGCTTGAGGTCCATGGCGTTCATGAACTGATACCAGGCCGGCTTGCGGTTGGCGAGGTGGACCTCCCAGGTGATCTCCGCCTCGTCGGCCGTGATCTCGCGCACCACGTTCCCCTTCTTGTCATAGCCGTAGATCCGGAACCGGGCCCCCTCCTTGCGCACCTCCCCCTTGGCGTTCTTGTAGCCCTGCGGCCCCGGGTCCGAGGGCCGGCCGGGCACCTCCGGCGCGAGGTAGTACTCGTCCGCCGGCGCGTTGCCGACGCGGGCGACGCCGATGGAAGGGTGGATCGCACAGCGGACCACGGACTTGCTGTCAGGCATGCGGGGGCTCCTCTCCAATTGAATGAATACCGGGAGAGTCTAACGCCTGGGGAACTTTCCGCGCGCCTCCTTCGTCCAAGAGGTTGACGAACGAACTTCCTAGTACTAAAGTCTTAGTAGAATGAAGACACGGACCCTCACGGAGCAGGAGCTGGAGATCATGAAGGTGGTCTGGGACCGCGGGTCGGCCACGGTGCGCGAGGTGTACGAGGCGCTCCGGGAGCGGAAGACGGTGGCCTACACCACGGTCATGACGATGATGAACATCCTGGAGACCAAGGGGCATCTGGTGAAGCGCGCCGAGGGGCGGGCGTACGTCTACGAGCCGTCCCAGGAGCGCGCGGAGGTGGTGGGTGGGATGCTCCAGGACTTCGTGGACCGCGTGTTCGACGGCGCCGCCCAGCCGTTGCTGCTGAGCCTGATCCGGGAGCGGAAGCTCTCGAAGGAGGACCTCGACGCGGTCTCCCGGATGATCGACGAGGTGGAGGACAAGGAGGACGAGGAGTCATGAGCGAGCTGATCGCCTGGGTTCTTCAGAGCACGCTGCTGCTGGCCGCGGGTCTCGCCCTGCCGGCGGTCTTCCGACTGCGCGACGCCCGCGTCCGCCTCGCCTGGTTCCACGGGCTGCTGCTCGCGATCCTGCTGCTGCCCCTCGTGCAGCCCGAATCCAGCATGCCCGTCTTCTCGCAGGAGATCCAGGTCGCCGCGCGGCTGCTCCCCGACGCCGCCGGTCCGGCCCTGGAGTCACTGGCGCTGGATACCGCGGCCCGGCTGCTGATCCCCGTGCTCGCCCTTGGCACGCTCGGCCGTCTGGCCTGGCTCGGGGTCGGTCTCGTCGCGCTGCGCAGGTGGAGCCGGGAGGCCCGGCCCGCGGCTCTCGGTCCGGACGTCGAGCGGATTGTCGAGCAGATCGGCGTCGAGGCCCGGCTCCTGGAGAGCGACCGGGTGGAGAGCCCGGTGACCTTCGGCTGGCGGCATCCCGTGGTCCTTCTCCCTCCCGATCTCCCGGAGGAGGCGCGGCCAGGGGTGGTCTGCCACGAGCTGGTCCACGTCCGCCGGCGCGACTGGCTGGCCGCGCTGTTCGAGGAGGGGGTGCGCGCCCTGCTCTGGTTCCACCCCGGCGTCTGGCTGCTCCTCTCCCGGATCGCCCTGAGCCGCGAGCAGGTGGTGGACCGCGAGGCCGCCCGCCTGACCGGCTCGCGCCGGGCCTACCTGGAGGCGCTGCGCACCGTCGCCTGCCGTTCCTGGCAGCCGATTGCGATCGGACTGCCGTTCTTCCACCGCGGCCACCTGCGGGAGCGGGTGGCGCACCTGTGCAAGGAGGTTTCGATGTCCCGTTCCCGTACCGCCGCCCTGCTGACCGCGTCCGCCGGCCTGCTGGCCCTGACCGCCGTGCTCGCCATTCTCGCCTTCCCGATGTCCGGAACGGCCTTGGCCGCGAGCCAGCCGATGAAGATCGAAGGGGAGGTCCAGAGGCCGGAGGCCCTGAACATCGTCGAGCCCGAGTATCCGGAAAGCCTCATGGCCAAGAAGATCGAGAGCATCGCCACCCTGGAGACGGTGATCGACGAGACCGGCCACGTGACGCAGGTCGAGGTCAAGGGCAGCACCGGCTATCCGGAGATGGACCAGTCCGCGATCGACGCCGTCCAGCGCTGGACCTTCAAGCCGGCCACGCTGCACGGCAAGCCGGTCGCGGTCTACTACTGGCTGAAGATCCGCTTCGCGCTCGACTGACCGCCCCCGCCTCTCCCCTCCTCCCAGGGCGTTCCCGCGCGGAACGTCCGTTTCCTTTGCAGGATACTTGCTAGGACGCACAGGCGGGCTTATGCTTGAGCCATGCTGGACTGGAGCCAATGCCCGGCCGTCGAGCGGCAACCCGGAAAGGTCAGCGGAGCCTGGCTTTTCAAGGGGACGCGCGTTCCGGTCAAGGCCCTCTTCGAGAACCTCGAGGATGGAGCGCGGGTGGATGACTTCCTGCAATGGTTCCCGGGAGTGACCCGCGACCAGGTCGAAGCCGTCCTCCAGCACACCGAGCAGAGCCTCGCTGCAGAGCCGCTGACCGCGTGAAGATCCTCTTTGATCAGGGCACGCCGGCACCGTTGCGTCGCGAGCTGGTGGGGCACCAGGTCTCGACCGCGTACGAAATGGGCTGGTCGGCTCTCAGAAACGGCGAGCTGCTGAAGGCTGCCGAGGAAAGCTTCGAGGTCTTCATCACGACAGACCGGAACCTTCGGTATCAGCAGAACCTCGAAGGGAGGCGCTTGGCGGTCCTTGTCCTCCCAACCACCAGTTGGCCCAGGATCCAGGCTCACGCTTCCGCGGTCGTCGAGGCGGTGAACAGACTCCGCCCCGGCGACTTTTGCGAGCTGGCCTTCCCAGCCTAAGCTACTTCCCGGCGTATCCCAGGGCCCGCATCTCGGCCTCTTCCTCGGGCGTGAGCTTGGGTTGCGCGATGGTGCTGCGGCCCGGCGCCTTCTCGGGACCGTTGGCGGCGATCCAGGCGGCGCGGAGCTTGCGCGCCATGCGCTGGGTCTCGGCGGGATCGTCCACCCGCTCCATGCCCTTTGCCGTCCATCTCCAGAGGCTGAGCTGCGGCGCCTGGTCCTTCACGCCGGCCAAGGGGAAGGTGCGGGAGAAGGCGTCCTCCAGCCTGGCGAAGACAAGCTTGGAGGGCTCCTTCAGAGGCGGCTCCGGCTTGCCGCCGATCCCCTCGTAACGCGCCCGGTAGTACTCCGGCTCCGCCCGCGAGAAGCGGCTCTCCCAGAGCACCTGGAGGTCGCCTTCCACGTAAGAGAACCGGTTGACGCCGTTGCCCAGGTAGAGCTCGGAGAGCACGCCGCCGTCCGCTTTCTTGAACAGGCTCGGCGCGGTGCCCGGCTCGGGCTCGCCTCCGGCGGCCTCGATCAGGGTGGCCCGCACGCCGATGGTTCCGGGATGGTTGCCCATTACCAGCTTCCGGTCGAAGCCCTTGGGGAGCTTGACCATCAGCGGCACCTCGATGAGCTGCCGGCACAGGTTGCCCCCGTGCGCGATCTGGCCGCACTCTCCGAACTCCTCGCCGTGGTCGGCCGTGACCACGAGGAGGGTCTTGTCCCACTGGCCGCTCTTCCTCAAGCCTTCGAGCATCCGGCCGAGCAGGGCGTCCGCCCAGGCTGCGTTCAGCTCGTACATGGCCTTGAAGACCTTCTCCTGGTCCGGCGGCAGATCGACGTCCGGGTCGAAGTACGGCTCCAGGTCGAGAGGCCGGACCTTCTGGGGCAGCCCGGCCGGCACTTCGGGGAGCTGCTTGACGAGCGGGTCCCGGCGCACATAGGGCGCGTGCGGCGGCAGGATGT
>DATANP010000439.1:0-5034 GCA_036266195.1 Thermoanaerobaculia bacterium | reverse complement strand
TTCATGATCAACGGCGAGGCGCACGGTCCGCAGCCGGCGACCACGGTCTGCCAGCTCCACATGCGCCATTTCAAGACCGGCGACGTGCTCCACCTGGAGCCGTGGCGCTCGCGCGCCTTCCCGGTGGTGAAGGACCTGATGGTGAACCGCGGCGCCTTCGACCGCATCGTGCAGGCCGGCGGCTTCATCACGGTCTCGACGGGCAGCGCGCCGGAGGCGAACCTGATTCCGGTGCCGAAGCCGATCGCGGATCAGGCCTTCGACGCGGCGCAGTGCATCGGCTGCGGCGCCTGCGTGGCGCAGTGTCCGAACGGCGCCGCGCAGCTCTTCACCTCGGCCAAGGTCTCGCACCTGAACCTGCTGCCGCAGGGCCAGCCCGAGAAGTACGACCGCGCCCTGGCGATGGTCGAGGCGATGGAGCAGGAAGGTTTCGGCTACTGCTCGAACTTCGCCGAGTGCGAGGCGGTCTGCCCGAAGGAGATCTCGATCGACTTCATCGCCCGCATGAACCGCGACTACCTCAAGGCCAAATCCAAGGGCGTCATGAAGACGCCGATGGAAGCGTAGTTGCCCGAAGCTCCGGCAAACTCCTCCACCGCGATGTCAACTGACATTGCGCCGGGGGAGTTGACATTGCGCCAGGGCAGTTTGCATTGCGCCAGGGCAGTTTGCATTGTCGTGGGGCAGTTGACATTGCGCTGGGGAGGTTTGCATTGGCACGGGGCAGTTGACATCGGCCCAGGGCAGGTGACATTGGCGTGGGGAAGCTTGCATTGGCGCAAGGCAGTTGGCATTGCGCCAGGGCACCTTGCACTGCGCTGGGGGAGTTGACATTACGCCAGGGGAGTTGACATCGCCGCGATGTCTGCCAGATTGACGCGTTGGTTACCCCTCCGCGAGCTTCACGCGCTTGCCGTTGACGACTGCGCAGATCTCCAAGCTGCCGCCGAGTGCCTGGACATACCGGCGAAGGGTCGAGATGCGGTGGTCGTCGCGCCGCTCCAGCTTGGACAGTTGGGACTGGGTGATCTCGATCCTATTTGCCAACTCGCCCTGAGTAAGGCCCATCGCCTCGCGCAGCTCCCGCAGATCCATCTCCAGCAGCTCGCTCTCGACCTCCTGGTCGATCTTGCGAAGCTCTTCGGACGAAAACCTCTGTGCACGGATGTCGGACCACGCCTTGGCTGCCATGATTCCTCCTCAACTCAGCTCCTGAAGGTACTGCTCCCAGATCCTCTCGGACCGTGGAATGATCCGCTCGTAGAAGCGGTCATCTCCGGTCTTGTCTCCCCCGAGGATCAGGACTGCCTGACGTCGGGGGTCGAACGCATAGATGACCCGCAACGGCCGTCCGAGACTCTGGATGCGCAACTCCCGCAATGGGTACGAGCTGCCTCCAAGCGCCGAGGAGTAGGGGAAGCCAAGAGCAAGTCCCCTGGCTTCCAGAAGCCCCACCCCGCGGGCGACCGCACGGGCATCGGCGTCACCGAGCCCAAGAAACCACTCCTCGAACTCGGCCGTGCCGAGAACTTCGACCATGATTATGCCTCATGAGGACTATTCCGTCAAGGGAATGGCTGGTCCCGCTATTGAGACCCTGGTTTGTGCTGAAGAGGGCCGGAGTGTCAGGCGGGCGCGATGTTTCTCAGAATGGTACTCTGCGGGGACGATTCAGCACAAGCTGGTGGGTGCCAGGAAGGATTCCTGGAGCCGCTCCAGGTAGCGCCCGACGTGGAGGCCGTCCATGAGCGCGTGGTGGACCTCGACGGAGACCGGCATGAGCCGCTGGCCGTTCTGCTCGGAGACCTTGCCGAAGACGATCTTGGGTACTGAATCTTCGCGCCCCCACCGGCGCGCGTGGGAGATGCTCGTGAAGGACATCCAGGGCACGGCCGAGTAGTGGATGAGGTCGGTCCGGTCGTCTCTCGCCTCCATCTTCCCGCCGCTGGCGCGGGCCCGCACCAGGGTCTCCTTCGCCGCGGTGTGGAAGCGGCGGAAGTCCTCTTCATAGTCGAGGTAGGCGAAATCGAAGCGATCATCGTCGATCGGAATCGTGGTGCCGGCGTGGATCCGGTCGTGGACCAGGACGCGGCCTTCCGAGAGGCGGTACCGGAACGACTCGGTCTCGTTGGCAATCTTGAGTGAGAGGTAGAGATAAGAGAGGAAGAGGGACGTGCCGGGCGTCGCCTTCACGAAATCCACGAGCGGCCCGCACTCCAGCGGCGCGCAGATATTGAAGTAGGGGTTGTCATAGCCCCGGAAGAACTCGAACGTCGCTCGATGGGGCCAGCGCTCCAGGTCCAGGAAGCGCATTCCTAGCCCAACGGATGGAGGTCCATGGCGCAAGAAACACTAGCACAGCCGCCGAGCCCCCTATGCCGGCTCCGTCCTTTCCAGGAGAGCCTGCACCGCTTGCTCCTGCTCGGTCCTCTCGGACCCTTCCGGCAGCATCCGGACCAGCTTGAGGGCGAGCTCCAGGTGGGCTCGCGCTTCCGGGTAGGCGCCGAGCTCCAGGGTCTGCTCGCCGGCGCGGGTGAGGTAGGGCAGGGTCCTGTGGATCAAGGCGGGATCGGGGTTCCTCGGGTCGATCGCGCAGCTCAAGTGATGCCCAAGGATGCCGGGCTCCGTGCTCTCTGCCTCCAGCACCTCCGAGATCTTGCGGTGAAGGCGCTGACGGTCCTTGCCCAGGAGGGAGAAGTAGGCCGCTTCCTGGATGAGCGTGTGCTTGAAGGAGTAGCGCGCCCGTTCGCCCAGGCCGCGCCGGTGGATCAGACCGGCCCGGATCAGCTCCGAAAGGCCTGCCTGCAAGAGCTCCTTGTCCAGCGAGGCGACCGACGACAGCAGGTCGAAGGTGAAGGTACGGCCGAGGACCGAGGCGATCTGCGCGACCTCCTTGGCCGGACCCGGACGGTCCAGCCTCGCCGCCAGCGAGCCGCCGAGGGTCGGGGGGATGCCCGAGGATTCGCCCGCCTTGCCGGTCTCCAGGAGGGTCCTCGTCAGCTCCTCGACGTACAGCGGTACGCCCTCGGCCCGGGCCAGGACCTGCTGGCGCACGTTCGGCGGAAGCTCCTGGCCCTGGATGGAACGGTCGATCAGGGCCGTCGCGTCCTCCTCGTTCAGGCGGCCCAGGCTCAGATGGGTGATGTGGTCGCGGTGCGGCCACGGCGGCTGAAGCTCGGGCTGGAAGGTCGCGATGAGCAGCAGCGGCAGGGCGCGGATCTCGTCCAGCAGCAGGCCGAGGATCTCGATGGTCGAGGGATCGACCCAGTGGATGTCTTCGAAGACCAGGACGAGGGGGCCGCGTTCGGCCATCTCGGCGATGAAGGCGATGACCGCGTCGAACGTCTTGACCCTCTGCGCCTCGGCCGGCATGAGCCTCCCGCGGTCCCGGGCGGGCAGCCAGGTTGCGGTGCCCGGCAGGAGCTGGATGAACGGCGCCAGGGGGGAGCTCTGGGCGGTGAAGCAGCCATAGGTCACCTGCCAGGTCGGAGGATCGGCGGCAAGGCGCTCCCGGAGAGCCCGGATCAGGCGGGACTTGCCGATGCCGGGCTCGCCGCTGATCAGGATCGCCTGTCCGGCCCCGGCGCGGGCCAGCCGGTAGCGGTCGAGCAGCAGCTCGATCTCGCTTTCCCGGCCCACGAGCGGGGCGACCGGAGCGCTCTCGTCCCGCGGGTCCAGCTCGCCGGTCACGCGATACAGCGCGACCGGCTCTTCGAGGCCGCGGACCCGGGCCGAGGCCAGGGTCTTCGTGGCAAAGGCGCGGGCGATCAGCGGCCGGGTGGCGCCGCTCACCACCACCTCGCCGGCCCGCGCCAGATCCTGGAGGGCCGTGGCCGTCTCCAGGAGAGGGCCGGGCTGGAGCTGCTCGCGCCGGCCGGACCGGATCGAGACCACGGAGAATCCGGTATGGACGGCGATGCGGAGCGTGGGCTCCCGCCTGCCTTCGGGCCCGAAGACCGGACCGATCTCGCCCACCCGGGCGAGCAGCTCGCGGGCCGCCTGGACGGCGCGCACCGCATCGTCCTCGCGGATCTGCGGATAGCCGAAGTAGAGCCAGAGCCGATGCCCCAGCGGCGCCTCGGACGCGCCGGAGAAGGAAGCGCAGACGTCCCGCGCCAGGCCGTGCAGTCCGGCCATGGCCTCGGTGAGCGACTCCGGGTCGAGGAAGCCCGCCTCGCCAGGCTCGTCGAGCCCGACCAGGCCGCAGCAGACCACGGTCAGCAGCCGGTGCTCACCCAGCGTCCGATACCGTTCGCGGAACGTTCCCAGGGGGGAGTCGATGACCGTGGTGCCTTCGATCTCCAGGGAGACAGGGGGAGAGGCCAGGGCGGCCAGGGCATCGGCGACCTCGCGGGCGCTCTGGGGACGGTAGAGCCTGTCCTTCTCCAGCAGCCGGCCGACGAGCTTCGAGAGCTCCCGCGACACCTCGGCACGGACCTCGTGGAGCGGCGCGGGATGGTGGCTCAGCACCCGCGCCAGGGACGAGGCCGGGGTCTCGGTGCGGAACGGGGACTCTCCGGACAGGGCCTCATAGAGGAGCGTGCCGAGAGAGAAGAGGTCGGACCGGGCGTCCAGGTCCTGTCCGAGCGCCTGCTCGGGAGACATGGCGTAGCAGGTGCCGAGGAGGATGCCGGCGGAGGAGATCTGCGCGTCCTGGGTGGCGCTCTCGTCTCCGTGCGGGAGCCGCTTGGCGAGCCCGAAGTCGAGGATCTTCACCCGGCCGGAGGGGCTGATCATGACGTTGGACGTCTTGAGGTCGCGATGGAGGACCTGGTGGGCGTGCGCCTCGGCCAGTCCCTCGGCGATCTCGCGCCCGATCCGGATGGCTTCGGCCACGGGGAGAGGCCCCTCCTCTTCGACCAGCCGCCGCAGCGTGCGGCCTTGGGCCAGCTCCATGACGATCCAGAGACCGGTCTCGTCCTCGACGAGGTCGTGAATCTGGACGATGGCGGGATGGTTGAGCCGGGCGGTAGTCCGGGCCTCGCGCAGGAGTCGTTCGAGGCCGTCGGGGACGGAGCGGTCGGTGCGCAGCCG
>DATANP010000438.1:0-5230 GCA_036266195.1 Thermoanaerobaculia bacterium | reverse complement strand
AGCTCCCTCGGCGTCGACGGCGGCCGCATGCGCACCCTGAGCTACGGCGAGGAGCGCCCGGTCTGCACCGAGAGCGCCGAGAGCTGCTGGTCCCAGAACCGCCGCGGCCACATGGTCATCACCGGCCGGGCCAACGTCGGTTGAGCACCATGCTGCGCCCCGGCATCCTTCTCCGTCTGACCGGTTGCCTCGCGGCGGTCATCATTGCCGCCAGTACCGCGGGGTGCGTCACGCCGCAGGACATCGAGGGGCTGCAGGGGCAGCTCTCCGACATCCAGAGGCAGGTCCTGCAGATCCAGAAGCAGTCCCCGAGCAAGGAGGAGGTCTCCAGCCAGGTCTCCTCCCTCGGGGCCGACGTCGGCCGCCGCATGGAGTCGCTGCTCAAGACCGAGGCCGACATGCAGGTCAAGCTGCAGGACCTGTCGAGCCAGATCGACGAGCTGCAGGCCAAGCTGGAAGACACGAACTACCGTCTCGCCCAGCTCTCGCAGCAGATCGCCGCCACGAACCAGGAGCTGAAGTCGTTCCGCAGCGCGGCGCCCCCGGCGGCCACGCCTCCGGACGGCACCCAGCCCCAGACCACTCCGCCTCCGGCAAACCCCGGAGGCGGGGGCCCCTCGGCCGACCCGCAGGCGCTCTACAACGGCGCCTACAACGACTACCTGAAGGGCAACTACGACCTCTCCCTGCGGGAGTTCCAGGAGTACCTGCAGAACTTCCCGACCACCGAACTGGCCGACAACGCCACCTACTGGATCGGCGAGTGCTACTACCGCCAGCGCCGGTTCCGGCAGGCCGTGGACCAGTTCGACGCCGTCCTGGAGAAGTTCCCGAGGAGCGACAAGGCCGCGGCGGCCACGCTCAAGAAGGGCTATGCCCACCTGGAGCTGGGCGAGCGCTCGCAGGGCGTCGTGCAGCTCCGGCACGTGATCCGCACCTATCCGAACAGCGACGAGGCGAACCTGGCCCGCCAGCGGCTCCGCGAGATCGGGGTTGACGCGGGCTAGGCCCCGATGCTATAAAGCTCCGTCCGCCGCGCGGGCGCGACTCCGTTTTCAATCTACCGGACCAAGGAAGCTCTGAGGAATATGGCAAACACCAAGTCTGCCGAGAAGCGGCACCGTCAGAACGTGAACCAGCGGGAGCGCAACCGGGCCCATCGCTCGCGTCTCCGCACCGCCATCAAGCGCCTGCGCAGCGCCGTTTCGAGCGGCGACGCCTCGGCTGCCGAGGCCATCCTGCCCGAGACCCTCAGCGTGATCGACAAGATCGCCCAGAAGGGTGTCATCCACCCGAACGCCGCCTCGCGCTACAAGTCCCGCCTCGCGAAGCGCGTCGCCGAGCTGAAGAAGGCCTAAGAGCCCCTCACCCCCTGGCCCCCTCTCCCATCGCACTCCCCCCACCCGGGAGAGGGGGAACGTGTATGAAGCGACATTGCTGAGATCCTGCCTCGCAGCCTCAGTCAGGTTCCCCCTCTCCCGGCGGACGGGAGGGGATGGGAGAGGGGGCCAGGGGGTGAGGGGTCCTAGAATCCCTCCAGCAGATCGCTGACCATCGTCTCCGCGAAGCGCTCGGCCGCTTCCTCGATGGCCTCGTCCTCGCGGTCGAAGTAGGCCGCGCCCGAGGCTTCGATCTCGTAGCTCTCCCGGAACACGTAGCGGTCGTTGCTCCAGATCACCTTGTCCGTGCCCAGGCGCTTGAAGGCGATCGAGGCCACGACCACGATCTCGTACTGGGTGGCGCGACCCGTGGCGTCGAAGGCCACCGGCCGGACATCGAAGCCGGTCACGGCGCCGGACAGCTCGGCGTCGGCCCCCTCGGGCGCGGCGGCCACCGAGAAGCGGTTGCGGGTCACCATCTCGTCGGCGACGGCGCGGGTGAGCGCCTGCTCCACCTGCGAGCGCTGGGTCTTGTTCTCCAGCGGACGGACGTAGACCGACTTCACGTCCGCGGGGACATTGCTGCTCGCCCGACCCACCAGGGCGTAGCCGCAGCCGGTCAGGCTCAGGAGGAGAAGGCCGAGAGCGGCCGGGCGATTCAGTCTCATGCGGACCTCCGGGTCACCAGGTTGATCAGTCGGCCGGGGACGACCACGGCCTTGGCCAGCTCGCGGCCGGCCAGATGCTCCCTCACCTTCGGACTGGCGAGAGCGGCCTCGCGCGCCTCCCGCTCCCCCGCGTCCGAATCGACCTCGACCCGGTCGCGGAGCTTGCCGTCCACCTGCACGACCAGCTCGATCCGGGCGCGGCGGAGCTTCGCCTCATCGTACTCCGGCCAGCTCGTGTCGAGGAGCCCCTCCACGTGACCCAACCGCTCCCAGAGCTCCTCGGTCATGTGCGGGGCCATGGGGTGCAGGAGCTGGAGCAGCGTATCGTAAGTGGTCTCGCACTGCAGGCGCGAGGCCGTCCGCTCCTCCAGCGCGCGGTTCAGAGCGTTCGACAGCTCCATCAGCGCGGCCACCGCCGTGTTGAACGAGAACCGCTCGAAGCTGTGGGTCACCCGCTGGATCGTGGCATGGCGCTCGCGCTCCAGCTCGGTATCGGCGATAGCGGACGGCCCGGTCGGCGGCGCCTCCGGGATGCGCTCGGCCATCCGCCAGACGCGCTGGAGGAAGCGCCAGGCGCCGGAGACCGCGTCGTCGCTCCACTCGGCCTCCTTCTCCGGCGGGCCGATGAACAGGGTGTAGACGCGCTCGGTGTCCGCCCCCATCTGCTCGATCAGCTCGTCCGGCGAGACCGTGTTGCCCCGCGACTTGGACATCTTCTCCACCCGGCCGGACTTCTCCGACAGGCGGGTGATCATCCCCTGGTTGAACAGGTTCGTGAACGGCTCCTCGAAGCCGACCATCCCCATGTCGTGCAGCACGCGGCAGAGGAAGCGGGCGTAGAGCAGGTGGAGGATGGCGTGCTCGATGCCGCCGATGTACTGGTCCACCGGCGCCCACCGGTCCGCCAGCTCGGGGTCGAACATGTGGGTGGAGTCCTTCGAGGACAGATAGCGCAGGTAGTACCAGGAGCTGTCCACGAAGGTGTCCATGGTGTCGGTCTCCCGTCGCGCCGGCTTGCCGCACTTCGGGCAGGAGGTCTCGACGAACGCCTTGTGCCGGGCGAGGGGGTTGCCCTCGCGGCCGGTCAGCTCCACGTCGTAGGGCAGCTCCACGGGGAGCTGGTCGTCCGGCACCCCCACCACGCCGCACGCCTCGCAGTAGACCACCGGGATCGGCGTCCCCCAGTAGCGCTGCCGGGAGATCAGCCAGTCGCGCAGCCGGTAGGTCACCTTCGACCGGCCGAAGCCCTGCTCCTCCGTCCAGGCGATGAACCTGCGGACGGTCTCCGGACTGGACTCCAGGCCGTTGAATGGGGGCGAGCTCCGGATCGTGCCGCGGTGAGGGTTCGCCTCGGCCAGCGTCTCCGCCTCTTCGTCTCCTTCGACATAGACGAGCCGGATCGGGAACCCCTCCTGGCGGGCGAACGAGAAGTCCCGATCGTCATGGGCCGGCACGCCCATGACTGCGCCCGTGCCATAGTCGGGCACCACGTAGTTGGCGAGCCAGATGGGCATCGACTCGCCGGTCGCCGGGTTGACCACCCTGCGGCCGGTGTCGCGGCCTTCCTTGGGCGTGTCCTCGCCCTCGCGCTGAATGCGCGGGGTGTTGCGGACCATCTCGATCCAACCCTCGATTCCCTCCCGGTCCGGATGGCCGGCGAGCAGCTTCGGGACCACCGGGTGCTCCGGGGCCAGGACCAGGAAGGTGGCGCCGTGGATCGTGTCCGGCCGGGTGGTGAAGACGGTGATCCTGTCCTCCAGGTCCTGGACCTGGAAGTCGATCTCGGCGCCCTCGGAGCGGCCGATCCAGTTGCGCTGCATCACCTTGACCTTCTCGGGCCAGCCCTCCAGGGCGTCGAGGCCGGCGAGCAGGCGCTCGGCGAAACCGGTGATGCGGAAGAACCACTGCTCCAGGTCGCGCTGGACGACCGGGGTGTGGCAGCGCTCACAGGCGCCGTCCACCACCTGTTCGTTGGCGAGCACGGTCTGGCAGCTCGGGCACCAGTTGACCGGCGCCTTCTTCTTGTAGGCGATCCCCTTCTCCAGCATGCGGAGGAAGAGCCACTGGTTCCAGCGGTAGTACTCGGGGGTGCAGGAGGCGATCTCCTTGCTCCAGTCGTAGAGGATGCCCCAGCGCCGGAACTGCTCCTTCATCACCTTGATGTTGCCGAACGTCCAGTCCCTGGGGTGGATGCCGCGCTGGATGGCGGCGTTCTCGGCGGGCAGGCCGAAGGCGTCCCAGCCCATGGGGTTGAGCGCGCGGCGCCCCTTCATTCGGAGATAGCGGTAGAGCGCGTCGCCCAGGATGTAGTTGCGGCCGTGGCCGACGTGCAGGCGGTCCCCCGAAGGATAGGGGAACATCATCAGCATGTAGTACTTCTGCTGAGCCTGGCGGAGGTCCACCTCGGCCGTGCGCTGCTTCTCCCAACGGTCCTGCCATTTGGCCTCGACGGCCTTGTGATCGTACTGGCTGCTCATCGCGTCTCGTTTGCGCGCCGCATCGCGCCGATATCGCCGGGTCAGGTGAGGCTGCCGGGGAAGGTGTGCTGCTTGAGAAGGCCGTCGAGCAGCCCGTTGACGAAGCGCCCCGACTGCTCGGAGCCGAACTTCTTGGCCAGCTCGATGGCCTCGTCCACCACGACCAGTTTGGGGGTGTCGGTCTCGTGCAGCATCTCGTAGATGGCGAGGCGCAGGACGTTGCGGTCCACCGCCGGCATGCGTTCGAGGCGCCAGTTGTCGGCCTGGGCGCTGATCATGTCGTCGATCTTCTCGCGGTTGTCGAGCGTGCCCTGGACCAGCTCCTGGGCGAACAGGAAGGCCTCCTCGACCCGCTTGCGGAGGCGCACCGCTTCGGCGCGCAGCTCCTCCGGGGTCGGCGGGGCCGGTGGAATCGACCGCCGGCTCCTGTCCTTGTCCTTCTCTTTCTCCGCCTCCGCCATCTCGCGCTCGCGCACCACGTACTCGGACAGGTCGAAGGTCCTGAAAATCTGGGGCAGGGGGCTGCCGCCCAGATCGCTCTGATAGAGCATCTGGACCGCCATCTCCCTGGCCGTACGTCGTTTCCCGAGATTCATCGCCTCGCCTCGAAAGGAGACCTGACAACAGACATTGGATCGAATTGCCTGGGTTAGGAGGAAGAGCCCGGCCGACGCCGGGCTCGAACGCCGCGCAATGATAGCCGGGC
>DATANP010000437.1:0-2697 GCA_036266195.1 Thermoanaerobaculia bacterium | reverse complement strand
CGAGGGTGCCATGTCCTGACCGAGGAAGTGCAGCACGGCTTTCTCGCACAGCTTCAGAACAAGGTCTGGCCAGGTCGAATGTACTGCGGTCACCAGCTCTGGCTCGAAGCGCTCGCTGCCAAGGCAACCGAAGGGTACCCTCCCGCCGCCTGATCGATCAGCTTCCGGACGCCGACTCGCGTTTTTCTCGGTCGGATCGTCTGTCCCTTGACCGAAGAAGCCCGCCACGACGCCGGCCTCGTCGAGCGTCCACTGCACCACGATCGGCATCGGGGGCCTTGCTCATCCGCACGGTCCGCAGGTACACCTGGTACGGTGGAGCCGGCGTGACCGTCTCGGAGACGACCTCGGTCTCGACGCCGAGCTGCGCCTCGACCTGGCCATGGAACGCGCGGAGCGCATCCGTGGATCCGATAGATCTTGGTCGTGCTCTCCTGGTTTAGTCGGCTGTGGGGTGAGGGAGCAGCATCAGGAGTCGGCTGGGCGCTATTTGAACCCGTTCGAAAACGTCTTGACAGGCCTTGGAGGCAGGGCGTACCCTTATCTTGAACGCGTTCAAAACGAACGCGCCGGAGAAGGGGGGAGACGATGAAGATCGTGATCCCAGGCGGCACGGGCCAGGTCGGCACCCTGCTCGCCCGAGCTTTCCACAAGGATGGGTACGACGTGGTGGTGTTCGGCCGCTCTTTCAAGGAGACTCCGTGGCGCATGGTCCATTGGGACCACACGGAGCCGGGGGAGTGGATGGAGGAGATCGACGGCGCGGACGTGGTGATCAATCTCGCCGGCCGGTCGGTGAACTGCCGATACACCCGGAAGAACCGGGAGGAGATCCTGCGGTCGCGGGTCGAGAGCACGCAGGCGGTAGGCCGGGCCATCGCGGAGGCGAAACATCCGCCGGGCGTCTGGCTCCAGGCGAGCACGGCCACGATCTACTCGCACCGGTACGATCTTCCGAACGACGATTACACCGGCATCCTTGGAGGCGAGCCGGGCGCTCCGAAGGCGTGGCGCTTCAGCATCGACGTGGCTACCGCCTGGGAGAAGGCGGTGGACGAGGCTCCGACCCCCAGGACGCGCAAGGTGAAGCTCCGCTCCGCCATGACCATGAGCCCGGACCGCGGCGGCGTCTTCGACATCCTCCTGAGGCTGGTCCGTTTCGGGCTCGGCGGCACGGTGGGGGACGGCCGCCAGTTCGTCTCCTGGATCCATGAGATCGATTTCATCCGGTCGGTCCGCTGGCTGATCGACCGGGAGCACCTGGAGGGCGCGGTGAACCTGGCGGCGCCGGAGCACCTGCCGCAGCGCGAATTCATGGCCATTCTGCGCCAGGCCTGGGGCGTGCCCTTCGGCCTGTCGGGCACGAAGTGGATGATGGAGATCGCGGCGTTCCTACACCGGACCGAGTCGGAATTGATCCTGAAAAGCCGCCGCGTGATGCCGCGCCGGCTGCTCGTGGATGGGTTCGCCTTTCAGTATCCCGAGTGGCGCGAGGCTGCCGAGGAGCTGTGCCGCCGGTGGCGGGCGGAGCGCCTGCAGGCCCACCGCGAGGTTCCGGCGGCTGTGAGGTGAAGCATTCTTCGTCACGGTGCCTGCTGGAAAAAGTCCCAGATCTCGTTCGCGGCGTGGAAGTCGCGGTTGGTGCTGCCGAGCAGGCGCATGCCTTGCGTGGCGGGATGGGGCAGGCTGTGACCGCCGCCTTGTATCGTGATGAGCGTTACGTTGCGCTTGCCGGGGGCGGTCCAGCGTTGACGTTCGGCGGTGCTGCCATCGTTCGGGTCCGTGTCGGGAAATTGCGTCGTTGCCGGAGGACCGCCGAGTCCGTCGAGCTTGAGGAAGTAGTCGATGCTCGCCTGCGCGGAGAGGACGGGCCCGCGGTTGCCATACACTCCGTAAAGCACGACATCGCCGCCGTCCCACGGGTTCATGGGGTCGGCAGTGCCGTTCATGAGGAGCATCGACACCGGCTCGCCCTTCGGCGTGATGGCAAGGTTCTCCGGTGCAGGTACGCTGGCGACGACGGCGGCATAAGCGCGCGCGAAGTCCGGCGTTTGCAGAGCGAGACGAATCGCCATCGCGCCGCCATTCGAGACGCCGGTCACATAGACGTGCGCGCGGTCGACATCATGATCCTTGACGAGGCGATCGACGAGCGCGTGCAGGAAACCCACATCGTCGACGTTCTCGGCCTTCGCGGCGAACGGCCCCTTCGCTTTGCAGTCGTTCCAGTGGCCCTCGTACCCTTGCGGATAGACCGCGATGAAACCATGCTGTTCCGCGAGCAGATCGAAATCATACCCGTAGACCTGCCGCGCCTGCTTCGCCGTACCCATCGAGCTGTGCAGCACGATCACCAGCGCCGGATGTGCCTGCAATTTCATGGGCACATAAGCGATCCACGTTCGCGTGCGCCCGCCATGCTCCAGCGCGCCGCGCTCGACCTTGCCGGGCAATTGTGGCTCGGTCGGCAACTTGTGACGAAGCCCCCATAAGACGAGACACGCCAGGACTAGCAGAAGAACGATGGTCAAGGATGCGATCTTGAGGCATCCGCGCATCATTCCTCTCTTGGTCGGCATGCGATTGAATATAACACGTCGGCTGAGCCAAACCCCTCGGTGCCGGGCACGCCCTCGGGCATAGTAGAGGCGTAAGCCTTGAAGCCCGGACGGTGTTCCGTTAAGATCGACCCTAAAC
>DATANP010000436.1:0-2423 GCA_036266195.1 Thermoanaerobaculia bacterium | reverse complement strand
TGCTCTCCACCCTGGGGCCCACGGAGAAGAACCTTCTCCAGGTGAGCCTCGACAGCGGCCAGCTCCTGGTGGACGCGATCCGCCGCGCGCCGGTCGTGCCCGCCTACTACAGCCAGGTGGCCGCGGCCATGCTCGACGCCGACCGCCTGCGCTTCGACGGCCGCTACCGGGACGCCCTCAAGAGCTCGTTCGTGCGCCACGGTATCCTCTCGCTGGCCGCGGCCGCGGCCAAGACCTCGCTGACGCCCGAGAGCCTGGCGATGGCGGCGGCGCCGGAGCCGAGCGAGGCCCCGGAGCTGCCCATGGCCGAGATCGTGGCGAGCACCTACGGCCTGGGGGTGGACCGCATCCTCGTCCATGCGCCGTCGGAGCCGGTGCGGTTCCAGGCCTTCGGCGCCGCGCCCGACATGGGTGAAGCCCCATCGCACGGCCAGGCCGAGGACGCGCAGTACTTCCTGGAGGACCTCTTCCGCCGCGGCCGGGTCGACCTCGGCGACCACGGCGACGAGGACTCGCGCGTCGTGCACCCGTTCGCGAAGAAGACCCACCGCCTGGTCCGCGCCGACAGCGGGCTCGCCCTCCAGCGCATCCGCTTCGACTGCGGGTTTGACTGCGAGTGAGGCCGGGCCTAGGATCGGGGCATGGCCGGCCGCAAGTTGACGACGAAGAAGAAGGGGAAGAAGGGGAAGAAGGGGAAGAAGAAGGACGGGGAGGATGGGAAGAAGGCCGAGGAGCGCTTCGTCGAGGACCTCCTGGTCCGCGGCGAGGCCGCGTACCCGGACGCGCAGGGCAACCTCCCTCCCGGCGCCACCCACGAGATCGTGGAGGAGCCGGGAGGAGGCAAGCCGCCGAAGGTCAGGCGGCGGCGGTTCTCCGTGATCTGAACCCGCCCAGCCTGCGCTCGAGCTGCCGGCGGAAGATCTTTCCCATGGCCTTGAGCTTGAGGCTCTGCCAGGGATACCGGCGGTTGCTCAGCCAGCGGCACTCCTCCGGCAGCATCACCAGGCTCACGTGGATGTTCGGCGCGAGGCCGATCGGCAGGCCCTTTTCCATGCAGGCCTCGTAGAGGCGGCGGAAGACCGGCACCATCTCCTCGGTCTCCGGCGGCTCCCAGGACTCCAGGTCCGTACCTTTCAGCGGCCGGAACACGCAGACCGTGGGGATCGCTCCGACCGACGTGATCCAGTCGATCGCCCGGATCGACGACTCCGCCGGCTCCAGCCCGGCGATGATCTCGCCGTTCGTCACCCACGGCTCCAGCTTCGAACCCTTTTTCGAAAGCGTTGCGCAGTAGCGCACCGCCTCCAGGTAGTGATCGAGGCCGTACTCCGCGTGCTTGCCCGGGCAGATGTCCTCGAAAAGCCTGCGATCGTAGATCTCGAAGCAGAACGAAACGCGGTTGACCCCGATCGCGCGCAGGTGATCGTAACGTTTCAGATCGCGGTGCGGCGGCGTCTGGACACCCACCAGCAGCCCGAGCTCCTGCTTGATGCGTGCGATGAACGGCTCCAGGATGTCGAGATACGTATCGCCTTCATAATGGCCGGTGTTGAAGTCCACGTAGGTGATCCCGGACTCGTCGCGCGCCGCGCGGATCACCTCCAGGACCTCTTCGATCGATTTGTCGTCCGCGTCGTCGATGCCGAGATTCAAACCCACGGAGCAGAAGCGGCAGTTGGTCTTCCTGGGTTTCGCGGTCCAGTACTCGCAGACTTTCGATTGATAGATCCCGAGGTAGGTGCCCTGGAGCGTGCCGATCTGCGTCATGGGTTTGCCGCTTTTTGTCATCCGGTCATACCAGCTCGGACGCGGCGAAAGCTGGACCGGCGTGACCTCCTGGCCGTTCCAGCGCAACAGGTATTGACCTCTCGAACGGTGCAGCGTGTACGGCGAGCGGCCGACGAAGTGCTCGGCGGCCGGGGCGTTGGTCCACAGGTTGCCCGGCAGGATCATCTCCAGGCCGCTGCCGAGGCCGGCGCGCGTGCGCAGGATCCTGCGGCCTCCGTCCTCTTCCACATGGCAGGAGTCGTCCAGGCGGACGCCCTTGCAATAGAGGTCGAGCTTCAGAAGGGCCGGGTTCTCGCGCAGCTCGTCGACGGTGATCATGGAACCTCCATCCGTTTCGCCAGAGGCTAGCCGGACGAGGGCCGGTCCGTCGCCACCCGCGCGGGTAGCCGGAAACCACCCCGCGGAGGGATCAGCGGGTGGACCGGCGGCGCAGCAGGAGCCGGGCAAGCAGCAGGGTCAGGGCCGTGCCCGCGGCCCGCGCCTCGGTCTCGGGATGGGCCTCGCCAAGCAGCACCTCGCGCGCCCGCAGCCGGCCCAGCTCGATGGTGTTGCGGAGGACCGGCCAGCGCCGCTCCAGCCAGGACATCGGCAGGCGGTGGCGCGGCCGGATCACCACCACCCGGTCCCGGTACGCC
>DATANP010000435.1:0-15738 GCA_036266195.1 Thermoanaerobaculia bacterium | reverse complement strand
ATACCGTCTTCTTTCAAAGGGATAAGTGGGAAGAGAGATCCTCTTTCCTGGGACCGCCGGCGCCCCGCCGGCGGTATTCAAAGAAAAAACCGCCGGCGGGGCGCCGGCGGTCCCAGGGCGTAACGCTTCTCTGGCCTCTTCTCGTGTACAGCACTCCACGATTCTCTGATGCTCGAACGTCTTCCGCCCCACCCGAAGCGTGAACTCCACATCCGCCAGCTCCAGATCCGGATGGTTCTCAATCCAATCCGCCAGCCGCTTGCAAGCCACCATCAGGGCCGCTTCGCTACGGGCCGAAACCGGCAGGTAATATCTCTCCCGCCGCTCCCCCGCCCGAGGCACCGCCGGAGCCGGCTCCAAAGCCAGTCCCAACAACTCCCGCCGCGCCCTCAGGCCCCGAACCGCTCCGATCAACCCCGCGATCCCGGGATCTCCGATCTCCGCCGCCCCTCCGACCGCCTCCGAGCCCACGACCAGCGCCAGCACGTTGTCCCGGTCCCGCAGGGCCTCCTCGGCCCGCTTGAGCACCAGCA
Source organism: Thermoanaerobaculia bacterium (assembly GCA_036266195.1). Lineage (GTDB taxonomy): Bacteria > Acidobacteriota > Thermoanaerobaculia > Multivoradales > UBA5704 > DATMER01. The sequence goes on along the minus strand of DATANP010000435.1, from coordinate 15,205 downwards.
CTCCAACCTCGCCGGCCTCCAGCGAGCGCGCGTCGATCGCCACCCCGCCCGCGAGCGCCAGATCGCACTCCCCGTTGAGCAGGCTTTGGCAGGCCAGATGGACCGCTATCGCCATGCGCGAGCCCCCGCTCTGCACCGTGAAGCTCGGCCCCTTCAGGTTGAGCTTGTAAGACACCCGCGTCGCCAGCGAATCCGCGGCGTTGCCGACCAGGAGTTGCAGCGGGTCCATCTCCGCCGCAAGCGCCGGCAGCAGGTTGAACAGAAGGTAGGTGCTGGTCGGCTGGCCCGCGAACACCCCGGTCATCCCGACCGAGCCGGGCTCGTAGCCGGCATCCTCCAGGGCCTCCCAGCACGTCTCCAGGAAGACGCGCTGCTGGGGGTCCAGGATCTCCGCCTCCCGGTGGTTGATCCCGAAAAACCCGGCGTCGAACCGGTCCAGGTCCGATCCGAATCGACCGGCGGCGCCGACCACGGCGACCGCGCCCTCCACTCTCTCCAACATCCCGGTTCCTCCCAGCCGGACGCACGGTGCGCCCGATACTCAAGAGGGTGCTCAGGTGTCGATGAGCGTGACGGAACGATGAAACGCGGATCCGATGAAACCTTGACAGTCTAGGTATCGTATCCCTACCATGCCTCGACGTTCTAGGCATCGAGCCAGAGGAGGACGGAACGCGTGACACAGAAGAAAGCCGACCTGCTCCAGGGCACCCTGGACATGCTTATCCTGAAGGCCGTATCGCTCAGCCCGCTGCACGGCTACGGCATCATCCAGCGTATCCGCCAGCTCTCCGACGAGATGCTGGATGTCGAGCAGGGCTCGCTCTACCCGGCCCTCTACCGGCTGGAGCAGCACGGCTGGGTGTCTTCGGAATGGGGCGTGAACGACACGGGCCGCCGCGCCAAGTTCTACACCCTCACCCCGGAAGGCCGGCGCCAGCTCGAAGCCGAGGAGGCGAGCTGGGACCGCCTCGTCCTCGCCGTCGCCAAGGTGCGGCAGGCCACCTAGAGGCCGTCATGAGACAGATCAACCGGGTCTCCGCACGCCTGCAAGCCCTCCTCCATCGCGAGGCGGTCGTGGGCGACATCGACGAAGAGCTGCGCGCCCACTTCGACATGGTGGTCGAGGAGAACGTCGCCCGCGGCATGTCGCCCGAGGAGGCGCGCCGGGCCGCGATGCGAAGCTTCGGCAACTTCGACAAGATCCGGGAACGGGCCTACGAGGTGCGCGGCGGCGGCTGGATCGAGGCCCTGCTCCAGGACGTCCGCTATGGCGCGCGGCTGCTCGCCAAGCACCGGGCCTTCACCCTGGTCGCGGTGCTCACGCTCGCCCTGGGGATCGGCGCGAACACGGCCATCTTCTCCGTGGTCAACGAGTTGCTCCTCCACCCGCTCCCCTACCCCGCCGCCGACCGGCTCGTCATGGTCTGGGAGATCACCTCCCAGGGCACGCACCAGAATCCCACGTCGCGCGGCAACTTCCGGGCCTGGCGCGATCGGAGCGACTCCTTCGTGGGCATGGCGGCGTTCACCGATCAGCGCCTCAGCCTCACCGGCGGCGGCGAGCCCGAGGAGGTCCCGGTGCAGTTCGCCACCCCCGAGCTGTTCCGCGTGCTTGGCGTCGAGCCGATCCTCGGCCGCGGCCTGACGCAGGACGACGCCGACCGCGGCGAGCCCGTGGCGGTCCTCAGCCACGCCTTCTGGCAGCGGCGGCTGGGCGGCGATCCGAACGCGATCGGCAAGCCGATCCAGCTCAACGGCACGCCGTTCACCGTGATCGGCGTGCTTCCGAAAGGTTTCGAATGGCACATCCAGACGAAATCGAGCGCGGGCAGGCCCTCGGAAATCTGGACGATCCTCCCGATGCCGGAAGACCAGGCCGAACAATACGGCCGCTTCCTCTCGGTGGTCGCGCGCCTGAAGCCCGGCGCGTCTCTCGATGCGGCCAAGGCCGAGATGAAGGCCATCGCGGCCCGTCGCGCGGCCGAGGACCCGGAACACAATCTGGGATGTACGGTCGAGATCCTTCCGCTCCGCGAGCAGTTCGTCGGCAACGTCCGGCCCGCGCTCCTGATCCTTCTGGGCGCCGTCGGATTCGTGCTGCTGATCGCGTGCGCCAACGTCGCCAACCTCCTGCTTGCGCGCGCCGCGGCCCGGGAGAAAGAGATCGTTCTGCGGACCGCGCTCGGCGCACGACGGATTCGCGTCGTCCGTCAACTGCTCACCGAAAGCCTGCTGCTCGCCGGGCTCGGCAGCCTGCTCGGGCTGGCGCTCGCCTGGCTGGGCCTGCGCGCGCTCGTGGCGATCAGCCCGCGCGACCTCGGCTATCTCCGGGGTCTTCACGGCGTGGGCCTGGACCTGCCGGTGCTAGCCCTGACCCTGATCGTTTCGCTCGCGACCGGGCTCCTCTTCGGCCTGGCGCCCGCCCTCGAAGCCACGCGTCTGAACCTCGGCGACGCGCTCAAGGAAGGCGGCAAGGGCGCCGCGGGCCAGGACGCCCGCAGTCGGCGCCTGCGCGGCGCGCTGGTGATCGCCGAGGTGGCGCTCGCCCTCGTGCTGCTGGCCGGCGCCGGGCTCCTGGTGAAGAGCTTCGTCCGGCTCCACCGGATCGACACAGGATTCGAAACGGAAAACGTTCTCACCCTGGTGCTGCGCCTGCCGGACGGCAAATACACGGAGGACCGGCAGATGGTCGATTTCTTCCACCGGGCAACCGAGCGCATCCGGACGCTGCCCGGCGTCCGGGCGGCCGGCGCGGTGAATTTCCTTCCGCTGTATGGCGGGCCCGGCTCCGCGACCGATTTCACCGTCGAGGGCCGCCCTGCACCGCCGCCCGGCCAGGCGCCCGGCACGAGCGTGCGCGTGGCCGACCCCGGCTATTTCAACGCGATGGGCATCCCGCTGCTGCGCGGCCGCAACTTCACGGACGTCGAAACCCGCGAGGCGAGGCACGTCGTGCTCATCAGCGCGGCCATGGCCCGGCAGCACTTCGCCGGCGAAAACCCGATCGGAAAGCGGATCTACGTGGAGATGTTCGAACAGCCCGTGGCGACCGAGATCATCGGAGTCGTCGGCGACGTCCGTTACGACAGCCTTGTGGACGAAGCGCAGCCGACCGTCTACTTCCCGCAGCCGGAGCTCACCTACCCGCTCATGACTCTCGTGGTGCGGACGGACGGCGACCCCGCCGCGATGGCTCCCGCGGTGCGCCGCGAGATCCGAATGATCGATCCTGATCAACCCGTCTCCGACGTGCGGACCATGACCCAGGTGATGTCCGACACCGTGAGCCGGGCCCGCTTCAACACGCTCCTGCTCGGGCTCTTCGCGGCCATGGCGACGCTGCTCGCGGCGGTCGGCATCTTCGGCGTGATGAGCTATTCGGTAACCCTGCGCACGCGCGAGATCGGCCTGCGCATGGCGCTCGGCGCGCCGCAGAGCCAGGTTTTGAAAATCATTCTGAAGCAGGGGCTCGTCCTCACCCTGATCGGAATCGCCGTCGGCCTGGTCGGCGCGCTGACCCTGACACGCGTCCTGTCCGGCCTGCTCTTCGGCGTCGCCTCGACCGACCCGGCGACCTTCGCCGCCATCGTTCTGCTTCTCACCTTCGTGTCGATGATCGCTTGTTACATCCCGGCGCGGCGGGCCACGCGAGTGGATCCGCTGATCGCGCTGAGATACGACTGAAAAAGGAGATCCCCATGAAGCGAGTCATTGCGCTTGCCGTCCTCGCGACGGCAGCCCTGGCCCCCGCTGTCTTCAGTCAGACCCCGGTGGCCGACCATCACGCTCATCTGCTCAGCCCGGCCTCGGTCAAGCTGGTCGCCGATCCGCCGCTCCCCACCGTCGAGTTGCCCGCGGATCTGGCCCGCCTGCTCCAGCAGAGGGAAAAGGGTTGGAACGATAAAGCGGCCCTGGCTCCACTCTTCACAGAGGACAGCCTGGTTTTCGATCAGCGCGAGCCTCTCTGGATCCGCGGCCGGAACAAGGTCGCCGAGTATCTGGGTGGCAACTTCGCCAAGCCGTACCACATCACGCCGATCGCGTACTCCGTGAACGGCTCCTCCGCAACCATCGCGGGATACTTCACGCGCCCGCTCGACAACGGCACCACAAGGTATTTCGGGCAGGTCCTGATGACCTTGCAGAAGGGCGCCGACGGCGCCTGGCGGATCGCGGCCGAGAGCCCCACCTTCCCGGGGCCCAGGACGCGCGAGCCGAGGTCGGCCGAGCAACTCATCGCCGAGCTCGACGCGGCCGGCATCCGCCGCGCGGCCGTCCTTTCGGTGGCCTACTGGTTCGGAAACCCGGAAATGTACAAAGGGAGCGACGATTACGCAAAGGTCCGAGAGGAAAACGACTGGACGGCGAAGGAAGCCGCCCGTTTCCCCGACCGGCTGTTCGCGTTCTGCAGCTTCAACCCGCTCAAGGATTACGCCCTCGAAGAGATCGACCGCTGCGCGAAGCTCCCGCAGGTCAGGGGACTCAAGCTGCACGCCGGCAACTCGCGCGTGGATATGCTGAACCCGGATCACGTCGAAAAGCTCCGCCGGGTCTTCGCCCGCGCGAACGAGCGGCACCTGGCGATCGTCATTCACCTCTGGACGGAGGGGGATTACGGACGCAAGCAGGCCGAAGCCTTCCTGAGCCAGATCCTGCCGGCCGCGCCAAACATCCCGGTCCAGATCGCGCACTTTGCCGGCGGCGGGCCGGGTTATACCGACGAGGCCCTCAAGGTCTACGCCGACGCGATCACGGCCGGCGACCCGCGCACGAAAAACCTTTACTTCGACGTCGCGACCGTGGCCGACGAGCAGCCCGAAGAGGTGCTGAAAACCTTCGCGAAGCGCATCCGGCAGGTCGGGCTTCGGCGCGTCCTCTTCGGGACCGACCTCGGTCCGCCCGCGGCGCGCCAGTCCTGGCTGATCTTCCGCACCACGGTGCCGCTCACGGACGACGAATTCAAAACCATCGCGGCTAACGCGGCGCCGTACTTCCCCTAAAACCGTTATCCGCCGCTCACGGCGGGCAGGATGTAAATCTCGGCGCCATCGTGCACGGGAGCATCCAGCCCGCCGGAATCGCGGATGTTCTGTCCATCCACGAAGATATTGATATGAGGGCGCACCTCGCCAAGCTCGGTCAGGACGCGGTCCCGCACCGCCGGGCATGAGGCCCAGAGGAGCGACAGCGCGTCTGAGACCGAGCCGGCGGAGCCCTCGACGCGGACCTCCGCGCGATCGCCCGCCAGCTCGCGCAGAGGCCCGGGAATCATGAACAGGAACGACATCACAGGGAGACCCGGGCCGCCTTGACCGAGACGACCGGAGGCAACCCATCGGCCAGCTCGGCCCAGGTTTCGCCCTCGTCCGCCGATCCGAAAAGCTTTCCACTCCGCGTCCCGAAATAGACGCCGGTCGGGCTGAGCGGATCTACGGCCATGCCGTCGCGGAGCACCGTCTCATAGGCGTCCGTCTGCGGCAACCCGTTCGACATCGCCTCCCAATTCGCACCGGCGTCGCGCGTCCGGTAGACACGGAGCTTTCCTTCCGGGGAGCAGCGGAACTGATCGGATTCGAGCGGCACGATCCAGGCGCAGTCCGGATCGTCCGGATGGATCGCCATGCAGAAGCCGAAATCCGAAGGAACGCCGTTCGCGACGTCGGTCCAGCTCTCGCCGCGGTCGTCGCTGCGGTAGAGGCCCCAGTGATTCTGAAGATACATCCGCTCGGGTTTCTGCTTCGCCTGCACCACCTTGTGCACGCACTGGCCGAATTCCGGATATTTGTCCGGCAGGAAATCGGCGCGCACACCGTGGTTGGAATGCCGCCAGGACGAGCCACCGTCCTCGGTCGCATACATGCCGGCCGCGGACACCGCGATGCGCATCCGCTTCGGGTCCGGGGGATCGAGCAGGATCGTGTGCAGGCAGAGCCCGCCGCCGCCCGGGTTCCAGCGCGGCCTCTGCGGGTGGTTCCAGAGCCCTTCCATCAGGTTCCACGTCTCGCCGGCGTCGTCCGTGAAGAACAGGGCCGCCGGCTCGACGCCGCAATAGAGCCGGTCCGGCTCGGACTCGTGGCCCGGAATGATCTGCCAGATCTGTTTCAGCGCCGCGCCGGTCCCCTCCGGAAACTTGACGTTCGCCTCCTCGGGGTTCGTCCAGCTCCGGCCGAAGTCGTCGCTCGTCCGCAGCAGCCCGCCCCAATGCATGCTGTGCGGGCCGGCCCAGATGCGGTGCCGGCCCTCGCGCCCATCGTAGGCCATGGCGTAGACCGCGTTGCCGGGAAAATACGGCCCGCCCATTTCCCACGTCCCGCGACTCCCGTCGGAGCGAAACAGGAACGCCCCCTTCATGGTTCCGACGAGAAGAAGGACATCTCCATGGCGCGGCTCGACGTGGCGGATGGACGGCATCAGGGCTCCTCCCAGGTAAGGACTCTGCGAGTCGCGCCGGAGTCTAGCAAGCGCGCCGTTCCCTGGGAAGAGGTTTTGTCGCCGCGCCCGATGCCGGGCGTCTGTTACGCCGGAGGCTTGGCGTTCAGAGTTTCGAGCTTTTTCTTCTGCCGGGAAACCCTTGCCGCGCTGCGACGTATAATGGAGGAGAAGGAGGACTCGCCCGATGTGGACGTTCCTGGCCTGGTTGATCCTCTTCGTGCTCTGCTGGCCGCTGGCGTTGCTGGCGCTCGTGCTCTACCCATTCGTGTGGATCCTGTCCTTGCCGTTCCGGATCCTGGGCATCACGCTGGATGCTGTCTTCGAGTTGCTCAAGACTGTTCTCTTCCTGCCGGCCCGGATGTTGGGTGCCCGACGCGCTTGAGCCAGAGATCAGAGATCGACGATCTGCGGCAGGCGCCGCAGGTTCTCGATGAACCGCGCCCTGTTGAACGGCGTCCCCTGGAACATCTCCTCCAGGTTCTCCCGGGCAATCAGGAAGCCGATCATGCGGCGGATGTACTCGGGTCCGTAGCCCTGGGCGAAGAGTCTTTCGAAGGCCTCCCGGACTTCCGGCGGGTCGTTTTCGGCGATCTGCCGGTCGACCCTCTGCATGAGCGCGGCATGGACGACCGGATCGTGCCGGGCGGCTTCTTCTCCAAAGACCGGCTGGTACTCGTCTCCGAGCGCGGAGAGGCGGTCCTGGTCGAAGCTCCCGGCGACCCGGTAGCTCGCCAGGTCCGAGAAGCCTCTCTGCCACAGGTGCTCCCGGAAGCGCTCGGGCGAGGACGGGAGGGTGCGGTCCTGGAACGCGAGCGCGATCTCGTCGTTGGCCGCCGACAGGGCCTCCTCCTTGCTCCGAAGCTGCCGGCGCCTGTGATGAACGACCCAGAGCACCTTGGGCGGATGGCTCCCGATCTGGCAGGTGACGACGGGAAAGAACCCCATGCCGTCGTCGGCTGCTCCGGGGACATACTCAAGCGAGATCTTGTCGCGCTCGTCCGTCTTCATGGTTCCAGCTTAGAACATCTTGATCCCGGATCAAAGCATGCCACGCTCCGGGTGGCAACGGAGATCAGGATCGCTTATGATGTACATGTAGATGTCCATGAGGAGGCGCCATGTCCAGGCAGTATTCGATCGCAGAGGCGCGGGAAAAGCTCGCGCATGTCATTCAGGAGGCTGAGCAGGGCACGAAGGTGGAGCTCACTCGACGAGGGAAGCCTGTCGCTGTCCTTCTGTCCCTGAACGAATACGAGCGACTGTCACGGAAACGCGGCTCGTTCTGGGAGTCCTACCAGGAGTTCCGTCGTAAGTACAGTGACCTGGACGTCGAAACCGCGGATGCTTTCGAGGGGCTCCGCGACCCTTCCCCTGGACGCGACTTCTCCTGGTGATGCTCAAGTATCTGCTGGACACCAACACCATCTCCGAGCCGGCCCGGCCGTCCCCGAATCCACGGCTCATGGAACGACTGGAGCGAAACGCCGAGGCCGTCGCGATCGCCGCGCCTGTCTGGCATGAGTTGCTGTTTGGCCTGCGACGCCTGCCTCCGTCAGCCAAACGGACGCGAATCGAAGGGTATCTCTTCACCTCCGTGGTAGATCTTCCGATCCTCCCCTATAACGACGCAGCCGCGGATTGGCATGCGGATCAAAGAGCGCGTCTGGAGGCGAAAGGCAGAGTCACTTCATCCAGCGACGGGCAGATTGCCGCGATTGCCCATGTCCACAATCTGATCGTGGTAACCGCCAACCGCACGCACTTCGAACCCTTCGAGGGACTCCGGATCGAGAACTGGATGGATTAGGCGCTGGGCTGTGCGGCAGCGAAGCCGCCGCACACCCGGGTAGGGGGATCTGACTAGCCGCGGCGCTGGCGCATGCGCTCGCGACGCATGGCGCCCCGGCTGCGGCGGTCTTCGAAGGCTTCTCCGCCTTCTCCTTCCTCGCGCTGGAGGAGCTTCGCGAAGGCGCTCACCGTGGGGCCTTCGAAGAGGCTGACTCCGGTCACTTCGGCGTTGAGCTCGCTCTTCACCCTGGAGATGACCTTCAGGCCGACGAGCGAGTTACCCCCCAGGTCGAAGAAGTTGTCGTGGATGCCCACGCGGTCGATGCCGAGGATCTCCTGCCAGATGGCGGCGAGCTTCTCCTCCAGCTCGTTGCGCGGGGCCACGTAGGCGCTGCCCAGGACCGGACGGGCGTGGACCTCTCTCGCTTCCACCGCCTCGGAGGCCAGCTCTTCCAGCGACTTCGCGGCGTAGCTCTCCTCGATCTGGGACTGGAAGTCCTCGCGGACGACCGCCACCTGTGTCAGGTTGGTGCGCAGGACGCGCTCCAGCGCCTCGACGCCCTGGGCGGGGGAGAGGCCCTTCTTCAGGCTCTCCTCGCGCCAGGCCTTCAGCTCGGCCGGGACCTCGGTCTCGACCGCCATGCCGACCTCCTGCCAGGCGTCCCAGTTGATCGAGACGACCGGCAGGCCGCCCTGCAGGCGCTCGGACTTCGCGAAGGCATCCAGGAAGCCGTTCGCCGCCGCGTAGTCGGACTGGCCGGGCTGCGAGAGGACCGCCGTCACCGAGGAGAACAGGGCCACGAAGTCCAGCTCCATGCCTCCGAAGACGTCCGACAGCACCTGGGCGCCGCGGATCTTCGGCGCGAAGACGCCCTCGGCGATCTCCCGCGTCTTGGTCTGGATGAGGCCCATGCCTGGCAGGCCCGCGGCGTGGAGGATGCCGTGGATCGTCCCGAACCGCGCCGCGGCCCGCTCCTGCACGCCTTTCATGGCTTCGAGGTCGGAGCTGTCCGCGCTTTCCACCAGGACCTCGGCTCCCGCGGCTTCCAGGGCCTTGACCTTGAGGATGCGGCGGCTCACCCGGTCGGCCTCGCCGTGCGACGACAGCCAGCCGTCCCACTGGTCCCGCGCCGGCAGGCCGGACCGGCCGGTGAGGATCAGCTTCGCCCGGTATCGGCTCGCCAGGTGCTCGGCCACGGCCAGGCCGATGCCGCCCAGACCGCCGGTGACCAGGTAGACGCCCTGGTCCCGCAGAACGGGTGTGCCGGCTTCGGCTTCCAGGCGGACCGGCTCGAAGACCTGCACCCAGCGGTGCGCGCCGCGATAAGCGACGACGGGATCGACCCGGCCTCCGCCCAGCTCGCCGAGCACGCCGTCCACCAGGGCCGAGAGCCGCGCCAGGGACGATGGGACCAGGGCCGGCACGTCCACGGACCTGGGCTTGATCTTCGGCAGCTCGCGCGGGATGACCTTGGCCGCTCCCAGCGCGGTGGCGCGCTCCGGGATCAGCTCCTCTTCGCCGGTCACCTCGTGGGCGCCGCTCGTCACGACGAGGAGGTCGACCTCCGGCTGGTCGTCCGCCGATGGGGCCGCGAGGGCCCGGGAGAGGAAGACCAGGCTGTAGTAGCCGCGGTCGAGCGTCTCTTCCAGGGAGCCGGTCCGCGGGCCGGCGCTCCAGAGGTGGACGACCTTGCGCGGCAGCCTGCCGGAGCCCTTGAGGTCCGCGACGAGCGCGGCGTAGTCGGCTTCGCTCCTCGGATCGAGACGGTACGAGTCTTCCGAGATGTGGGCGAAGGCGTGGCCGGGCTCGACCGTGGTCACGTGGGCGCCCAGCTCGCGGAGCCGGCGCTCGAGGTGCGGCCCGAGGCCGTCCTCGGCGGTGAAGAGCAGCCAGCGCGTGGCGTCACCATTGCCCTTCCCCACCAGATCGAAGGGCTCGAAGGGCATGGGCCTCTCCGTCCGCTTCCAGGCTGGGACCCAGAACCAGTCGGCCGGGTCTTTCGAAGCCTTTCTGCGGCCGGCCAGCTCGGGCTGGAGCGGATCGACCCAGTAGCGCTGGCGCTCGAAGGGATAGGTCGGCAGCGGCACGCGGCGGCGGCGCTCGGCGGCCCAGAAGGCGTTGAAGTCGATGTCCACGCCCGCCAGCCAGAGCCGGCCGAGCGCGGTCAGCACGAACGCCGCGTCCTCGTATTTTTCCTTGGGGTGGCGGATCGTCGAGATGATCGCGTGCGTCGCCTGCTTGGCCGGGTGGACCCGCGCCGAGGTCGAGAGCACGTTGCTCGGGCCGACCTCCAGGAGGACCCGGGCGTCGTCCTTGAACAGCTCGCCGAGGTTGTCCGCGAAGCGCACGGCGCCGCGGAGCTGGGCGGCCCAGTAGTCCGGGCTCGTGGCCTCTTCGGGCTTGATCCAGGTGCCCGAGACGTTCGAGAGGTACGGGATCTGCGGCGCCTGTCTCGGCACGCGCGCCACGGTGGCCCGGAACTCGTCGAGGATCGGGTCCATCATGGCCGAGTGGAAGGCGTGCGAGGTGTGGACCGGCCGCACGTCGAGACCGCGGCCTTCCATCTCCTGGCGGAACGCGGCCACGGCCTCGTGGGTGCCCGAGACCACGGTCATGTCGATGCGGTTGATCGCTCCCACCGAAACCTGCGGATGGTTCGCGAGGAGCGGCAGCACGTCGGCTTCCGGCAGCGGCACGGCGAGCATGGCTCCGGACGGCAGGCTCTGCACGAGCTTGCCGCGGCGGGCGACGAGGACCAGGCCGTCCTCCATGGAGAAGACGCCCGCGAGGGCCGCGGCCGTGTACTCGCCCACGCTGTGGCCGATCATGGCCTGCGGACGCACGCCCCAGCTCAGGAAAAGCTGCGCGGTGGCGTATTCGATCACGAAGAGCGCCGGCTGCGCGTACATGGTCTGACGCAGACGCTCGCCCGCGACTTCGAGGTCGGCTCCTTCCACCGGATAGATCACGTCGCGGATGTCCACGCCGTCCAGGTGGGGCTTGAGGATCTCGGCGCAGCGATCGACCACGTCGCGGAACACGGGCTCGGTGTCGTAGAGGTCGCGGCCCATGTTCGGATACTGGGAGCCCTGGCCCGGGAAGAGGAAGGCGACGGCGCGCTCGCCGGCTTCGCGGTAGCCGGAGACCACGCGGTCCGGCTCCATCTCCTGGAGCGTCTGCGCGGCGTCCTCCAGGCTCTCCGCGACCACGAAGCGCCGGTTGTCGAAAACCTTTCTACCGGTCTGGAGCGTGAAGGCGATGTCGGCCAGCGGCTGCTCCGCATTTTCGCGGAGATGCCTGGCGAGATCGCCGGTGAGCGTTTCGAGCGCGGTCGGCGTCTTGGCAGAGACGACGAGAAGTTGGTAGGGCCGCGACGGGCCCGACGCCTCCTGCTCCGGCGCCTCCTCCAGGATCATGTGGGTGTTGGTGCCGCCCATGCCGAGCGAGCTCACGCCGGCGCGGCGCGGGATGCCCGCGGGCGGCTCCCAGGGCTTCAGCTCCGTGCTGACATAGAACGGGCTGTTCTCGAAGTCGATCTTCGGGTTCGGGCTCTTGAAGTGGAGGATCGGCACCAGCGTCTTGTGGTGCAGGCAGAGCGCGGCCTTGATGAAACCGGCGACGCCGGCCGCGGTGTCGAGGTGGCCGATGTTCGTCTTCACCGAGCCGATCGCGCAATATTGCTTTTTATCCGTGCCGGCGCGGAACGCCTGCGTGTAGGCGGCGACCTCGATCGGATCGCCGAGCAGGGTGCCGGTGCCGTGCGCCTCGACGTAGGTGATCGTGTCCGGCGTCACGCCGGCCGCGGCCTGGGCCATGAGGATGACGTCCGCGTGGCCATCCACACTCGGCGCCATGTAGCTCACCTTGTTCGAGCCGTCGTTGTTGCAGGCCGAGCCCTTGACCACCGCGAGCACGTTGTCGCCGTCGGCCAGCGCCTCGGACAGGCGCTTCAAGATCACCGCGCCGCCGCCGTGGCCGCTGACGAAGCCCTTGGCGTCGGCGTCGAAGGTGCGGCAGTGGCCTTCCGGATCGGTGGTGCCGCCCTCCTGGTACATGTAGCCCTGGATCTCGGGCACGTGGATCGAGCAGCCGCCCGCGATCGCCATGTCGCACTCGTGGTTGAGCAGGCTCAGGCAGGCGTAGTGAATGGCGGTGAGCGAGGTCGAGGACGACGACTGCACGAGCACGCTCGGGCCGCGCAGGTTCATGCGATACGAGACCTCGGTCGTGATGCTGTCCTTGTCGTTGCCGATCGCCGCCGCGAGGCTGTCCACCGACGCCACGAGGTCGATGTGGTAATAAAGGTTTTTGAGCCAGTAGGTGTTCATGCTCTGGCCCGCGAACACGCCCACGCGGCCCGGATAGCGCTCGGTGTCGTAGCCCGCGTTCTCCATCGCCTCCCAGGCGCACTCCAGGAAGACGCGGTGCTGCGGGTCGGTCAGCTCGGCGCTCCGCGGGTTGTAGCCGAAGAAGCCGGCGTCGAACAGCTCGACGTCGCCCACGATGCCCTGCGCCTTCACATAGTTCGGGTTCGCGACCAGGTCCGGGTCGTTGCCCGCGGCGATCAGATCCTCGTCCGTGAAGTGGCGGATGGACTCGACCCGCTCCTTGAGGTGCTGCCAGAGCTGGTCCGGGTTCGCCGCGCCCGGGAACCGCCCGCCCATGCCGATGATCGCGATCTCGGTCTCCCGGCCGGCGCCTCTCTTGGCTTCGGCGCGCCGCCGGCTCTCCTCCACCGCGCTGGTCTCCTCGGCTCCGGGAGCGAGGAAACGGACCAGCGAGCCGATCGTCGGGTAGCGGAAGAGGTCGATCAGCGAGACCTCCTGCGTCACGCCGTGCGCCTGGAGCGATTCCTTGAGGCGCGCGTGGACGCGGGTCATCAGGAGCGAGTGGCCGCCGAGGTCGAAGAAGTTGTCGTTGACGCCGACCTTGTCGACCTTGAGAGCCTCCTTCCAGACCTCCGCGATGACGCGCTCCAGCTCGCCGCGCGGTGCGACATACGCCGCGGTCAGCTCGGGCCGGAGCTGCTCGGGCACGGGCAGGGCCTTCACGTCGAGCTTGCCGTTGGCCGAGAGCGGCAGGGCGGCGAGGTTCATGAAGACGGCCGGCACCATGTAGTCCGGCAGCTTCTCCTTGGCGAAGGCGATCAGGTCGCCGGCCGTCGGAGACTGACCCTCGACCGGGACGACGTAGGCCACGAGCCGCTTCTCGCCGGTGTCTTCGCGTGGGACGACGGCGCACTCCTGGACCGCCGGGTGGAGGCCGAGGACGGTCTCGATCTCGCCCAGCTCGATGCGGAAGCCGCGAATTTTGACCTGTTGGTCGATGCGGCCCAGGTACTCCAGGCGGCCGTCGGAGCGCCAGCGCGCGAGGTCGCCGGTGCGGTACATGCGTCCGCCCGGTGTGAGCGGGTCTGGCACGAAGCGTTCGGCCGTGCCCGCGGGGTTCTTCTGGTAGCCGCGCGCCACGCCCTCGCCCGCGATGTAAAGCTCGCCGGGCGCGCCCATCGGCCGCGGCTGGAGGTCGGCGTCCAGCACGTAGAGGCGGTGGCCGGTCACGGGCCGGCCAATCGGGATCGGTTGGCTGGAGGCGAAGTCCTCCGCGGTCAGGCGGTGTACGGTCGAGCAGATCGTGGTCTCGGTCAGGCCGTAGCCGTTGACCAGCTCGGCGGTGTCGAGGAGGCGGTCCACGTCGCCCGCGGACAGCGCCTCGCCGCCGGAGAGGATCAGGCGGAGCTTCGGGAGCTGGTCCTTGATGGCGTTGAGGCCGGCGATCATCGACGGCACCGTGCTCAGGATCGACACGCCGCGCCGGCCGATCAGCTCGGCGAGGCGGCTGAAGTCGAGCATCTCGCCCTTCTCCGCCATCGCCACTGCGGCGCCGGCGCAGAGCGGCGGCAGGATCTCACCCACGAAGCTCGCCGAGGCCACCGAGGTGAGCGGCAGCACGACGTCTCCCGTGCCCGGCCGGTAGCTGCCGAGGAAGGAGGCGATCAGGGAGATGAGGTTGCGGTGCTCCAGGAGGACGCCTTTGGGTTCTCCGGTGGAGCCGGAGGTGTAGATGAGGCAGGCGAGCCCCTCACCCCCCTGGCCCCCCTCTCCCATCCCCTCCCGCCGACCGGGAGAGGGGGGAACGTGGGCCTGGGCTCCGGCTGTGCTCCCCTCTCCCGGAGGATGGGAGGGGATGGGAGAGGGGTCGGGGGTGAGGGGCACGACGGTGATGCCCGCCGGCCAGCTCAGACCCGGCTGAGACAGAACGATCCGGGCACCCGCATTCCCGACCATGAACGCCAGCCGGTCGGCGGGAGCTTCGGGGTCCATCGGGAGATAGCCGGCTCCGGCCTTGAGGATGCCGAGGGTGCCGGCCAGCAGCTCCAGGGAGCGGTCGGCGGTGAGGCCGACGAGGTCGTCCGGACCGACGCCCTGGCTGCGCAGGTGGGCGGCGACTCGGTCGGCCTTCTCGTTCAGCTCTCGGTAGGTCCAGTGCTGGTCTCCGGCGAAGACGGCGACGGCGTCGGGTGTCTTCGCGGCCTGGGCTTCGAACAGCTCGTGGACGAGGGCGCCTTCGGGCAGGTCGGCGGCGGGCTCGGCGGGGCGGTTCCAGTCGGAGAGGAGGAGCGCCTGTTCGGCCTCGGCGACGATGGGCAGCGCGGAGAGGGAGCGGCCGGGTTCGGCTGCTGCGGCCTCCAGGAGAGTCAGGAAGCTCCGGACCATGCGCTCGGCGGTGGCGCAGTCGAACAGATCGACGTTGAAGTCGAGGGTGCCCGCGAGGCCTCCGGCCAGCTCGCCCACGGAGAGGGTGAGGTCGAACTGCGCGATGCGCTGCGGCAGCGGCAGGTGCTGGAGGCGCAGGCCTCCGACCTCGACCTCGGCTCCGGCCTCGCCCACGGCGAAAGCGGTGAGGCCCTGCTCCTGGCCTTCGGTCCCAGGCAGGCTCGGCGCGTTCTGGAGCGCGAACATGACCTGGAACACGGGCGAGCGG
>DATANP010000434.1:0-13437 GCA_036266195.1 Thermoanaerobaculia bacterium | reverse complement strand
CGGGAGATGGGAGAGGGGGACAGGGGGTGAGGTCCCTAGAACCCCTTCCTCTGCAGAGTCTTCCGGTCCAGGCCGAGGATCTTCGCGGCCTCGCTCTTGTTGCCGCTGGTGAGCTTGAGGACGCGCTGGATGTGGCGGCGTTCCAGGGATTCGAGGTCGAGCGGCTCGGGCGAGGCCTGGGCGGCGGCGGTGCCGAGGAGGGAGCGGATCAGGTCGGCATCTACATCCTTCTCGGCCAGGGAGACGGCTCCCTCCACGAGGTTCTGGAGCTCGCGGACGTTGCCCGGGAAGTCGTGGCCGAGGAGGAGCGCCAGGGCCTCGGGCCGGAAGGCGGGGACCGGGATGCCCTCTCTCCGGCAGAACTCCTCCACGAAGGTGCGCACCAGGTGCGGGATGTCCTGGCGGCGGTCGCGCAGCGGCGGCAGCTCGATCTCGACGCCCTTGAGACGGTAGTAGAGGTCCTCGCGGAAGGTGCCCTCTCCGACTCTCGCCTCCAGGTCTCGATGGGTGGCGGCCACGAGGCGGACATCGACCGGGATCGGCCGGCGGCCTCCGACGCGGACCACCTCTCTCTCCTGAAGGGCGCGCAGGAGCTTCACCTGGAGGGCCGGCTGCATGTCTCCGATCTCGTCGAGGAGGAGGGTGCCGCGGTCGGCCAGCTCGAATTTGCCCGGTCTCGCCTGGACTCCGGTGGCGACTCCGCCCTCGATGCCGAAGAGCTCGCTTTCGAGGAGCGATTCCGGCAAAGCCGCGCAGTTCAAGGCGATCAGCGCGCCTTCACGGCCCGAGAGCAGGTGCAGGAGCTTCGCGACCAGCTCCTTGCCCGTGCCGCTCTCGCCCCGCACCAGCACGCTCACGCTGCGCGGCGCCACGCGTTCGACGAGATCCAGGACCTTTCGCATCGGCGGCGCGTGGGCCACGATCCTCTGCCCCGCCACCTCGCGCGCCAGGCTCCCCTTGAGGGCCTTGTTCTCTTCTTCGAGGCGCTCGCGCTGGGCTTCGAGGCGCTCCACCTGGCGCGCGGCGTCGAGCGCCACGCCGGCCAGGGCGGCCACGGAGTCGAGGAAACGCCGGTCGTCGTTGGTGAAGCTGCGGTCGGCCTGGCCCCGGACCTCCTTGTCCATCACGGCGATGTAGCCCAGGAAGACTCCGCGGTAGGCCAGCGGCACGGCCAGCAGCTCGTCGAAGGGCCGGCCGGCCAGATTGCCCTTCGGGCGCGAGAGGAGATGGCCCTCGGCCAGCAGCTCGCGCCAGACCGGCGAGGCCAGGAGCGCGGTGCCCGTGGGCGGCGCTTCGTTCCAGCCGACCGTGGCCGCGGCCCGGGCTCCGCCGTAGGCGTCCCGCGTCACGGCCACGGCCGCGGCCGGGTCGAGCACGGCGCAGACCCGCAGCAGCAGCTCCTCGACCAGCTCCGGCTCCGGACGCTGGGCGTGCAGGGCCAGCGCGAGGTCGTAGAGCGTCTCGAGCTGGAGGATGCGCCGCTTCTCGGCGAGGTTCGAGTCCGTGCGGGACATGACCAGAGGATTGTAGCGCGGGGACCTCACCCCCTGTCCCCCTCTCCCCTCTCCCGCCCATACCCCCGCCGGGAGAGGGGGAACCTTTCTGAAGCCATCCTGCCAAGCTTTGGCAACACCGCTGGCATGCGTTCCCCCTCTCCCGGGGAATGGGCGGGCGGGAGATGGGAGAGGGGGACAGGGGGTGAGGTTCTTCAGGCCCGCCGGCGCTTCTTCGGCGCGGCCGGCAGCACCTGCCTCAGGTACTGGCCGGTGTGGCTCGCGGGCACGGCGGCGACCAGCTCGGGGGTGCCTTCGGCGATCAGGCTGCCGCCTCCGGCGCCGCCCTCGGGGCCGAGGTCGATCACCCAGTCCGCGGTCTTGATCACGTCCAGGTTGTGCTCGATCACCACCACGGTGTTGCCCAGGTCCACCAGGCGGTGCAGGAGCTTCAGGAGCTTGCCCACGTCGTCGAAGTGGAGGCCGGTGGTCGGCTCATCCAATAGATAGAGGGTGCGGCCCGTGGAGCGCTTGCAGAGCTCGCGGGAGAGCTTCACGCGCTGCGCTTCGCCTCCGGAGAGGGTCGTGGCCGGCTGGCCGAGGCGGATGTAACCCAGGCCCACTTCGCAGAGGGTCTCCAGGATGCGCGACACCGCCGGGATGTTCTGGAAGATCTCCTGCGCCTGCTCCACCGGCAGGTCCAGGATCTCGGCGATGTTCAGCCCCTTGTAGCGCACGGCGAGGGTCTCGCGGTCGTAGCGCTTGCCGCCGCAGACCTCGCAGGTGACGTAGATGTCGGGCAGGAAGTGCATCTCGATCTTGATCTGCCCGTCGCCCTTGCAGGCCTCGCAGCGGCCGCCCGGCACGTTGAAGCTGAAGCGGCCCGGCGCGTAGCCGCGCATGCGCGCCTCGGGCGTCATGGCCATGAGGTTGCGGATCGGGTTGAACACGTTGGTGTAGGTCGCCGGGTTCGAGCGCGGCGTCCTGCCGATCGGGCTCTGGTCGATCGCGATGACCTTGTCGAGCTGCTCCAGGCCCTCGATGTTGTCGTGCTCGCCCGGCTTGTCGGTCGCCCGGTAGAAGTGCCGGGCCAGCGCCTTGTAGAGGATCTCGTTGACCAGCGTGCTCTTGCCCGAGCCCGACACGCCGGTGACCACGGTAAAGGCCCCGATCGGGATCTCGACGTCGAGGTTCCTCAGATTGTTGTGCCGCGCGCCGCGGATGATGATCTCGCTCCGGCCGCCGCGCCGCTGCTCGGGCACCGGCACCTCCAGCGTCCCCATCAGGTATTGGCCGGTGAGCGACTGCGGGTTCTTCATGACCTCCTGCGGCGTGCCCTGGGCCACGACCTCGCCGCCATGGACCCCGGCGCCGGGGCCGAGGTCGATCACCCAGTCGGCGTCGCGGATGGTCTCCTCGTCGTGCTCCACGACCAGCACGGAGTTGCCGAGGTCGCGCATGCCCTTCAAGGTCGCGAGCAGGCGGGCGTTGTCCCTCTGGTGGAGGCCGATCGAGGGCTCGTCCAGCACGTAGAGCACGCCCATGAGCTTGCTGCCGATCTGGGTGGCGAGCCGGATGCGCTGGCTCTCGCCGCCCGACAGGGTTGCGGACGAGCGGTCGAGGGTCAGGTAGCCCACGCCCACGTCGTCCAGGAAGGTCAGGCGGTCGGAGATCTCCTGCACGACCTTCTCCGCGATGGCGCGCTCACGCCGATCAAGACCGAGCTGGCCGACCCAGGCGCGGAGGTCGCACACGGGCAGGGCGGACAGCTCGTCGATGGCCTTGTCCTTGACGGTGACCGCGAGGGCCTCGGGCCGCAGGCGCCGGCCGTGGCAGCTCGGGCAGGTCTGGGCGGACATGTACTTCTCGATCTCGGCCCGGATGGTCGGCGAGTCGGTCTCCTTGTAGCGCCGTTCCAGCATGGGGATGACGCCTTCGAACTTGCCGGTCCAGGAGTAGCTCGACTTCTTGCCGGTGAGGCTGAAGTTGATCTCCTGGTCGCCCGAGCCGTAGAGGAGCGCGCGCTTGCCCTGCTCGGGCAGCTTCTTCCAGGGGGTGGAGAGCGAGAAGCCCATGGACTTGGCCAGGGTCTCGACGGTCTTCATGCGCCAGGACTTGGAGCCTTCGGGCCAGGGCGCCACGGCGCCGGCGTCGATCGAGCGCTCGGGGTCGGGCACGATCTTGTCGGCGTCCACGCCCATCAGGCTGCCGAGGCCGGAGCAGGTCGGGCAGGCGCCGTACGGGCTGTTGAAGGAGAACAGGCGCGGCGTGATCTCGGTCAGGCTCGTGCCGCACTCGACGCAGGAGTAGCTCTGGGAGAGGGTCTCCTCGGCCGCCGGTTGATCCCCTAATTGGGGCGCGAGCACCACGAGGCCGCCGCTCACCTTGATGGCAGTCTCGATGCTGTCGGCGAGGCGCTTCTCGATGCCGGGCTTGACGACGATGCGGTCGATGACGATGTCGATCGAGTGCTTCTTCTGCTTGTCGAGGTTGGGCGGCTCGCCGGAAAGCTCGACCATCTGACCGTCGATGCGGGCGCGGAGGAAGCCTTCGCGGGCCATCTGCGCGAGCTGCTTCTTGTACTCGCCCTTCTTGCCGCGCACGTAGGGGGCATAGAGGACGAGGCGGGTGCCTTCGGGCATCTCCAGGGCGCGGTCGACCATCTGCTGCACGGTCTGGGGCCGGATGGTCTGGCCGCAGCTCGGGCAGTGGGGCACGCCGATGGACGCGTAGAGCAGGCGCAGGTAGTCGTGGATCTCGGTGACCGTGCCCACGGTGGAGCGCGGGTTCTTGGAGACCGACTTCTGCTCGATGGAGATGGCCGGGGAGAGGCCGTCGATCGAGTCCACGTCCGGCTTCTCCATCTGCTGGAGGAACTGCCGGGCGTAGGAGGAGAGCGACTCGACGTAGCGCCGCTGGCCCTCGGCGAACAGGGTGTCGAAGGCCAGGGACGACTTGCCGGAGCCCGACACGCCGGTGATGACCACCAGCTGGTTGCGCGGGATCTCCAGGGTGACGTTCTTCAGGTTGTGCTCGCGGGCACCGCGGACGTAGATGGAATCCATAGAGCCGGGAATCCTACCAGATGTCAGAGTCGTGGAAAGCGGGAACCCCTCACCCCCTGGCCCCCTCTCTCATCGCACTCCCCCCCTCCCGGGAGAGGGGGAACCCATGCAGGCTGCGTCGGCTCCGTTCAGCTTGGGAGCTTGCAGGCGTCCCCCCTCTCCCGGAGGAAGGGAGGGGATGGGAGAGGGGGCCAGGGGGTGAGGGGCCGAGGCCCGCCACTACAACCGGAGAACCGGCTTCAATAATCCACGTACCCGTCGCGCGTGCGCACCTTGATGCCCGAGCGCTTGACGTCCACCTTGATCGAGTGCCAGCGCCCGTCCTTCTTCATTTCGGTCGGGTAGTAGCCGAGCACGTACTGCTCGCGCAGCTCGCGCATGACGTTCGCGAAGGCGCTTTCGAGCTCGCTCGCCTTGTCGATCCGGAGGATGCGGCCGCCGCTTTCGAGGACGGTCTTCTTGAGGTCCTGGTACTCGTGGTCGTTGCCCAGGTGGTCGCGCCAGGACGAGGTGAAGGAGGTCTCCTTCTGGCGCTCGTCGAGTTGGATCCAGTAGATGATCGACTGGCTGGTGCGCGCCTTCCACATCACCTCGTCGATCGGCAGCACGCTGTGCACGTCGAAGCCGTCCGACAGCAGGATGATCGCGCGCCGGCCGATGCGGGCGTCGAGCAGCTTGAGCGACATGTAGAGGAAGTCGTTGACCGCGGTGCCGCCCGAAGCCTCGGTCTCCGCAAGGGCCTGCTCCAGCTCGGCGCGGTCGCCGGTGAACTTCGTCGCCCGGAGCAGGCGGTCGGAGAACAGGACCAGGCTGGCCTCGTCGTCCTGCCGCATGCCGGAGAGGAAGACGCTGGCGCCGCGGCGGGCGGCTTCCAGGCGCTCGCCCTGCATGCTCTCGCTCGTGTCGAGGAGGAGCACGGCGGTCAGCGGCACCTCGCCCTTGCCGAAGTCGGAGATCTCCTGCCGCTTGCCGTTGTCGTAGATCTCGAAGTCGCCCTGTTCCAGATCAAGAATGCGGGGCGCGTCCGCGCTGGCGCTCCTGGTGACGGTGACATAGAGCTGGCGGAGCTGGACGTCCAGTTGCTCGTCGATGCGCACCGGCGCGGTCTCCAGGCTCGCCGCGGCCGAAGCGCCGGAGGCGCCGTAGGCCACGACCCGGAACTCGCGCTGGGAGTTGTCGTCGCCCACGTCGATCGTGGTCCGCCACGGCGGCGCGGTGATCACGGCCCGGCGGACGCCGTTGACGAAGACCTCGACGCGGGTGACCGGCTCGTCCGCGGCCACCTGGACGGCGACGTCCACCTGGCCGAAGATCGCCTGCTCGGGAACGGGGGCGATGATGCGCGGCTGCACGGCCGCGCCTGCGACGCCGGCCGCGAGGGCCAGGATGGCGAGGAAGAGGATGGCGACTCTCTCGAACCGTTTCATCGTCCGCCCTCCCCGCCGGAGGTCGGCGCGCCCAGGGCCTGGGCCAGGACCGGCAGCCGGGAGCGCGAGTTGTCTTCGAGGATGCTGCGCGCCTCGGCGAACGCCTCGGGCCGCACGCTGTTGTAGAGCAGGCGCTCGTTGTCGCCCCCTGTGCCGGAAGAACCGTGGGGCAGGGCGACGACCTTCTCCATCAGGGTGCGGGCCTCGCCGAAGCTGCCGCGGTGGTCGAGGACCGAGGCCAGCTCGACGTGGAGCCGCACGTGGTCCGGGTAGCGGCCGAGGCCGGCGCGCAGGACCTTCTCGGCTTCGGCCCAGCGGTTCGCTTCCGCGTGCAGCCGGGCCAGCTCCTGGTAGACCAGCGGGGTGACCCAGGAGGGGGAGGTCTCGGCGGCCAGCTCTTCGAGGATCTTGCGGGCGTCGGTCTTCTGGTCGAGCCGCTTGAGACTCATGGCGAGGCGGAAGCGGGCCTCGGGGTTTTCCGGATCGATCGCGAGCACCTCGCGCAGGGTCTTGACCGCGGTCTCGTACTGCGCGGCCTTCTCGTAGACCGTGGCGAGCGCAAGGCGGGCGGGCACGTTGCGTTTGTCCAGCTCCAGGGCCTCGTAGAACAGCTCGGCGGCCGGCACCTGCTGGGCGGACTCCAGGAGCATGCCGCCCAGGCTGGTCAGCACGCGGCTCGCCACCAGGGCCGAGCCCTCGGTGCCGGACTGCTGGTTGTAGAGGATCGCGAGGTCGCGCGCCATCTGCCGGGCATGGACCACGGCGAGCGGCGCCTGGCGGATGCCGCGGGAGAGGTGGCGCGAGTAGGTCTCGTGGTGGAGCATGGCGATCGGCACGAGGACCTCCAGGCTGGTGGCGCCCAGCTCGTGGATGACGGTCTGCTCGGCCGAGAGCAGGAGCTTGCGGGACTTCGGATTGCCGTCGGCGACGGCCGCGGTCTCCAGCGCGATCAGGTCGTCCGGCGCCTGGTCCACCTCGCCGGACACCCAGGCGGAGAGGATCTCGCGGTAGCGCGCCTGGAGACGGGCGGTCTCCGCCCGCTTGCCGCCGGTCTGGGGAGCTGAGGCTTCCGCCGTCTGCCCCTGGGCTGCCGGAGCCGCCGCCGGGGGCGGAGCCGAGGGCGTGGAGCCGGAGCTGGCGTCGATCACCTGCACGCCCGGCGAGCTCCAGGGGTCCTGCTGCGCGGCGAGAGCGGGAGCCAGTGCGAGGCACCCCAGCGCCCACCCCAGCGCCAATACCCAGCCGTGATACTTCCCGCGGTCATTCATACCCGTGGTCCCTCCTGAGGCCCATTTGATATAAGAGTACAGGAGCAGCCCATTTCGTGACAATCCACGGAAAGAAAAAAGGGTGAAGACCCCGGCGGGTCCCCACCCTTTCGGTCCGGAAGCGTCCCGAACGGCTACTTGCGGCCGTGGCGGTGCGGCTTCTTGGTCTTGACGTCGAGCGCCCAGAAGAGGTTCTTGATGGCGGCCGGGGTCAGGGTGACCATCATGCCGTCCACCGCCGCCTCGCTCGGCTCGAAGACGGCCGTGCTGGTGCCGAGGATGAACGGCGTGAGGTTGACTTCCGGGATCTCGCCGCCGAACTTGGCGTTGATGGCGTCGATGAAGAGGTTGGCGATGTAGCCGTAGCCGGTCGCGGTCGGGTGCACGCCGTCGTACGAGAAGATGCCGCCGGTCAGGAAGTTGCGGGTGAAGGTGATGCCGCCGATGTTGATGCCCGTGGTGGCGAGCCGGCGGAATTCCGCGTTGACGTCGACCAGGGCCGCGCCGGCCGAATTGGCGACGCTGGCGATGATGCCGTTGTAGGCCACGACGCGGGCGTTGATCGTGTTGATCTCGTTCGCGTCGAGCACGAACTGGTCGCCCAGGGGCAGGCCGGTGCCGCCGAGCTGCGCCGGGATGCCGATGCCCTTGGCGAGCTCGGACGAGGCGGTGAGGAGCACCCGGTCGTTGGCGCCGAGCGGGCCGTTGGGGCCGAGGAGCGGCACCGGCTGGTGGGTCACGGGGTTGACCACGAAGGTGGCGATCGTGTTGACGAACGGGATGCCGGACACGTCCGGAATGTTGGCGATCGCCATCTTGGAGCCGGTGGAAGCGATGGTGGCGACCACGGTCTTGAAGTCGGCCTCGAACTGGGCCACCGGAGTGATGGTGACACCCTCGATCACGCGGCCGGAGGTGGCGGCGGCGAGGACGTCGTTGTTGCCGATCCAGATCGTGGTGAACGTCGGGTGGAGGAAAGCCGCCTGCTGGAGCTGGGTGCCCAGCTTGCGCAGGATCAGGTCGTGCAGGCCGCCGTTGTCGGTGACCGTGGCGACCACGTCATGGACGTCGGCGCCCGGCACGGCCAGGTTGTTGTAGGGGCGCTGCAGGTTCAGGTTGAGCGGCGCGCCGCTGCCCGGCTTGGGGGCGATGATGAGCGGCGACAGGCTGCGCAGCTCCAGGGCCGCCGGGATGCCCGGGGCGCTGACCAGCGGCTGCTCGAAGCCGGTGGACAGGCCGGTGGCTTGGCGGTAGATCAGGACCGGGTAGCTGTTCTGCTGCGACGGCTGGTTCAGGCTGCCGCTCATGAACCCGGCGGTCAGGCTGTCGCCGATCGACACGTAGCGGGTGAAGTCGGCGGAACCGGTATCGACGGCGAACGCCGGTGTCCCCAGAAGCGGAAGGATGAGCGCGAGCGCCAGGCTCGCGAAGATCTTCAAGCGAAACATTGCGATGAACCTCCTATCCTCTTACCAGTTGATCGTCACGCCGAGGAGCCAGGCCGTGGTGTTGTAGGTGCCGAAGAAGGTCGGCTCGGGCGCTTCGCCGGCCGTCGTGGGGAAGCTCTGGTCGCGGGTGCGCTCATCGAACGGCAGGTACATGAGCGCCACGTCGAAGCCGAGGCCGCCCGCGGCCGGGTTGTGGCCGTAGCCGATGGTGAAGCCGTTGCGGTCGGAGTCGGGCAGCAGGGGCGAGACCGCCTCCTCGGGCTGCGGCGTCTCGTCGTAGACGTAGCCGAAGCGCCACTGGTTGTCCGGGCTGGCGTTCCAGCGCAGGCCGATGCGGTAGCTGTTGGCGTCGTCCCACTCCTCGCGGATGGTGGCGTCGGGCAGCGCGTTGCCCGCGCCGCCGAGGGTGCCGCCGGTGAAGTCGATCACCACCTTTTCGAAGCTGCTCCAGCCCATCCAGTTGAAGTCGGTTTCGACGAGCAGGTTCGGGGTGATGGCGAAGGCCAGGCCGAGGCTCGCCTGGTCGGGGAAGTCGATCGAGGTCTTGACCGGCAGGTCCTTGCCGAACGGGATCTGGGCGCGGACGGCGGCGTCGAACTGCGCGTTGCCCGTGGAGATCTGGTTCACGCGGGCGTCGCCCTCGTAGTCCACCGTGATCGCGCTGCGATAGGACAGGCCCCAGGAGAAGCTGTTGTTGACCTTGTGCAGGATGCCGGCGTTGAAGCCGTAGGCCGTGCCGAAGTCGCTCTCCAGGCTGAGCCGGCCGACGTCCGCCGCCCGCTGGGTGAAGGGGTTGATCACGCCGATGTTGCGCGCCAGCTCGACGTCCGAGACCCGGGCGATGACGCCGAGGCCGAGGCCGAAGCTGGGCGTGACC
Source organism: Thermoanaerobaculia bacterium (assembly GCA_036266195.1). GTDB lineage: Bacteria > Acidobacteriota > Thermoanaerobaculia > Multivoradales > UBA5704 > DATMER01. Next base: position 3,859 of record DATANP010000434.1, on the reverse strand, counting down.
TGCCAGCCGATCGTCGGGTTGACGTCGATGGCCCGCAGGGCGGCCTTGGTGCTCAGGAAGCGGCCGCGGAACTGGTCCGGGTCCTGCCACTCGGTGGTCAGGCCGAACGGTGAGTTGATGCCGAGGCCGAACTTCCAGGTACCGGTGATCGGCTGCACCCAGTAGAGGTGCGGCGGGAACTCGGAGAGGTCCTCCTGCTCGGCCGTGTAGCCGGCGCCGGGGAACGGATTGGCGCCCTCCAGCTCGGCCTCGGTGCTGGTGATCCACGTGAAGCCCGTGGAGATCTGGCGCTTCTCGACGAAGGCCAGGCCGCCGGCGTTGTGGAAGAGCAGCGACGGGTCGTCCGCCTGGGCCGTAAAGGCGCCCGCCATGCCCATGGCCTTGGAGCCATGCTCGAAAATGCTGAAACCGGCCGCGTGAACGGGGGCTGCCGACAGGGCCGCGATCAGGGCCGCGGCCGCAGTCCCGAAAAGTACTCCTCGCCTACGCATCCTTTTCTCCTCCTTAAAAAATAATCGACGGCAACGTTAGTCCCAAGCGCGCAGGGTGTCAATGTCCGTCGGGGTGGGCCCGAAAGGGTGGGGGCGGAAGCTGGTAGACTCCGCGCGGAGGTGACGTCCATGTTCGAGCACGCCGTCCAGGCGGAGACCTTCGCAAAGGTCAAGGAGTATCTCGGGGAGCTGTTCGAGGAGCCCTACCACGATCCCGAGAACGACCATTTCTACGTCCGGTACGGCACGACCGTGCTGGAGATCTCCGTCGAGCCCTACGGACCCGAGGAGTCCGTGGTCAACATCATGTCCTACTGCGTCCAGGACGTGGAGCTGGAGGAGGACCTCCTGCTCGGCCTCCTGGAGCTGAACCATCAGATGGTCTGCGGCGCCTTCTCGCTGGTCGGCAACGACATCTTCTTCGCCCATTCGCTCTACGGCAAGAGCCTGGAGCCGCGCGACCTGCTGCGCGCGATCACCTCGGTGGCCGAGGTGGCCGACGACTACGACGACCGCATCGTGGCGAAGTACGGCGGCCAGACCGCGCTCGAGCGCATCCAGGACACCGGCGGCCGGCGCAAGCGCGCCGGAGAAGGCAATTGAATCGACCTCCTGCCAGTCCTACCAGCGGCCGCCGCTCTTGACGGCCGCCTCGACCTCCCGGTCGAGCTCCTTCTCGCGCTCGGCCTGGCGTTTGTCGTAGAGCTTCTTGCCCTGGGCGAGCGCGATCTCCACCTTGATCCAGTTGCCCTTGAGGTAGATCGACAGCGGCACCACCGTGAACCCCTTGGTCAGGGTGCGGCCGAAGAAACGGTCGATCTGCCGGCGCTTGAGCAGGAGCCGGCGGTCGCGCTCCGGCGGATGGTTTTCCCGGTTGCCGTGGCTGTAGTGGCTGATGTGGGCCCCCACCAGCCAGGCCTGGCCGTTGCGGAACTCCACGAAGCTGTCCTTGAGCTGGACCTTGCCGTTGCGGATCGCCTTGACCTCGGTCCCGGACAGGACGATGCCCGCCTCTTCCGTCTCCACGACCTGGTAGTCGTGGGTCGCCCGCCGGTTGGAAGCCAGGACGCGCTTGACCGGTTCCTTGGTCTTGGGTGGGGCCACCTTCGCCATGCCGGGGAGTCTATCGCAAGGGACCCAAAGGGCCGCAGGGACCGCAAGGACATAAGGTCTTTGGTCCCTGCAGTCTTTGCAGTCCCTTGGGTCCCTTGTAGACTTTTTCCGCCTATGAGAACCGCCTTCGCCCTCCTCGGGCTCCTGTTGCTCGCTTCCCAGGCCCGGGCCGACGCGGCGATCCATGGTCTCCAGGTGGGGCTCGACAGCAACCGGGTCGTAGCCGCGTTCAACTTGACCGGCGCGTTCGACGGCCGGCTCGCGCGGCGGATCGACAGCGGCCTTCCCACCTCCATCCTCTACGAGATCGAGCTGCACAAGGACCGCAAGCGCTGGTACGACAACCGGATCGACCGCTCCACCCTGGAGGTGGTGGCGATCCACGACGCCGTGGCCCGCACCTACAACGTCCACTTCAAGCTCGACGGCGAGCTGGTCGAGAGCCGCACGGTGCGCGACCGCGAGGCGCTCGAAGCCGCCATGACCCGCATCGAGCGCGTGCCGGTCTTCACCCTGGGCGACGACACGCCCGAGGGGCGGCTGATCGTCAAGGTCCGCGCCCACCTCGGCACGCGCAACCTGCTGTCGTTCATCCCGGTCGCGATCCATACCGACTGGAAGGACTCCAACAAGTTCCGCTATATCAGGTGATGGCGCTGACGCGATGAAACTCCGCGACAGGATCGAGCGCCTGCTCAAGAACCACCGGGTCCTGGTCGGCGGCCTGGGCGCGCTGCTCCTCATCTTCACCTCGCTCTTCTACCTCTCCCAGCGGGGCCGCGACCTGCCGGCCGCCCTGGTCGCCAACCGGGTGCTGCTGTTCGTCCTCTGGTACGTCAACGTCATCCTGATCCTGGTGGTCCTCTTCGTCCTGCTGCGCAACCTGATCAAGCTGCTGGTCGAGCGGCGGCACCGCATCCTGGGGTCGAACTTCAAGTTCAAGCTCGTGGCGACCTACGTCGGCCTGTCGCTGATCCCGGTGCTGGCGCTCTTCTTCATCGCCACCGAGCTGCTCCAGGGGTCGATCGACCGCTGGTTCAACACGCCGCTCGCGCCGGTGCTGGAGCGCGGCAACGCCGTGGCCCAGGCCTTCTACGACCGGGTGGGGAGCACCTCGCTGCGCGACGCCGCGATCGCGCTGCAGGAGATCCAGGGGATCGACCTCGAAAAGGCCGAGGACCGGCCGCGGCTCACCCGCCGGCTCCAGGAGCTGCTGGCCGAGCTGGACCTCGACGTGCTGGCGGTCTACGAAGGGACGGAGTTCGTGCACGCGGTGCTCGACTCGCAGTCCGGCATCCCCGACCTGCCCGAGCCCGGCCGCGACTTCCTGGGCGAGGCGGCGCATACCGGCAAGGCGGTGCGCACGGACGTGCCGGCGGGCGCCGCCGGGCGCCTCGTGCTGGCCGGGGTTTCCCAGGGCGATGTGACGGTGGTGGCCGGCACGCTGCTCGACCCGCTGGTGGCCGAGCAGACGGACCAGCTCGTGCGCGACTTCCAGGCCTACCGCCAGCTCGAGGTCCAGAAGGACGACCTGCGGGCGAGCCACCTGCTGCTCTTCCTGATGGTCACGCTGCTGATCCTCCTGGGCTCGTCCTGGGCCGGCCTCTATCTGGCGCGCCGGGTCACGGTGCCGATCCAGGCCCTGGCCGAAGGCACGAAGATCATCAGCGGCGGCGACCTGACCTACCGGGTGGACGTGGAGACCGACGACGAGCTGGGGGTCCTGGTCGACTCGTTCAACCGGATGACCGCCGAGCTCGCCAACAGCAAGGCGGAGCTGGAGCGCAGCAACCGGGAGCTGCTGGAGGCGAACCGTCTCGCGGCCTGGAACGAGGCGGCGCGGCGCATCGCGCACGAGATCAAGAACCCGCTCACCCCCATCCGCCTGGCGGCCGAGCGCATGCTGGTCAAGCAGGAGCAGAGGGACCCCGGGCTCGGCAAGGCGATCGAGGAGGGGGTGGACATCATCGTGCGCGAGGTCGAGCACCTCAAGGAGATGGTCGACGAGTTCTCGCGCTACGCCCGCATGCCCAGGCCGCGACCGGTCGAGGTCGACTTCGCGCGGCTGGTCGGCGATACGCTGGGCCTCTACCGCGACCTGAAGCCCGGCGTGGAGGTCGAGGCGCGGATCGAGGACGGAGCCTCCACCGCGGTGCTCGACCCCGAGCAGGTGCGGAGGGCGCTGATCAACCTGCTCGACAACGCGGTCGAAGCCACGGACGCGCCGGGCCGGGTGACGGTCTCGGCCCGCAGGG
>DATANP010000433.1:0-2934 GCA_036266195.1 Thermoanaerobaculia bacterium | reverse complement strand
GTCTGCGGCCGGCGCTCGACGCGGGCTTGCTCGTCTGGAACGGGATCTACTTCCTGGTGGGCCGGAGCATTGGGCTCCTGCCATACTTCCTGCCCGCGGCCCTGGCCTTCGCCGCGTTCAAGGCGGACCGCGGTCGGTGGGCCCTGCTTGCCGTGGCAGCGCTGGGGTCGCTGGCCTTCCTGGTGCTGCGGCCGTACGACTTCGCGGGCGTCGGCGGCGGAGTGGGCAACCGCCTGTTCCTGCCGCTCTACGCCGCGCTCTGGTTCCTGCCCGGCCGGCCGCTCCGGGCCTCCTGGGCCTTGGTGACCGCGGCGCTGGCCGCGCCGATCCTCCTCCCGGTCTGGACGCATCCCATGGCCCCCGAGCCGAGCCGCCTTGCGGTCTGGCTGCCGTACGAGGCGACCCAGAAGGACCTGCCGGGCGACTGGATCTCCTATGGGGGCATCCGGGTCAAGCCCACGAGCGACAACATCTGGAGGGCGGAGCGGGGGAGCGACCTGCGGATCGCCGGAGCCGAGACCGGCGGCCTGGTGGCGGCGAGCGTGGAGCCCCTGGAAGGCCTCATTCTGGATTTCGACCGCAACGCGCCCTCCCGCCTGATCGCGAACGGCCAGGAGCTGAGGCCCATCCTGCTGCGGCCCGACGGCTCGGTCTCTTTCGAGATCCCGCTCGGCTCATCCCGGACCCACCCCATGGGCTGGACGGGCGGCGACGCGCACGTCTACCAGGTGAGCTTCCGGCTGCCCGAGGCTCCGGCGAAACCGATCGGCTTCCGGGTCCACGCCTCCCGCGACGTGGTGATACAAAGGAGCGGGGGAGACTGATGAGCGAGCCGCGCAGTTGGATTCAGGAGATCCGGGACCGCCTCACCTCGCCGCCGCCGCGCCGGCTGGCCGCGAACGATCTCCGTCCGGCCTCTGTGCTGGTGCCGCTCTACGTGGACGCCGGGGAGCTGTGGACCGTGCTCACCAAGCGGACGGACGACCTGCCGAGCCATCGCAGCCAGATCGCCTTTCCGGGCGGCGGCCGAGAGCTCAAGGAAGATCCCTGGGCCGCGGCCCTGCGCGAGACGAACGAGGAGATCGGCTTCGATCCCAAGTCGATCCTTCGCCTGGGCGAGCTCGACGAGGGCGAGACCCCGGCCGGCTTCCGCGTAATCCCCTGCGTGGGAGCGATCCCCTTCCCCTACAAGGCCACCCCGAACGCGGCCGAGATCTCCGAGGTCTTCAGCCTTCCCTTGAGCGCCTTCTCGAACCCGAAGATGGTCGAGGAGAGGCCCGTGAAGATCAACGGCGTCGAGCGGCTGCTCCTCGTCTACCACATCGGCAACCGCCAGATCTGGGGCCTCACCGCGCGCATCCTCCAGAACCTGCTGGTCCGGCTGGGGTTGGAGCCGGATACGGAGAACTAGACGGGGCGTGATGAGAACGGGGCGTGATGAATCACGCCCCTACACCCAAGCTCCGTTGCGGCCCAGAAGCTCCCGAAGCCGACAATCGTCTATCTTTTGTCTATAGTATCCTGTCTCAGGCGAGAGCAGAACTGAGACAGAACCGTGACAGCTATCCCCGAGATCCGAATCCAGCCCTGCAACACGGCCCCGATCCGGCCGGACGGCGAGTTCGTTCTCTACTGGATGACGGCGTTCCGCCGGTTGGGCTGGAACTACGCCCTGGAGCACGCCGCGGATCACGCCCGCCGGCTTGGACGGCCTCTGGTCATCCTGGAGGGGCTCCGCGCCGGCTATCCCTGGGCGAGCGACCGGTTCCACCGGTTTGTCCTGGATGGCATGGCCGGGCACGAACGCCGGCTCGCGCGCTCGAACGTCTTCTGTTACCCCTACGTCGAGCCGCGGCCCGGCGAGGGCAAGGGTCTGCTGGAAGCCCTGGCAGGCCGGGCCTGCGTGGTGGTGGCCGACGATTACCCGGCTTTCTTCCTGCCCCGGATGGTCGCCGCCGCCGGACGTCGGTTGAAGGTCCGGATGGAGAAGGTGGACGCCAACGGCCTCCTCCCGCTACGCGCCGCGGACCGGGCGTTCACCGCGGCCTTTCACCTTCGCCGGTTCCTGCAGAAGACCCTGCCGGGGCATCTGGGGGACTTTCCGGACGCCGATCCTCTCCGGGATCTCCCTCCGCGGCTGGCCTCCTTGCCGAAGGAGATTCTGAAGCGGTGGCCTCCAGGGACGAAGATCTCCCTTGCCGAGCTTCCGATCGACCATGACGTTCCGGCGGTCTCCGGCATGAAGGGAGGAGACGAGGCCGCGGCCGCTGCCCTGGAGCGGTTCCTGGACGAGCGGCTGGACGCCTATGGCGAAGGCCGCAACCAGCCGGACGAGGAGACCACCAGCGGCCTCTCTCCCTATCTCCACTTCGGCCACGTCTCCTCCCATCAGATCTTCGCGGCGCTGGCCGGGCGCGAGGAGTGGACCCCGGAGCGACTGGGCCAGGGAGCGAAGGGCGCGGTCGAGGGTTGGTGGGGGATGAACCCGGGGGCCGAGAAGTTCCTGGACGAGGCGGTCACCTGGCGGGAGGTCGGGTACAACATGGCCTTCCATCACCCGGACTTCGACCGCTACGAGTCGCTGCCGGACTGGGCGCTCCGCACGCTCGCTGGGCACGCGGCCGACTCCCGGCCGCATCTCTATTCGCTCCGGGACTTCGAGGCCGCCCGCACGCACGACGAGATCTGGAACGCGGCCCAGACCCAGCTCGTCCAGGAGGGGCGCATCCACAACTACCTGCGGATGCTCTGGGGCAAGAAGGTCCTGCACTGGTCGCGGACGCCGCGCGAGGCGCTGGCGATCCTGATCCAGCTCAACAACCGGCACGCGCTCGACGGCCGCGATCCCAACTCCTACACCGGGATCTTCTGGTGCCTCGGCCGCTACGACCGGCCGTGGGCGCCCGAGCGTCCGGTGTTCGGCACCGTCCGCTA
>DATANP010000432.1:0-3189 GCA_036266195.1 Thermoanaerobaculia bacterium | reverse complement strand
GACGCGCTCATGGGCGCTCTGAGCAAGGAATTTTCCGGGTAGCCTCCTGGCGGAGACCCCAGCCTCCGCCAGGATCGCCCGCCTTACTGCGCGCAGACCGGCGCGGGCAGCCTCCGCTCGTTGGGCCCCTGGTCGACCCACCAACTGAACGACTGCGACAGCGGGCCGGCGTAGGGATCAACCAACTGACCGCTTCCGTCATGCACCTCGAAGTGGAGGTGCGGCATGCTGGAGATGCCCGAGGAGCCGATGCGCGCGATGCGCTCGCCACAGCGCACCGCCTGCCCCGGCCGCACCACCGCGGACCCCTTCTGGATGTGGAGGTACGAGGTCACCACTCCACTGGCGTGGCGGATTCGAATCAGGTTGGCCGCGAAATCCGAGCCCGACGGTCCGCCCGGAATCTGGCCCTGGCAGTCCACATTGAAGAAGCGCCAGTCCGTGGTGATGGCCTGCGCCTGGCACCGGTCCCACAGGTTGTCCACCACGGACTCCACCGTGCCGGCGGCGGCGGCCACGATCCAGTTGGTGTCAGGAAGATCCATCTGCTTGAACCCGCCCTTGAGAACGAAGTCGGAGCCGGTGTGGCCGCCGTAGCACCAGGGCGCGCCGATCAGCCCGCCACGGCCCATGTAGTCGAGGCAGGAGAGACTGCGGCCGCCATTGCGCGTGTTCGGATCGTGATCGACGAGGAAAGGCCCTTTCATCACGTTCCACAGCTCCGAGGTCCAGGCGCTCTCGATCAGGTTTGGATCTTCCACCGGGTTGCGGAACCGCACCGGCGCGGCGGCCGGCGCCCGGCCGGCCTGCGCCGCGGCCTCGCCGCGCGGGAGGAGCGCCAGGACCTCTTCGCACATCCGGCGATCGTCCTCCCCCGGGCTCTGATCGCACTGGTTCTGGGCCGCGCGGCAGGATGCGTTCTTCACGAACGGTCCATTGAAGACGTCGAATTCACCATGGTTGCAGGCGGGATCGACCAGCCCCTTGCAGACGTTGCGCGCCAGGTGGCAGTCGCCCAGATCGTTGCTCCCGCCGCACAGGATCAGTTGCTCGCACGTGGCATTGATCTGGTCGCGGTTTCCCTGCACGTGGCCCGATCTCGCATAACAGATCCCTTGCAGGATGTTGCCTTCCCGCGTGCGCTCGAAGCTGTCGCACTGCGGTTGCGCGGAAGCCATCATCGGGATGAGTCCGAAAGTCAGCAGGATCAAAGTGGAACGTTTCATGGATAACCTCCTTGGTTAATACGTCCACCCCAGGAGGCGACGGAGGTCTCCGTTCCACAACAGATCGATTATCGGGCTTCGATCTCCTCTCCCAAGGTCGTCCGGGCGCCTGCCGCGAGCGCCGCAGCCACATCGGCGTCGAGGCCGGCTCCGGCTTCGGGCAACGGCCGGTCGGAGGTCACGAGGAGAGACTGATAGGAACCGATCGCAGGCAGGACGAAATCGGCTTCGAGCGTACCGTCGCCGGTCCGGCAGGGCGGCCCGGTCGAGCAGCGGAGCACGAGCGCGCGATCATTTCGATAGACCCGCAGCTCGGCATTCGAAACCTCTCCGATCGTGGCCCGCAGCCGGAGCCGGTCGCCGGGATGCGCTTCGCCGCCGCGGCGGACCGGACCGGCGCCGGCCTCGATTTCGACGGCGAGAGCAAGTTGGGCCACGGGCCGGACCGGTGGCCGCAACAGAAGGATGGCAAGGAGAACGGCCGCCGCGGCGGGCACCAGGAGCCACCAGCCGTGCCAGCGCCGGCGCGCCGCCTGGCGCTTCTCGATCGCCGACCAGACGCCGGCCTGCCAGCCCGGCGGCGGCTCGATCCCATCGCCGGCCGTGGCGATCGCATCCCGCAGGCGTTCGTACGCGGCGCGCTCCGCAAGGCAGTCCGGACAGGTTGAAAAGTGATCGTCGAGAGGCAGGCCCTGCTCCAGCCGCAAAAGACCCTCGTCTTCGAAACGGCGGCAGGCGCTCATGCCGCGAACCCTCCGGCTTCGAGGCAGCGGCGCAGCACCGGCATGGCGCGCGCCACCCGCGCCTGCAGGGTCGGAGCGCGCTCGCGCAGCATGCGGGACATCTGCTCGTAGGAAAAACCTTCCTGAAAGCGCAGGAGGACCGCGTCACGCACGTGCGGCGCCAGATCGCCGAGGCAGCGGCGGAGAGCCTCGGTCCGCGCCCGCTCCCCGAGGCTCACGTCGGCCTCCTTGACCGGCGCGGGCTTCTCCGGCAGCTCGCCGGGCAGCGCGAAGCGCTTCTCCCGGCGGCGGGCGATCTTGATCGCGTCGAGGCAGCGGTGGCGGGCGATGCCGTAGAGCCAGGCTCGGAACGACGACCGCCCGCCGAAGCCGGCCAGGCCTTCGAAGGCCTGGAGGAAGGTGGTCTGATGGACGTCGAGCGCCAGGTCAGGATCGGCCACCATCTGGCGGCAGAACCGATAGAGCGGCGTGCCGTAGACCCGCATGAGCGCCGCGAGCGCGCCCTCGCGGTCGCCGCGGGCCAGAGCGTCGCGAGCCTCCTGCTCGGGATCGGTGCCCATATCCTCATGAGGCTATCACTTTGGAGGCATGGGCAGGTCCTGGGTCGCCGGGTTGATCAGATACAGGAACGGGCAGTTCGGCGGGCAGATCGGAAAAGGTTTATTGCAGGTACCTGCCTGACAGGGGTTCGCCGTCAACTGCCAACCGGCCTGCCCGGGAGTCAGGATCACCTCGGAAACCGGATGGATCTCCATGACGACGAGCTTCGTGAACTGCTTGGCCGGCAGCCGCCGCTCTCCGCTCAGGGTGGAAAGCTGGCCCGTCGAGCTCCCCTTCGGATCGGCGTCCCGCGGGTAGCCGACGATCAGATAGGTTTTTCCGGGATCGTCCGGGATCAGCACGATGGAATCACCGTCCTGCTTGACCGTGACGCCCGACCCGGCCGCGACTGGCGCAGGCAGGAGGGCCAGGATCGTCAACAGGGTCAGGGCGCTCCGGGACAGGATCTTCGTTGGCGACATGATGGCTCCTTTCACTGTGTGGCGACGAGGACGAACGGGGCCCAGGCCGAAGGCGGCTCGCCCGCGGCGATCGCCGCACGCTGGGCCCGGGCGAGGGCCGGCGCCGGATCGCGCAGGCCGCCCTCGGCATAGAAACGGAGGACGAACCGGCGCGCCGGCTCATCCTCCACCGACCAGAGCGAAGCCAGCACGGCCCGG
>DATANP010000431.1:0-3122 GCA_036266195.1 Thermoanaerobaculia bacterium | reverse complement strand
ATGACCGATCTCCTGATCCACAACCTCTCCGAGGTCGCCACCCCTCGGGGTAATTCTCCGCAGCGCGGAGCGGACCAGCGCCGGGTCCTCCGTCTGAAAGGCGCCGAGGTGCTCTGCCGCGACGGCCTCGTCGCCTTCGTGGGCCCGCCCGAGGAGCGTCGGGCGGCTTTCGGCGAGCTGCCGGACGCCGAGCGCCTCGACGGCCGCGGCGGCACGCTCATCCCGGGCTTCGTCGATCCGCACACCCACCTGCCCTGGAGCGGCAGCCGCGAGGAGGAGTTCGCGGCGCGGCTCGCGGGCAAGACCTACCAGGAGATCGCGGCGGCCGGCGGCGGCATCCTCTCCTCCGTGGCCGCCACGCGCCGGGCCTCGGAGGAGGAGCTGGCCGCGAACGTCCGCAAGCGCCTCGACCAGATGCTGACCTGGGGGACGACCACGGCCGAGGCCAAGAGCGGCTATGGCCTGACCCTCGACGACGAACTGAAACAGCTCCGGGCGATCCGGGCGGCTTCCTCCGCCCATGCCGTGGATCTGGTTCCGACGCTCCTCGCCGCCCACGAGGTGCCCCCGGAGCACCGATCCGACCGCGGACGCTACGTCGATCTGATCTGCGAGGAGATCGTCCCGGCCGCCGCCGAGCAGGGGCTGGCCCGGTTCTGCGACGTGTTCTGTGAGCGCGGGGTCTTCTCGGCCGGGGAGTCGCGCCGGGTCCTGGAGGCCGGGGTCCGGCACGGCCTGGCGCCGCGGCTCCACGCCGACGAGTTCGTGGATTCGGGCGGCGCCGAGCTGGCGGCGGACCTCGGAGCGCTCTCCGCCGACCACCTCATGGCGGTCTCGCCGGCCGGGGTCGAGGCCCTGGCGCGGTCCGGGGTGACCGCGGTCCTCCTGCCCGGCACCAGCTTCTTCCTGAGGAATCACGTCTACGCCCCGGCCCGGCGGCTGGTCGAGGCGGGCGTGCCCGTGGCGCTCGCCACCGACTGCAACCCGGGCTCCTGCTTCACCGAGTCGATGCCCGCGGTCTTCGTGCTGGCCGTGTTCGAGCTGGGGCTGACCATCGAGGAGAGCCTGACCGCGGCCACCCTCAACTCGGCGTGCAGCCTGGGGCTGGGGGAGGAGATCGGCTCGGTCGAGGCCGGCAAGCGCGCCGACCTCGTCCTCCTGGACGCGCCGAACCTGCTCCACCTGGCCTACCACTTCGGGATCAACCCCGTGGCGGCCGTGGTCAAGGGGGGTAGGGTGGTGCGGACGGCGGCTTGACGTACAATCTGGACCTTACCGCTCACAGATCCTGGTTTCGCAGGAGAGGAGCCGTCCATGATTTCCAGACATGCCTCACGCGCACTGCTGGTGCTGCTGATGGTTGCTGCGGCGCCCATATCGCCGATATCGGCTGCCCGTCAGGCGGGGCCGGAGGCCACCCCCGCAGGCAAGGAGGTGGTGACCTCGTCCGGGCTGCGTTACATCGACGAGAAGGTCGGCAGCGGGGCCGAGGCGGGGCCGGGCAAGACTGTCGAGGTGCTCTATACCGGCTGGCTGGAGGACAAGACGACGTTCGATTCCAGCCTGGACCCCAACCACCCCTTCCGCTTCCGCATCGGGATCGACGAGGTCATCCAGGGCTGGCACGAGGGGATCACGGGCATGAAGGCCGGCGGAAAGCGCCGGCTGATCGTGCCGCCGGACCTCGGCTACGGCAGCCAGGGGGCCGGCCGGGTGGTCCCCGGCAACGCCACCCTGGTGTTCGAGGTCGAGCTGCTGGCCGTCAAATAGGAGGAGCGAGCGAATGGATCAGAGCAATCAGGGGCTGAAGATCGAGGATCTCCAGGTCGGCACCGGCGACGAAGCCAAGGCCGGCCAGACCGTTTCCGTTCACTACACCGGCTGGCTGGAGAACGGCACGAAGTTCGACTCCAGCCTGGACCGGCGCCAGCCGTTCCAGTTCAAGCTCGGAGCCGGCCAGGTGATCCAGGGCTGGGACCAGGGCGTAGCCGGCATGAAGGTCGGCGGCAAGCGCAAGCTGACCATCCCGGCCCACCTGGGCTACGGCGCGCGCGGCGCCGGCGGGGTGATCCCGCCGAACGCCACGCTGATCTTCGAGGTGGAGCTGCTGGGAGTGAGGTAGAAAGGACTTAAAGGACTGCAGGGACTTCAAGGACCAAAGTCTTTGGTCCCTGCAGTCCTTGCAGTCTTTTTGGTCCTTTACTTCTTGTAGGTGTACACCGGCCGGATATCCACCGGCACGTCCCCCAGCCGGTCGATCGCCTTGAGCAGGCTGTCCGTCGGCTGGCCGTACTTCTCCAGGAAGGCCTTGGTGGCGTCGTAGTCGCCGCGGGCCTGGAGCATCAGCATGTCGTGGAGCAGGCTGCGGATGCCTCCCGGGAACTTGTCCGAATTGGTGCGGAACCGGCCCTGCCCGTCCACCTCCAGGGCGCCCTTCTCCATCAGGTAGTTGAACTGCGCCACCACGCCCTGGCCGTGCGCCTCGTGGATCCCGAAGCGGGCGGCGCGGAACAGGCCGGCGACGTAGGTGGGCTCCAGGGTGGCCCGCAGCTCGCCGGGCATCTCGCGGCGCTGCATCAGGGCCAGGATGTTGTACACCCCCATCACGTCCGCCTTGGCCTCCTCCAGGGTCGAGAACAGGTCCTTGAGCTCCAGCCGGACCTCGGTCTTCTTGCCGTCCTTCATGATGCTGCCCGGGCCGAGGCCGTGGGACAGCTCGTGGTGGAGCACCTCGTTGAAGTAGGCGTCGAAGGAGACGTTCCTGATCTGGTCCTGGGCGATCACGCGCTCGGCGATCGGCATCAGGATCTTGTCGTACTTGGCGCGCATGGTGTTGCGCAGCAGCACCTTCTTCGAGCCCTTGGCCTCGCGCACCCGCTCGTCGTTCGGCAGGTTGAAGGCCAGGGTCTGCACGCCGGCCAGGGTGTCGCCGGCCGTGACCACGGTGTCCACCACCCGGATCGGGCTCTCGGTGCCGCGGTTCGGGTTCTTGTCCTCGTCCGGGATCGGCAGGTTGCTCTCCAGCCAGGGCAGGCGCTCCTTGTAGAGCGTGAGCGCGGCCGACTCCTTGGGCAGGTTGACGGTCACGAACGACTCGAACGCGGCTTTATAACCAAAGAGGC
>DATANP010000430.1:0-7522 GCA_036266195.1 Thermoanaerobaculia bacterium | reverse complement strand
AAACCCGATCTCTACAACTCCTGCTCGGATCCCTACGGCTCGAACCCCCCGACGAGCACCGGCGCTCCGACGCAGATCACCCCGGCCCTCGCCGCGATGATGGACGCGGCCAAGCTCCCGGCCGCGTTCAAGAACTATCGCCTGACCGGCGTCCAGAAGGACTACACCAACGCGAACACGACGCCGCTCGGCAATTCCTTCGTCGAATTCAACGCCCAGGTCGCCGCGGGACAGGCGTCGTGCATCACCTGCCACTCCTACGCGAAGATCAACATGGTGACGAATCCGCCGTCGAGGAACAACAACTTCGGGCCGGGCCCGAACCAGGCCGCGACCGGCACGCCGACCGCCATGCCGACCATGCCCGGGGCGGATTGGCAGAGCCAGGACTTCTCGTGGCTGCTCGGAATCCTTCCCCAGGGAGGGACCACCAGCAAGTGACTTGACGACCCGGCCCCCACGCTCTCAGGCCGCGTGGGGGCCGAGCCTCTTCGGGCTGCGGAACGCCGACAGCAGCTCGGCCGTGCTGAACGCCTGGCCCGCGAAGCCTTGGACGTCCAGCACCCAGGCCGCCCCCTCGGGGCGCAGGGCCGGCGCATCCACCTCGCCGCGCACCAGCACCAGGGCGCAGCCGCGGAAGTGCTCGCGGAGAACATCGCGCAGGACCGGCGCGCCGCGCAGGGGCTTCACCGAGACCGTGCGGCCGGCGCCGATCGCGACCGCCCGCAGCGCTCCCAGGCCGGCTGCGGAGCCCAGGGTCTCCGGCACGGGCTCCACAGCACCTTCCAGCTCCAGCCAGCCGACCCGCAGGCCCTCGGCGCGGGCCGCTTCGATCAGGGGTGCGAAGCGCTCCGGCGGCTCGGCGACGCGGAGCAGGTGCGGGACCTTCAACGACCGTCCTCGGGATACAGGAGGATCTCCCGGCGCTCCTCGAGGAAGTCGCGCTCGTCCTGCTTCCAGGACGCGATCCAGTCGGCCAGGCCGGTGTCTCCCTCATCGGCCTCAATGGCGTCCCGGCACTCGGGGCCGCCGGTGAGCAGGTCGATGGCCGGCCGGTCGGTCACGAACTCGTAGGGCTCGTGCCGCCACTCGAAGCCTTCCGGGTCGAGCCGCCTCGCCGTGTCGAGCAGCTCGACGCCGGTGCGGTAGGGCTCGAAGGCGGCCGCATCAGTCACCACCAGCTCGACGCCGCCGCAGACCTCCTTGGCGTGCTTCTGGAACTGCGGCCGGAACCAGGTGGGGACGAAGGTCACGCCGGGCAGGCCGCGATCGCTCAGGGCCTTGGCGAAAGCGACCGGGTCGAGGTGCGGCGCGCCGGTGAGGTGGAACGGCCGGGTGGTGCCGCGGCCCTCGGAGAGCTGGGTGGCCTCCACCAGGCAGCCGCCCGGGTAGATCAGCGCGGTCAGGGTGGTGGGCATGTTCGGCGACGGCGCGATCCAGGGCAGGCCGGTCTCGCTCCAGGCCATGTCGCGGCGCCAGCCCTCCATCTCCCAGATGCGGAGCGGCCCGTCCCAGCCACGGCGGCGCGCCTCCAGGCGCACCAGCTCGCCGAGCGTCAGGCCGTGGCGGACCGGGAGGCGGAAGGCGCCCACGAAGGATTCGTAGCCGGGGCGCAGCAGGTCACCCTCGACCACGGCGCCGCCGATCGGGTTCGGCCGGTCGAGCACCCAGACCTCGCAGCCCTGGGCGAGCGCGGCCTCGGCTGCCCAGATGCCGGTGGCCGCGTAGGTGTAATACCGCGAGCCCACGTCCTGGAGGTCGATCACCAGCAGGTCGAGGCCGTTGAAGGCGCAGGGGCACGGCTTCAGGCTGTGCTCCGAGTCGCCATAGAGCGAGACCAGCGGCGCGCCGGTCCACGGATCGGTGCCGCCTTCGGAGGCCACCATGTCCTGCTCGATCCCGTAGTAGCCGTGCTCGGGTCCGAACAGCGCGGCCGGCGGACCGGCCGGGCCCCGGGCCAGGGCCAGGTGGATGGGACGCGCCTTGGCGTCGATGGAGGCGCCGTGGGCCAGGACGCCGTAGCGGCGCCCCCGGAGACAGGACGGATCGGCGAGGAGACGGTCGAGGCCGGTGCGGACCATTTCTAGGTTCTCCGATCCCGCCGATACTGGCCGCTGCGGCCGCCGCTCTTGGCTTCCAGGCGCAGGTCGGTGACGACCACGCCGCGCTCGATGGCCTTGACCATGTCGTAGAGGGCGAGGGCGGCGGTCGAGCAGGCGACCATGGCCTCCATCTCGGCGCCGGTCTTGGCCGTGACGACAACATGGCTGCGGATCTCGACGCCCTCGGGGATGGGGTGGATCTCGACCTCCACCTGCTCCAGGAAGAGCGGGTGCGCGAGCGGGATCAGGTCGGACGTCTTCTTCGCGGCCTGGATGCCGGCGAGGCGGGCCACGGCGAAGGCGTCGCCCTTGGGCAGGTTGGCGAGCCGGATCAGGGTCTGCGCGGACAGCAGGACCCGGCACGAAGCCTCGGCCACCCGGCGGGTGACGGGCTTCTCGGACACGTCCACCATGTGGGCGTTGCCGTGCTGGTCGAGATGGCTGAACGATCCTTGGGACGACATTGCGGCGATTGATCCCATTCCCCCTCTCCCCGGCCCTCTCCCCCGTGCCGGGGGAGAGGGGGAAGAAGGCACAGAGTCCCGGTATGCTACCAGCCCCAGATGCGACTGGCGATCGTCATCCCCACGCTCAACGAGGAGCCGTCGCTGCGCCGCACCCTCCTCCTCGCGATGGCCGCGGCGGACGAGGTGGTGGTCTCGGACGGCGGCAGCCGGGACCGGACCGTGGAGATCGCCCGCTCGCTCGGCGCCCGCGTGGTCACCGGCCCGCCCGGCCGCGGCGGCCAGCTCAACCGGGGCGCCGCGGCGACGGATGCGGACATCCTTCTCTTCCTCCATGCCGACACGATCCTCCCGGAGGAGGCCGGCCGCGCGGTGCGCGAGGCGGTGGCTGGCGGCGGGGCGGGCGGCGCGTTCCTGATCCGCTTCGACCGCGACGGCCTCCTGTACCGGCTGGGCGGCCGGGTCGTCAACCTGCGCACGCGGCGCGCGTTCCTGCCGCTGGGCGACCAGGCCCAGTTCGCCACGCGCGAGGCGTTCCGCGAGCTGGACGGCTTTCGCGAGTGGCCGATCCTGGAAGACCTGGACTTCGCCATGCGGCTGCGCCGGCGCTACGACAGAAGCCGGCTCGCCGTGGTCCCGGACCCGGTGGTCACGTCGGCCCGTCGCTTCGCGCGGCAGGGCCCGGTCCGCACCGTGTTGACCAACTGGCTGATCTGGCTGCTCTTCCTGCTCGGGATCTCGCCCCACCGTCTTGCCCGGCTCTACAAAAATATCAGGTAAAAGCGCGCTGAAAACAGCAAAGCCCCGTGGCGCTGGCAGGCCACAGGGCTCAGATATCGACTTCCCTGGAGGGATGGCTTATTTCGAGCCGCGCTTCTTCTTGTTGACCGCCTCCTTCAGCTCCTTGCCGACCTTGAAGCGGACCGTCTTGCTCGCCTTGATGTTGATCGACTCGCCGGTGGCGGGGTTGCGGCCCTTGCGGGCGGCGCGCTCCGACATCGAGAAGCTGCCGAATCCGGGGACCTTCGCGTTCTCGCCGGCGCGCAGGGCGTCGACGATCGAATCGAACACCGCTTCGAAGGCCTCAGCGGCCTGGCGGCGGGTGATGCCCTCCACTCGATCCACAATTCCATTGACCAAGTCAGCCTTGCCAGCCATCTCCTCTCCTCCTATACGTGTCTTTTGGACGAAAGTGACCGGCCGAAACGATATGGCAACCAGGGGGGGCTGTCAATACGAGAAAAGCGTCCGGAGCCGTTTAAATACGGGCTTTCCGGAGCACATGGACGGTGAAGCCGTCGTGATCCCCGCCGGTCAGCGTGCGCCATCCCCCCGGACCCAGCAGTCCGCCCGCGAGCGGCGCCTCCAGGAAGCCGTCGAGAGGCTCCGGCGCGAACCCCGGAGAGGCTGACAGGAAGCGCGCCACCACGTCCTCGTTCTCCTCCCTCTCGAGCGAGCAGGTGATCGCCACCAGCAGCCCGCCGGGCTCGACCAGCGGCGCGGCGCCGGCGAGCAGCCGCAGGGCCTGCTGCGTCAGGCGGCCGATCTCCCCCTCGCTGATCCGCCACTTGAGCTCCGGGTGCCGGCGCAGCGTGCCGGTGCCGCTGCACGGCAGGTCGAGGATCACGCGGTCGAACGGGCCGCGCAGCGCGGGCGCGCCCGCGTCGCCCACGACCAGCGGCAGATGGCGGTGCAGGCGCCGCAGGTTGGCGCGCAGCGTCGAGACCCGGAGGAGCGACACGTCGCCGGCCACGATGCGCACCGCGGGCTCGCGCGCCAGCAGCGCGAAGCTCTTGCCGCCCGGCGCCGCGGCGGCGTCGAAGATCCTCTCGCCCGGCTGCGGCGGCGGCATCAGGGCCGCGGCCTGGCTCGCCTCGTCCTGGACGTAGAAGTCGCCGCGCCGGAAGGCCGCGGTGGCGAGCGGGTTCCCGCGGCGCACGGTGAGCCCGAGCGGCGACAGGGTCGCGGGCTCGACCTCCAGCCCCTCGTCGATCAGCGACTCGGCGAGCAGCTCGCGCCCGCCGTGGTCGCGGAAGGCGAGGAGCTGCATGGGCTTCGGCCGGTTGTTGGCGTCCATCAGGTCGAGCGCCCGCTGGCGGCCGAGGCGGTCGAGCCAGCGCGCCACCAGGAAGTCCGGATGGCTGCGCTCGATCGCCAGCTTGCGGATGGGGTTGGACTCCTGCACCGGCCAGGCCTCCAGGCCCGGGTCGCGCGCCACCCGGCGCAGCACGCCGTTGACGAAGCTCGCGCCGCCCCGGTGGGTGAGCTGGTGGGCCTGCTCCACGGCCTCGTGGACCGCGGCGTGCGGCGGCACGCGGTCGAGGAACAGGAGCTGGTAGACCGCGATGCGCAGCGGCGAGTGCAGGGCGGCCTCGATCTGGTCGAAGCGCCGGCTGCTCGCGGTGGCGATCACGTGGTCGAGCCGGCGCAGCCAGCGCAGGCTGCCCATGACCAGCTCGCGCAGCAGCCCCTGGTCGCGCTCGTCGAAGCGGTCCAGGGCCGTGCCGAGGAAGGACTCGGCGGGCGCCATGGACTGGAGCGTCCGTTCCAGCACCCATCCGGCCGCCGCGCGCACGTTGTCCTGCGGAGTACGCCGGGGCGTGAGCTTCCGGCTCCGGATGTTGCCGAGCTGAGGCGCTGGCTCTTTTTTTCGCATCTCCCCAGAGGGACGCGACGGATCGCGTCCCCCGCCCTTCATGAAAACTTCAAGAAAAAAGATCGCCGGCCCGGAGCCGCTCGCCGTTGGCGAAGTCGGCCCCCTTGAGCGGCTTGCGGCCCGGCCGCTGCAGCTCCGCGAGCCCGAGCACCGAGCCCCCGCCGCAGACTACCGCAAGCCGGCCGTCCCGCACCCCGAGAAAGGTCCCCGGAGCCGCTTCGCCGCCGCCGACACCCTCCTGCAAGACCTCCACCCGCACCAGCTTCACCGGCTCCCCCCCGAGCATGGCAGACTGGCCGGGCCAGGGCGTGAACGCCCGCAGCCGGTCCGCGATCTCGCGCGCCGGCCGCGTCCAGTCCACCCTCCCGTCCTCCCGCGTCAGCCGCGGCGCGTAGGTGGCTGCCGCCGCATCCTGCGGCCGAGGCTCCAGATCCCCGGCCTCCAGCCGCTCCAGCGTGCGCACCAGGAGCCGGCCGCCCATCTCCGCCAGGCGGCGCGACAGCTCGTCCGCGGTCTCGTCCGGCCGGATCTCCGTCTCCTCTTCGAGGAGCATCGGCCCGGTGTCGAGCCCCGCCTCCATGAGCATGGTGGTCACGCCGGTCACCCGGTCGCCTGCCGCGATGGCAGCCTGGATCGGCGCGGCGCCGCGCCAGCGCGGCAGGAGCGAGGCGTGGACGTTGACGCAGCCGAGCCGCGGCAGGGCCAGGAGGTCGCGCGGAAAGATCTGGCCGAAGGCCACGACCACCGCCACGTCCGGGGCGAGCTCCCTCGTCGTCTCCAGGAAGGCGGGGTCGCGCACCTTCTCCGGCTGCACGACCGGGAGGCCGCGCTCGCGCGCCCAGGCCGCCACGGGCGGGTCCTGGACCTTCTGGCCGCGGCCCACCGGCCGGGCCGGCTGGGTCACGACGCACGCCGGCTTCCTCCCCGCTGCCACCAGGGCCGCGAGCGTCGGCACCGCGAACTCCGGGGTGCCGAAGAAGACGATGCGCTCGATGGGGGCAGCGGCCATGGCCCGCGAACAATAGCACCACCGAAAAGCAAAGCGCCCCGCCGGAGCGGGGCGCCGTGGAGGATCCGGGAGCCCGGGAGGCTTACGGGTTGTAGACCGTGAACGTACGCTTGCCGATGTAGGTCTCGCCGCCCACGTCGTCGCGGACCAGGACCTCCAGGTCGTGGCGGCCGTCCGAGAGCTTGGTGGTGTCGAGCGAGAAGCTCCAGCCCGGCGCGGCGCTGTCCGGGTAGCCCGGGTAGAGCGCGGTGACGCCCGGGCGCGCCAGGCCGTAGGTGGCCGCGCCCTTGATCTCGCCGTCCACCACGATCACCACCTCGCGCACCCCTTCCCAGTCGAGGGCCCAGCCCTGGGCGAGGATCGTGCCGGCGTAGGTCAGGCCGTTGCGCGGGCCGTAGATGTCGCCGAAGCTCTCCTCGTTGAGGATGCCCTCGTCGCAGGCGAAGTTGACGAAGATCTCGTCGATGTTGACCACTTGGTCGGCGTGGTCGCCGGCCCGGATGGTGAGCTTGTGCGAGCCCGGGGTGTAGCCGAAGAAGCCGATCAGCACGCCGACGTCGATCACGAAGCGGAAGCCGCTGTGCGGGGCGTCCCGGACGTAGGGGAAGATCGGCTCGAGGTCGGTGCGGCGCAGGCCGTAGCAGTCGGACAGGCCGCCCTCGGGAGCGGAGTAGCGGCAGTCGGTCTGCGAGTTGGCGTAGAGCGCGCCGTCGACGAGCAGCTCGACGTAGCCCACGCCCGTGTCCTCGTCGGTCAGGCCGAGGTCCATGGCGTAGCCGGTGATCACGCTGTAGCGCCGCGCCGGGTCGCTCAGGCTGCAGTTGCCACGCAGCTCCGCCTGGTGCTGCGGGAACTCGATCCGGCCGAAGGGCAGCAGGGTCGCCGGGTTGTTGATGAATTCGAGGACGCGGGCGTTCAGGGTGACGACCTCGCCGGCCTTGCTCTTCACCCGCGCCTCGACCCGGTGGAGGCCGTTGAGGTAGCGCGTGGTGTCGAGCTGGAAGGCGAAGCCGGGGAGCGCCGAGTCGGGATAGTTGGGGTACTTCTGGGTCACGCCCGGCCGCGCCCGGCCGTAGTTGGCACGGGCCGCGGGCAGGCCGTCGACGTAGAAGTCCACGGCCTCGATGCCGTTGTCGTCGAGCGCCCAGCCGTGCAGGGGGATGAGCCCGGTGCCGGAGTTGCCCCCTCCCACGATGCCCCCGAACTGGCCGAACGGCTTTGCCGCCTGCGCGGAGCCCGTCGCCAGCGCCAGCAACACGATTCCCAGGATGACATTGCGCTTCATCGTCGT
>DATANP010000429.1:0-10466 GCA_036266195.1 Thermoanaerobaculia bacterium | reverse complement strand
CGAACAGGCGGTCGTTGCCACCCACACCGGCCTCGAAGATGGGCTGGAACAGGGTGCTGAGGCCCTGCGGCTCGAGGATCAGGTCCCAAAGGCGGCTGGTTTGCATGCCCTTCGGCTCTCTTCCGTCGAAAGTCGGGCTGGTCCGGCTCAGGACCCCTGGCCCGTCAGGTTTGCGGCGATCGCGGCCAGCTCGGAGAGCGGCTGCGGCTTCTGCAGGAACGCGTCCACCCCTCTCCCGATCGCTTCCATCTCGATCTCGGTCGACCCATAGCCGGTCAGGACGATGATCCGGGTCCACGGCGACTTCTCGCGGATGAACCGGATCAGCTCGAGACCCTCGTTGCCGTGGACGCCGGTCAGCCGCACGTCGGCGATGACCAGCGCGTACCGGATGTGGACCAGGAGCGCCTCGGCCTCCTCCAGCTCACGGGCACAGTCCACGTCATAACCCCGGGGCTGAAAGTACTCTCGGATCGCGGAGAGGATGGGCTCCTCGTCGTCGACCACCAGAAGACGCGGCTTCATCGGGGACACCTCTGCTTGAGGCGCGCCCAGGCCCGCCTCCATCGATTTCCTTTCGACTACGGTGGTCCCCAGTATACGACAGTCCAAGTCGAAGCTCCTCTCTCCCGTCTCGTTCATTTTGCCAACTCGGCCAGGACCGGGGCCGCGGCCCCTGCCGCCCCCTTCGGCCGCAGGGGGAGGAAGACCTGGATGACCGCTCCCTTGCCCGGCCGGTTCGCGGCTACCACCTCGCCGCCGTGCTGCTCCACGATGCGCTGCACGATCGACAGCCCCAGCCCGGTGCCGCCGCGGCGCCGCGTGAAGAACGGCTCGAACACGTGGTGCAGGTCGCCCGGCAGGAAGCCCGGCCCGGAGTCCTCCACCACGAACCGCACCCCCTGGCGTCCGGCGTCCGCCCCGTCCGGAATCACTCTCTCCGCCCGCAGGACCACCGAGCCGCCCCTGGGCGAGTGCTGGATGGCGTTCTCCAGGAGGTTCAAGAAGACCTGCGAGATCCGGCCGCGGTCCACCTTGACCGGCGGCAGCCCCGCGGCGACTTCGGGCAGCTCGGGCACGATGGTCACCCCCGCCCGCTCGGCGAGCGGCCCGCACGCGGTGCAGGCCATCGCCAGGATCTCGTCCGCCCCCACCTCCGCCAGGTCGAGCCGCGCCGGCTTGCCGTACTCCAGGAGCTGGTGCATCAGCTCGGAAAGCCGCCGGACCTCTCCCTGGAGGACGTCGAAGTAGCGCCGGAAGTCCTTCTTGCTCCCGAAACGCGACTCGAAGGCGTCGAGTGTGGCCGAGATCCCGAACAGAGGATTACGCACTTCGTGGGCCACACCCGCCACCAGGGCGCCCATCGCGGACATGGTCTCGCTGCGGCGCAGCGACTCCTGGAGCCGCACGAGGTCGGTGATGTCCCGGGCCACGACCACCACGCCGCGCTGGCCGTCCGGGTTGGTGATGACCGGGCTCATGGAGATGTCCCAGGAGCGCCCCTGGTCGTCCCGTGCCCGGACCGAGGACTTCGCGTCGGTGCCCGCGGTCTCGGCGAGCAGCTCGCGGATGGCCCGCCAGGGCTGGTTGTCCCCCAGGATGGACAGGGGATGGTCCACCGCCTCGTCGAACTCGACTCCGGCCAGGTCGCGCGCCGCGCGGTTCAGGCGGACCACCCGGCCGTCCAGCTCGACCAGCAGGAGCGGATGGATGAGCGCGTCGAAGGTGAGCCGCCACTCCGTGGAGGCGTTGCGCAGCAGGTTGTTGAGGACGGACTGCTGGTCGGCCTGCTCCTGGAGCTCCAGCTCGTGGGTCTTGAGGTGGGTGATGTCCGTGAAGGAGACGGCCACCGCGTAGGGGTCGGAATCGCCGTCGCGGCGCAGCGGCCGGGAGTTGAGGGAGATCCAGGCGCGCGTGCCGTCCTGCCGCTCGATGCCCATGATCACCCGCGAGCAGGCCTGGCCGGTCAGCAGGGTGATGGTCGCCGGATGGCTCTCGGGCTCGAACGGGCTGCCGTCCTCCCGGATCGCCCGCCAGCCCGGGTTGCGCGCGGTGCGGCCGAGGATCTGCTCCTGCGGCAGCCCCAGGATGCGGCAGGCCGACGCGTTGCAGCTCGAGATGGATCCGTCGGCCTCGTGGATGACGATGCCCTCCTCCAGCGCGGCGATCACCGCGCGGAAACGCTCCTCGCTCTCGCGCAGAGCACTCAGGGCTGCTTCACGGCTCTTCGGCATTCAGTGTCTCTATTATATCCCCATGGCCGAGGACCCCGAGGACGATTTCGAGTGGGAAGACGAGATCGTCGAGCTGCCGGTCACGGACGTGCTCGACCTCCACAGCTTCCGGCCGGCCGAGGTGCCCGACGTGGTGCGCGAGTATCTCGACGCCGCCTACGGGAAGGGGCTCCGCGAGCTGCGGATCATTCACGGCAAGGGCATCGGGGTGCAGCGCCAGACCGTGCGCACGCTGCTCGGCCGGGACCCGCGGGTGGAGGCTTTCGGCGATGCCGGGAGCTGGGGCGCCACCTGGGTCAGGATGAAGTAAGCTCGTCGCGTGGGGTTCCCTTCCCTGGAGAGGTGGCTGCGGCGGGGCCGGCGGAGGCTGCTCTTCCGGCCGCAGGTGGACTTCGTCTACAGCCGCCGCTATCAGCTCGAGCTGCCCGGCGCCACCTATGACACGAGCCGAGGAGAGCGGGTCCTGACCTTCCTCGACTCGGCCGGCCTCCTGGAGCCGAGCGCCGTCCACCGCCCCGAGCCGGCCACATTCCGCAGCCTGCGGCGGGTCCACACGGACGACTATCTGGACTCCCTGAACAACCCGGGTGCGCTCACGCCGGTGGTCGGCTTTCCCCTCGCCGAGGAGTCGGCGGACCGCATCCTGGAGACCCAGCGGGCCATGGCCGGCGGCACCCTCCTCGCCGCCCGGCTCGCCCTGGGGTCGGGAGCGATCGCGGTCAACCTGGGCGGCGGCCTCCATCATGCGTTCCCGAACAAGGGGGCGCGCTTCTGCGTGTTCAACGACGTGGCGGTGGCGATCGCCGAGCTGCGGGCCGCGGGCTATGAAGGGAAGGTCCTGATCGTGGACCTCGACCTCCACGACGGCGACGGCACGCGGGCGGTGTTCGCGGCCGATCCCACGGTCCACACCTTCTCGATCCACAACCAGACCGACGGGCCCCCCGACGCGGTGGAGGCCACGATCGTGGAGCTGCACGGAAGCGTCGAGGACGCGGCCTATCTGGAGGCGGTGCGGAGCCATCTGCCCCCGGCGCTGGAGCGGTTCTCGCCCGACCTGGTGGTCTATCTGGCGGGGTGCGACCCGGCGGCCGACGATCAGATCGGCAACTGGAAGATCTCCGCCGACGGGATGCTCGCGCGCGACCGTTTCGTGACCGCCTGCGTCGGAGAGCGCCGCCTGCCTCTGGTGATCGTGCTGGCGGGCGGCTATGGCTTGAACGCCTGGCGCTACAGCGCGAGGTTCTTCTCCTGCCTGCTCAACGGCGACCGTCCGGTGGAGCCTCCGACGACCGAGGAGATCACGCTGACCCGCTACCGCCAGCTCGCCCGGGAGATCGGCGACCACGAGCTGACCGGCGACGGCAAGCCCCCGGACTTCGACGACTGGGGGCTCACGGCCGAGGACCTCCTGCCGGGCATGGCGGCGGTGCACCGGCCGCGGCGGTTCCTGGGCTACTACTCGCTCCAGGGCATGGAGCTGGCGCTGGAGCGCGCCGGCATGCTCGACCGGCTGCGCAGCCTGGGGTTCTCGCCGCGGCTGGAATTCGACCTCGACAACCCGTCCGGGGACACGGTGCGGCTCTACGGCGACGCGGGCAGGACCGAGTTACTGATCGAGGCGCGGGTGCGGATCGACCGCGCCACGGTTCCGGACGCGGCCCTGCTGCGCATCGAGTGGCTGCTGATGCAGAACCCCCATGCCCGCTTCACGGCGCAGCGCCCGCGCCTGCCCGGCCAGAAGCATCCGGGGCTCGGCCTGCTGCCGGACGTGATGGCGCTCCTGATCGTCGCCTCCGAGCGGCTCCAGCTCGACGGAGTGCTCTTCGTGCCGTCCCACTACAACACGGCGAGCCAGGGCCGGAAGTACCTCCGCCTGCTGGACCCGGTGGACGAGGCCTTCCTGCGCGGCCTGGAGACGACGTTCCACGGTCTGCCGCTGTCCGAGGCCACCCACTCGGTCGAGCAGCGGCGCGTGGTGGACAGCCGCACCGGCCGGACCGTGGCCTGGAGGAGCATGCCGATGGTCTACCCTGTCACCGACCGCCTGCGCGAGCGGGTCACCGGCGAGAAGTACGAACGCAAGGTGGCCGAGGCCGCGGCGGAAATGGATCTCAAGCTGACATGAGAGAGGTCACCCTCCCCCTCTGGGCCTTCCTTCTTCTTCTGGCGCTAGCCCTCTGGGCGGCGCTCGACCGCATGCTGGTGCCGGGGGTCCGCTGGTATCTCAGGCAGCGGGCCAACCGGGTGATCGACGAGGTCAACACCCGGCTCCGCGTCCAGATCCGCCCCTTCCAGCGCACCAAACGCCAGGTGCTGATCGACCGCCTGCTCTACGACCCCAAGGTCCTGGAGGCGGCCGAGGCGTACAGCCGGGAGCAAGGCGAGCCGCGCGAGGTGGTGATGGCGCGGATCCGGCGGTACGCCCGCGAGATCATCCCGGCCTTCAACGCCTACTTCTACTTCCGGATCGGCACCTGGATCTCGCGCCGCGCCGCGCAGCTCCTCTACCGCGTGCGGCTCGGCTCGTCCGACGAAGCCGCCCTCTCCGCCGTGCCGCCGGAGGCCACGGTGGTCTTCCTCATGAACCACCGCTCGAACATGGACTACGTGCTGGTGGCCTACCTGGCCTCGGACCGCACCGCGCTGTCCTACGCCGTGGGCGAGTGGGCGCGCATCTGGCCGCTCCAGACCCTGATCCGGGCGACCGGCGCCTACTTCGTGCGGCGCAGCTCGGGCGACCCGCTCTACCGCCGGGTGCTGGAGCGCTACATCCACATGGCGACCTCCTCGGGCGTCACCCAGGCGGTCTACCCGGAGGGCGGCCTGTCGCGCGACGGCCGCCTGCGCAAGCCCAAGCTCGGCCTTCTCGACTACATGCTCCGCGGCTTCGATCCGCAGGGCGAGCGCGACCTCGTCTTCATCCCGGTGGGCATCAACTACGACCGCGTCCTGGAGGACCGCACCCTGCTCCTGGACGTCGAGCCCGGCGCCAGGAAGGGCGGGATCGGAACAGCGGCCACCACGACAGTCCGCTTCACCGGCCGGAACCTCTGGCAGATGGTCCTCCGGCAGTGGCACCGGTTCGGGTACGCCTGCGTCAACTTCGGGACGCCGATCTCCATGCGGCAGTATCTGAAGGAGCAGGGCCTGGACTTCCGGACACTCGAAAAGGAGCAGCGCTCGGTCCACCTGGAGCGGCTCGGGGCGATGCTGATGGACGGCATCGGCGCGATCATCCCGGTCCTGCCGGTGCCGCTCGTGGCCACCGTCTTCCTCCAGGCCGGCGAGCCGATCTCCGAGCTGGAGGTCAAGGTCCGCGCCTTCCGCCTGATGACCGGGCTCGAAGCCGCGGGCGCCCAGGTCTACATCCCCCGGCGCGACCAGGACTACGCGATCGTGGCCGGCCTGCGCACGCTCCTCGAACGCCACTTCGTGGCCGAGAAGGACGGCCTCTACGCGGCCCGGCCCGAGGAGCGGCTGGCGCTGGCCTACTACGCCAACTCCATCGGGCACCTGGTGGAGGAGGCTAAACTTGGCGGGACCGCTTCCGTATTGAAGCAGCGATGAGCCACGAACCCCATCTCTTCGGGCGCATGGGGCGGTTCGTGAAGGAGTACACGGCCGGCCTGGACCGCCGCGACCTGCGGCGCCTGTTCGACAAGGACGCGTCGCGGGCCTACCAGGTGCTCACCCGCGAGCACGAGGGCACGCCCGAGCCCAAGGGCGGCCTTAAGCGCTTCCTCTACCGCGCCAAGCTGGCGTTCCTGGGCCTCTCCTACAAGCTCACCCCGGCCCGGCGCATCCTCTTCGCGGCCTCGCTGGTGGCCTTCCTCCTCGGCTTCGTGAACGATCCGCACGTGGCGATCACGAAAGGGATGACCCGGTGGAGCCTGGACGTCTCGCCGTTCTGGTTCGGGGTGAGCCTGGCGATGATGGGCTATCTGCTGGCCCTGGAGCTGGTGGACCGCGTCCGCGTCCGCGACGAGCTGGAGGTGGCGCGCGAGCTTCAGGAAGACCTCCTGCCGCACGACGTGGCGCCGATCCCCGGCTACGATTTCGCGCACTCCTACCGCACGGCCAACGAGGTGGGGGGTGACTATTACGACTTGACGCCGCTGCCCGACGGCCGGATCTCCCTCCTGGTCGGAGACGCGAGCGGCCACGGCATGGCGGCCGGCCTGGTCATGGCCATCGCCAACGCCACCCTCAAGACCGCGCTCGACCTGGACCCGAACCCGGAGCGGGTGATCGAGCTGCTCAACCGCACCCTCTGCCGCACCGGGACCAAGCGGACCTTCATGAGCGTCTTCTACGCCCTGCTCCATCCGGACACCGGCCTCATGGAGTACGTCTGCGCCGGCCACCCCTTCCCGGTCCTGCGCAGGGCGGACGGCACCCTGGAGGAGCTGGGCTGCGGCTGTCTACCGCTCGGCATGCGCGAGCCGCTGGAGGTGCATCGCGAAACCGTGCAGCTCCAGCCCGGAGACCTGGTCCTGCTCTACACCGACGGCCTCGCCGAAGCCCTGGACAGCCAGGGCCGGGAGGCCTTCGGCTACCCGCGCATCGCCGCCCTGACCGGAGACGGCGGCTCGCCGCAGACCGTCCACGACCGCATCCTCAAGGCCTTCGACCGCCACGTGGGCGGCGAGCCGCTCAGGGACGACCTCACCCTGCTGATCGCGGCCCGGCTGCCTCCGCTGCCGGTGGTTTGAGCCTCACCCCCTGTCCCCCTCTCCCATCTCCCGCCCGCCCGAACCCCGGGAGAGGGGGGACACATGCCAGCGGTGTTGCCGTGGATCGGCAAGATTGCCCCAGATAGGTTCCCCCTCTCCCGGCGGGGGCGTGGGCGGGAGATGGGAGAGGGGGACAGGGGGTGAGGTTTCCTACTCCCGCTCCACCACCATCGCAAACCCCACCCCGCCCGCCGCGCACACCGTGACCAGGCCCAGGTTCTTCTCCCGGCGGCGCAGCTCGTAGAGGAGCTGGGTCGCCACCCGGGCGCCGGTGGCGCCGAACGGGTGGCCGATCGCAATAGACCCGCCGGTCACGTTGAAGCGCTCGAAATCCACCACCCCCATGGGCTCGCTCCGGCCCAGCTCGTCCTGGGCGAACTTCTTCGAGGCGAAGGCCTTCATGTTCGAGAGGATCTGCGCGGCGAAGGCCTCGTGCATCTCGACGAGATCGATATCCTGAAGCTTCACCCCGGCCGCCTCCAGGGCGGCGGGCGCGGCATAGGCCGGCCCCTGGAGGAGCTGGTCGCCCGGGTTGAGCGCTGTGAAGGCATAGGAGCGGATGTAGCCGAGCGGCGTCAGGCCGAGCGCCTTCGCCTTCTCCTCGCTCATCAGGAGCACGGCCGAGCCGCCGTCGGTGAGCGGGCTGGAGTTGCCGGCCGTGAGCGTGCCGTAGCGGCGGTCGAACACCGGCTTGAGCTTCTCCAGCGCTTCGAGGCTCGAATCGGCGCGAATGCCGTTGTCCGTGGTGACCGCCTTGTCATAGCGCGGCGGCGGGAAGGCCGGGGCGATCTGCTGCGCGAAGCGGCCGTCGGCCGTGGCCGCGGCGGAGCGCTGGTGGGACAGGAGGGCGATCTCGTCCTGGGCGCGGCGGGAAATGTCGTTCTCCTTGGCCATCTTCTCCGCGGACTCGCCCATGCTCATGCCGGTGGTGTACTCGGCGATGGCCGGGGCGACCGGCGCGAGGTCGGCGGGCCGCAGTTTGCCGATGGCCCCCATCTTGGCCGGCAGGGTCTTGGCCTTGTTCAGCTCCATGAACGTGCGCGCCGCCTTGCGCGAGAACTGGATCGGCACGTTCGAGAGCGACTCCGCGCCACCCGCGAGCACCACGTCCGCCTCGCCGGTGAGGATGGCGCCAGCGCCGAAGGTCATCGCCCGGGTCGAGGACGCGCAGGCGAGATTCACCGTCACGCCCGGGATGCGGAACGGCAGCGAAGTGCGGAACACCACCTCGCGCCCGAGGTTCGGAGCGTGGAGCGCGGGCACCACCACGCCGAACACCGAGAGGTCGATCTCCGCCGGGTCGATCCCCGACCGCGCCACCAGCTCCGCGGCCGCGACGCTCGCGAGATCCACCACGTCCATGTTGGCGAAGTCGGTCCCGGACTTGACGAACGGCGTCCGGCAGCCGTCGACGATCGCCACCCGTCCGCCGGCCCCCTTCAGCTCATGGCGCTCGGTGACGCGGGTTTTGACCGGGGGTCCGCCAGGCCGCGTCCACACGGTATCGGCCCGCTCCGTCACCTCTTCCAGGGCGGACGCGTTGTTCGGGCGGCGCAGAGGCGCGGGGGGCTGGGCGTCGGGCTCGGGCATACGACCTCCTCTCGACTGCTTCTATACCACCTACGTCACACTGCGGCAAGGGAGCCGGAATCTCCGTGGAGGGTTCGCGGCGTGCCGGGGAGGGTTCCGGGCGCGGCCGGGAGGGTTCCCGGCGATCCGCGAGGGGTTCCGGGCAATCCGTGGAGGGTTCCCGGAGCCGCCGGAACGGTTCCCGGCGCGGCCGGAAGGGTTCCGGACGGTCCGGAAAGGGTTCCCGGCATGGGCCGGGAGGGTCCCCGGAGCTACCGGAACGGTTCCCGGCGTGGCCGGAAGGGTTCCGGGCGATCCGGGAAGGGTCCCCGGCAAACCGGGAACCCTGGATTCCCAGGCAAACAGCCTATACGCCCCAGGAACACCCCATCCCGGACCCGCACAGACGTACCGTAGAGACGCCCCAGTCCGTCTACCCGAAACCCTACCGGGTGCCAAAACGCCGGGGCGTCTCAACGCCCCAGGAACCAATACCGTTCCGCAACGGCAGAAAACGGCGGACGAATCGTTTCACGGGCGGGTGCAACGGGGCGTGGTGGACGGTTCATCTGTGCCGAACGGGGCGGGTGCCGAACGGGGCGGGTGCCGAACGGGGCGTAGTGGACGGTTCATGCCTGGGTTGGAAAGGTTTGTGGTGACGGGGAGGTTGGAGACGCCCCGGCGTTTCGGGACCCGGTCAGGTTTCGGGAGGACGGACTGGGGCGTCTCTACGGAACGTCTGTGCGGTGTCCGACCCGTACGCCTCTCCGCTCCCAGAAACCATGCTCCTCGTCCGACGGTCCCTCCCCAATCCAGACCACGGTGCGCAGGCGTCCGAACGGCAGGCGGTCTTTTTTTCTGGCCCAGAAGGGCGGCTTCTCCTGCTCGACGGCCCGCCGGAAGGCGGCCATCTCACTGGCGTTGCCGCAGAAGACGGTGGGGCGGGCCCAGACGGCGGAGCCCACCAGGCTCTCCGGGCTCGGAGCGAGGAGGAGCGCGGCGCCGTAGATCGTGGACCAGGACAGCAGGGTCCGGTCCAACCGGCCCATCACCGCGATCTCCCGGTCTCCGTCCCCGGGAGCGAGCGCCTCCTGGAAGGCAGCCGCGGCGGCCAGCAGCTCCTCCTGCACGACCTCCCGGCCCCCGACCATGACGCTTCCGGCCGGATGGTCCGGGATCGCTCCTTCACCGTCTCCGTCCCAGGGCGGGAGATCCAGGACGCGGCCCGAGCCCGGGGCGGAGACGAGGCCGGCGGCCTGGATGGCGAGATCCAGGACCACGGACTCGGGCCTCGGCAGCCAGGCGAAGTCGATCCGGGTGCCCGGGGGGTGGCGGGCGGCGAGGGCCTCGGCCCAGCTCGCGGCGTTCCCGGCGGCCTGCTTCCAGGAGCACCAGGGCCAGTGCCAGCCCTCGGAGCGGAACAGCCAGGGGTCCTCGGGATGGCGGGCGGCGTGGTCGAAAAGGGCGGCAGGGAGGGTGGTCAGGCCACGGCCTTCTTCATGACGGAGGTGATCTTCTTCTCGATCACCGGCCGCATCAGATTCGCCGGGGGACCGAGGTGGGCGCGGCCGACCAGGTTGCCGCCCTCCAGCGCGATGGTCGCCTTGGCGCCGGGACCGGAGAGGTGCATCACGTCCCCCTCCCAGCTCCACTTGAGCATCCCGCCCGGAAACTCTTCCTTCAGGAAAGCGTCGAGCCGCGGCCGCAGCTCCTCCATGGAACTCGCCGAAGCCGGCACCTCGATGGTCAGGTCGCTCATGCGCGGAACGCTACCACAGACCGGACTCCGCATTGCTGCTACCCTACCCCGGGGAGTATTGACGCACGGTCCGGTGTTGCTACGCTTGGCACACCACCACGCCCCGGGAGTCATGTCATGAGAAACCCGATCTTCCGCCGCTTTTTCCAAACCACGGCTTTCGCCCTG
>DATANP010000428.1:0-29854 GCA_036266195.1 Thermoanaerobaculia bacterium | reverse complement strand
AGGAGCCCGAGCCCACCGGCCACGCGGTGATCATGGGCCTGGAGGAGGCCGCCTTCCTGGCCGAGGCCAAGAAGCTCGCCGACAAGAGCGTCCACCCCACCGACATCGAGACCTGGGTCCAGGGCGGACGGCGCCTCTGGGGCGGCATCTTCCGCAGCGGTCCCGACAGCAGCCTCATCATCACCGGCATGGAAGGCGACCCCTTCCTCAAGCGCTGGGAGAAGCTCAACAACGACGAGGAGATGCGGCTGATCGACCTGGAGGTCTACCAGGACAAGGGGAAGCTCAAGTTCGCCGGCGCCTTCCGCAACGGCAGCGAGGACTCCTCGCTCTGGGTCGGCCAGGACCGCGACCCCTTCAAGGTCAAGTGGCAGCAGCTCGTGAACTCCGGCCTGCGCCTCGTGGACCTGGAGGTCTACAAGGGCGCCGGCGGCAAGAACGTCTATGCGGGCGTGTTCCTCGACGCGCCGGGCAGCTACGGCATGTGGAACGCGCTCTCCTGGGACAGGTTCATGGAGCGCTGGAAGGGAGCCGGTGGCAACGGCCTGGCGGACATCGAGTCCTACACCGAGGGCGGCAAGCGGCTCTACGACGGCGTGGTCCTGGGCGGCGGCGGAGCCGAGGAAGTCACGACGCCGATCGACCTGGAAGCCCTCCATGCGAAGTGGCGCGAGCTGCTGGCCAAGGGCTACCGGCTCACCCACCTAGAGGCCGAGCAGTAGGTCGATCCGGTCTAAAAGACCAGGGTCCAGCTCGAACTTGCGGGCGAAGTCGAAACGGCCTGCCGCGATCCGCGGCAGGTCGTTTTCATTCAGGGTCCGCGGCCGGCCGTCGCGGCTGCCCTCGAAGTCCACGAACCGCCGGCTGTCCGGGTGAAGATCGAACTTCCCGCTGTTGACGAGGACGGTCGGCACCAGCGCCTCGCACGGCGCGATCGTCTTCCGGAACCAGCGGACGAGCGGGTCGTCTGCGGCGATCGCCTGCCACAGGTACTCCACCACCGGCCGCGACAGGGTCCACCACTGCGATCCGCCGTAACACCGGACCCCGCCCTCGAACGGGGTATGCCGGGGATGCCATCCCACGAACGGGCCATAGTGGAGATGGAACCTCAGCGGCGACGCCTTGCCGAGGAAGCGCGCCGCCTTGAGCGGCCCGAGCGTCCAGTCTGGCAGACGCCGGTACTGCGCGTAGTACCGCGTCCTCGCCTGCCGGGGCCGCCAGGGGTTCTCCGGGCTGTCGATGTCCCAGAAGCCGAGGAATCCCTGGTGAGGCGTCGAAGCGAGCGACGCCTCGAAGTCCGCCAGCGGCCGGACCGGGTAGTCCTGGCCTGACAGGTAGACCAGCCAGTCGAAGTCCCACCGCGCCCCCCGGTTACCCAGCAGCTTCTCCAGACCGGCCAGCAGCGGCGAGAGCACCGAGAATTCCCCCCGCTCCACCCGCTCGCGCCGGTTGATCACCTCGATATCGTGCCACTCCCAGCGCGGCTCTACTGCGAACCGGCGCGCGTCGTGGACTATCAGCACCTGCGCGCCCGGCGAGGAGCGCTTGATCGTCTCCACCAGGCGAAGGACCTGCCCCGGCTCGCCGTGACTCTGGATCAGGTAGCAGACCGTCATCTTTCTTCATTCTACCCCTTGACATCCCGGTACGCCGTGAACTAACTTAACGCCGTTCAGTTAACGGCGTTAAGAAAAGGAGCAGCGTTTTGGGCACCAAGGAACGGAGAGAGCGCTACAAGGAGGAGATCCGGCAGAAGATCCTCGATGCCGCGCGGGAGCTCTTCGTCCAGGAGGGCTACGACGCGGTGACCATGCGGCGCATCGCCGACAAGATCGAGTACTCGGCGACCGCCATCTACCTGCACTTCAAGGACAAGCGGGCCGTCCTGATCGCCCTGTGCGACGAGGACTTCCTCCGCCTGGCGCGGGAGCTTCAGAAGATCGGCCGCATCGAGGACCCGGTCGAGCGCATGCGCCTGAGCGGCCGGGCGTACGTGCGCTTCGCCCTGGAGCACCCCAACCACTACCGGTGGATGTTCATGACCCCGCACCCGGACCACGGACCCGAGGAGTCGGGCATCCGGGTCGGCAACCCCGAGGAGGACGCCTGGGCGTTTCTCCGCGGCACGGTCGCCGAGGCGATCGAAGCGGGCCGGCTGCGGCCGGAGCTGACCGACCCCGACCTAGTGGCGCAGGCGGTCTGGGGCGCAGTGCACGGCGTGGTCTCGCTCCACATCGCGAAGTGCGAAGACCACTGGGTGGACTGGCGTCCGCCCCAGGAAGTCGCCGAGCTGCTCATGGACGCCGCCATCCGCGGACTTCTGCGGACATCTCGGGAGGAGTGAACGTGGGAGTCGATCTCGCAAGGAAGAACCTGCTGCACGACAAGCTGCGGTTCCTCATCACCGTCTCGGGCGTTGCCTTCGCCGTGACGCTCGTCTTCGTCCAGGTGGGCCTGTTCCTGGGCCTCCTGGACAACGCCTCGATCACCATCGAGCACCTCGGCGCCGACCTCTGGGTCACCTCGAAGAACACGCCGAACATCGACTTCGCCCAGACGTTCCCGGAGACGGCCGTGCAGAGGGTCCGCTCGATCCCCGGGGTGGAGCGCGCCGACAACCTCATCGTCTGGTTCATGACCATGGCGCTGCCGTCCGGCGCCAAGGAGGGCACGCTGGTCTACGCGCTGGAGGACTTCGACCGCTGGCAGTTCCCCTGGAACGTGACCGAGGGCGAGCTCTCCGACCTGCGGCGCGGTAATTACCTCTTTCTCGACGAGTCGGCGAAGAAACGCTTCGGCGAGTTCCACGTCGGCGAGTACCGGGAGATGATCGGCCACCGCCTGAAGATCATCGGCAAGACCCGGGACGCCCTGTCCTTCAGCACCACGCCGATCGTCTTCCTCGACTTCCGGCGCGCCCAGGAGATGTCGCCCGACGAGCTTCAGGGGAACACGACCTACATCCTGGTCAGGCTCGCTCCGGGAGCAGATGTCGAGGCTGTGCGGCGCGAGATCCAGCGCCGCCTCCCCCACAACGACGTCCACACGGGGCCCGAGTGGGCCTCGCAGTCGCGGCGTTACTGGGTGGAGAGCACCGGCCTGGGTCTGAATCTCGCGATGACCATCTTCCTCGGCTGCCTGGTGGGCGTGGTGGTCGTGGCCCAGACGCTCTACGCCTCGACCATGGAGCACATCAAGGAGTTCGGCACGGTCAAGGCGATCGGCGGCAGCAACCTCGACATCTACCGCATCCTGGGGGAGCAGGCCACGATTTCCGCGATCGTCGGCTTCCTCCTCGGCGGGACCTTCTCATGGCTGCTCCGGCCGGCGATGGCGAAGATCGACCTCAAGCTGATCATCTCCCCGTCCTTCGCCGCGGTGGTCGGAGTCGGGACCCTGATCCTGTGCCTGGCCGCCGCCATGATCTCGTTCCGCAAGGTGGCCCGCATCGATCCCGCCCTGGTTTTCCGGGGCTAGGAGATAAAAGCATGAGCGTTCTGCAGGCTCACGACGTCACGAAGGTGTTCCAGGAGGGCCGGGAGTCGGTGTCCGTGCTGAACGGCGCCAGCCTCCAGGTCGAGCGCGGCGAGGTGGTGGCTCTCGAAGGGCCCTCGGGCTCGGGCAAGACCACGTTCCTGTCGATCCTCGGCTGCATCCTCACCCCCACCTCCGGCCGGATCGTGGTGGACGGCCGTGAGGTCGATCCGCGGCATCCCGGCCGGCTGCCCGACGTGCGCAAGCGCTCGATCGGCTTCGTGTTCCAGCAGTTCAACCTGTTCCCGGCCCTGACCGCCCTGGAGAACGTCGAGTACGCGCTCAACATCAAGGGGCGGCGCGGCCGGGAGGCTCGCAGGGAGGCGCAGCGCGTGCTGGAAGAGGTGGGCCTCGCCGACCGCCTTGGATTTCTGCCGCGCGACCTCTCCGGCGGGCAGAAGCAGCGCGTGGCCATCGCCCGGGCCCTCGCCGGCGACCCGCCGATCGTCCTCGCCGACGAGCCGACCGCCAACCTGGACTCCCAGGTGGGCGGCCAGGTGCTGGAGATGTTCCGCGACCTCGCCCGGAAGGACAACCGGGCCCTCCTGATCGTCACCCACGACCCCAAGGTCCGGGAGATCGCCGACCGCGTGGTGCAGATCCGCGACGGTCGCCTCGCGGCCTGAAATCCACTTTTGAGGAGCTTTGAGATGAGCGTCCTGACGGTTGCCAGAAAGTCGCTGTTGCCCCTGATCGGCGTGCTGCTGACCCTGCTCCTGGTGGGCCAGATGCGCAGCGGCCGCGGTCCGTCCTTCGCCCTGTCGTCCACCCCCGCGGAGGCCGCGCCGTCGGTCCCCCAGAAGATCGACGACAGGGTGGTGGCCGAGGGCCGGCTGGTGGCCTACCCCGGCGCCGAGGTGGCCGTGGCCACGGAGCTGCCGGGCGTGGTGGTCCGCCTGCTGGTCGAGGAGAAGGACCATGTGCGCAAGGGGCAGGTGATCGCGGAGCTCAAGGCCGACGACCTGCGCGCCGAGCTCTCCGAGTCGCGCGCCCGGATCGAGGAGGCCGAGGCGGACATCCGCTTCGCCGAGCTCGACCTCGAGCGCGCCGAGCGGCTGCTGGCCGAGAAGGTCGGCACGCAGGACGCCGCCGTCCGGGCCCGCCGCAACCGCGACGCGGCCTCGGCCCGCAAGGAGACCGCCCTGGCCGCGTCGAGCCGCCTCCAGGCCGTGCTGGCGAAGACCCGCATCGTGGCGCCGATCGAGGGCGTGGTGATCCTCCGCGCGGTGCAGCCCGGCGAGCACGTGCAGGAGGGCGAGCCGCTGGTGACCATCGCCGACCTCGACCGCATCCGGGTCGAGGCCGAGGTGGACGAGTTCGACACCGGCCGGGTGGTGCTGGGCGCGCCGGTCCAGGTGACGGCCGAAGGCTACACCGGCCAGTCCTGGCCCGCCCGCGTCGAGGAGATCCCGGACGCCGTGGTCCCCCGCCGCCTCAAGCCCCAGGACCCCGGCAAGCCGTCGGACACCCGCGTGCTGCTGGTCAAGATCGCCCTGGACGGCAAGACCCCGCTCAAGCTGGGCCAGCGGGTGGAGGTGGAGATCTCGCCGAAGGGGTGAGCTACCGCCGGCTGTCCAGGAACGTCCGGATGACCCGGTAAATCCGGTTGGGATCGTTGGTGATCTCCGGATCGAACGCGATCCCTACCGTGGCCCCTTCCTTCCAGGTCACGGTGCCGACGACCTCCAGGAGTGGCACCTCGTCCGGCAGCGCCAGGGCGAAGCGGGTGTGGTGCCGGATGTCCCAGCGCGCCGGCACCGGGCCGGACAGGCCGATACCGCCGATCGACAGGTTCTCCAGGGTGACCGGCGTCCGGTCGCCGTCCGGCAGCACCATCTCGGCGTCCGCCTCGATCCGGATGCGGACGTCGCGCTGGCCGGCCAGCGAGAGCAGCGCCGAAACGTTCATGCCGTGCCGGCGGATGACCTCGGCGCGGAACTTCAGCTCCAGGATCGGGATCTCGGCCAGGAGGTGGACCAGGTCCGGCTTCTCGATCCGCAGCAGGACCGAGGGCAGCGTGGTGCGCGCCGACGCGAACCGGCGGGCCCTGTCGTTGAGCAGCCCCATTTCCCCGAAGTAGCCGCCGCTCTCCAGCCGGGCCAGCACCTGGAGCGGCTTGCCCTTCTCCTCCCGGTACACCGTGACCAGGCCGTCCTTCACGATATAGAAGGCGTCCACCGGATCCCCCTCGCGGAAGATCACGCGCTTGGCAGGGCTGTCCTCCTCCCGGATCATGCCCTCGAGCTGCCGGAGCTGGCCATCCTCCAGGCTCGTGAACAGCGGGATCCGGCGCAGGAAATCTCTCAGCAAGCGTCCTCCATGCCTCGGCAAGCCCCTCCCCGAGGAAAGCACCCCGAGCGGTCTCTTGAGTAAGACGGCTGTATTGTGTTTCGGATCGCGAAATCCGGCAAGTCCGAAGTGCCCACCCGCTGGTCGGCGTGGTAGGCTTCTTTCATCGATCCGCGAAATGGAATGGGGGCTGGCGTCATTCGATGCTGGAATGCTTTGACGAGGGAAAGGGGCTTTCGCATGCACTTCAACGGCCGGTTGTCTGCTCTCTGTCTCCACACCCTACCATTCCTGCTCGCGGTCTTCCTGGGCAGCCTCGCTCCGGCGGCGGCCCAGGTTGTCCGGGAGCCGGATGATCCGCTCGCCGGCCTGGCGACGGTCGACTCCCGCCTGCGGACGTCCACCGCCGCCACCCCCTTCGAGGGCGCCGCGGCCGGGCTGCCCTCCGAAGTGCGGGACGAGTGGCAGGGGTTCCTCGCGACCGCCGGCGGGCCCTGGAAGGGTTACGTGGACCGCCGCACCGGCCGCATCGACTACGCCGAAGGCGCCGGCCTGCCCTGGATTGCCGGCGCGGGCAACTCGCTGGAAGCCCATGGCACGCCCGGTCTCCAGGACCTGGAGGCGATCGCCCGCTCCTTCCTGCCGCGCGTCGCCACCGCCCTGGGCGTGGACCCGGA
The DNA here is from genome assembly GCA_036266195.1 of Thermoanaerobaculia bacterium. Classification (GTDB taxonomy): domain Bacteria; phylum Acidobacteriota; class Thermoanaerobaculia; order Multivoradales; family UBA5704; genus DATMER01. The sequence goes on along the minus strand of DATANP010000428.1, from coordinate 23,351 downwards.
CACCCTCGTGCTGTCCAAGAGCCGCTCCGGCCGGACCGACTCCCACCTCTGGAACGTGGACTTCGACGTGGTCCTCGACGGCATGACGGTCGAGGGTGCCCGGGTCGTGCTCCGGATCAACAACGGCAACCTGATCCAGTTCGGAACCGAGAACCTGCCGGCGCCGGGCTCCCGCGTGCCGGCCGGGAGGGTGGGCCGCAAGGAGGCCCTCGCCACCTTCGCCGGCTACGTCGGCGGCATGAGCGCCGCGGACCAGTTCCTCGACGGCGGCACCGCCAGGCTCATACCCGCGGTCTTGGAGGAGAGCGACGGCGAGCGCGGCGTTCTCCGGGTCTGGGAATTCACCTTCCGCCGCCGCGGCTCCATGGGCACCTGGCGCGCCCGCGTCGACGCCGCCAGCGGCCTGCTGCTCGAATTCCGCGACGTCAACGCCTATGCGAAGGCCAACGGCGGCGTCTACCCCAAGTCCTACATCTTCAACGACGAGACCGTGCTGCCCATGCCGTACGCGGACCTCTCGACCGGCGGCTTCACCGACTCCGCGGGCAACTTCCCGGGCAGCGGCACCGTGAGCTCCACGCTGACCGGCCAGTACGTGGACATCAACGACAGCTGCGGATCGATCTCCCTGACCTCGAACGCCCTGGGCAGCCTCCTCTTCGGCACCTCGACCGGCACCGACTGCACCACCCCGGGCTCCGGCGGTGCCGGCAACACCCACTCCGCCCGCACCCAGTTCTACCACGTCAACCGGGCCAAGGAGATCGGCCGCGGCTGGCTTCCGTCCAACACCTGGCTGAACGCCCAGCTCCCGGTCAACGTCAACATCCAGAGCGTCTGCAACGCCTACTGGGACGGGTTCTCGGTCAACTTCTTCCGCTCCGGCTCCGGCTGCGGCAACACCGGCGAGATCGCCGCGGTGTCGCTCCACGAGTACGGCCACGGCCTGGACAGCAACGACGGCAACGGCTTCTCGGCCGACAACGGCACCGGCGAGGGCTACGCCGACATCACGGCCGCCCTCCTGCTCCACGACTCGTGCATGGGCCAGGGCTTCCGGACCACCAACTGCGCCGGCTACGGCGACGCCTGCACCTCCTGCACCGGCGTGCGCGACGTGGACTGGGCGAAGCACACCTCGAACACGGCGCACACCGTGGAGAACTTCACCCGCGTGCGCTGCCCGGGCGGCGGCGGCTATGACGGCCCCTGCGGCGGGGAGGGGCACTGCGAGTCCTACGTCATGTCCGAGGCGGTGTGGGACCTCGCCAACCGCGACCTGCCCACCCCCGGGAGCGCCGCGGCCTGGGCGACCACCGAGCGCCTCTGGTACGTGAGCCGGCCCACGTCCACCTCGGCCTTCGTCTGCCACAACTCTACCATCCCCTGGACCTCCGACGGCTGCGCCGCGGGCGCGCTCTTCCGCACCCTGCGCGCCGCGGACGACGACGACGGCAACCTCGCGAACGGCACCCCCCACTCGTGCCAGATCTTCGCCGCCTTGAACCGCCACGGCATGGCCTGCGCCGGCGACCCCGGGGCGAACACCTGCTTCTCCGGCTGCACGCCGCCCGCGGTCCCCACCCTCGGGGCCACCCCCGGCAACCGGCAGGTCGCCCTCTCCTGGTCGGGCGCCACCGCGGGCGCCGAATTCGACGTGTTTCGCTCCGAGGCCGGCTGCAACAGCGGGTTCGTGCGGATCGCGAGCGGCCTGACCGGCGCCTCGTTCACCGACCTCGCGGTGGCCAACGGCCTGACCTACTCCTACCGCCTCGTGTCCCACGGCGCCGGCAACGCGGCCTGCTCCGCGGCGCCCACCGAGTGCCAGTCGGCCATGCCGCAGGAGCCACCGTGCGACTCCCCGCCGTCGGCGCCGGCCAACCTGGTCGCCACCTCCGGAGGCATCGACCGGATCAATCTCTCCTGGAACGCCGTCCCCGGCGCATCGGAATACCGGGTCTTCCGCGCCACCTCCGCGGCCGGTCCGTTCACCCAGATCGCGTCTTTGCCGGCAGCCACCACCTACTCCGACGGCAACCTGGACCCGGGCACGATCCGCTACTACCGAGTGCGGGCCGCGACCGGCGACAACTGCGTTTCGACCGACTCGAACACCGCGGGGGCCGGCACGACGCCCTGCCAGACGGAGACGCTCTACCAGAGCGGTTTCGAGGGCCCGAACGAACCCGGCCTTGCCGGCTGGACCGTGGAGAACTTCACGGCGACGACCTCCTCCTGGCGCGGCGTCCAGGCCTGCCAGGCACACGGCGGCAACGACATCTTCCGCTTCGGCGGACAGGGTTGCTCCGACTTCTACACGAACGGCGAGCACTCCGGCGTCTGGCCTCCGGGGGATGGAGCCCTGGGCTTCGCCATTCCGGCAGGCGCCGGCCTCAACCGGCTCAGCTTCTGGCACAGCCGCAGTTTCGAATACGGCTACGACGGCGGCACCCTGAAGATCTCCGTGGACGGCGGACCCTGGGTCCAGGTGCCGGCCTCGGCCCTGTCCGGCTACAACTACGACCGCACCGTCTACAACTCCTGCCCGCCGCCCGGCGTCGTCGGCACGCCGGTGTTCACCGGGATATCGTCCGGCTTCGTGCAGACCACCGTCAACCTCGACACCGCCTGCGTGGCCGCGGGCAGCGCCACGGGATGCGGCGGGCACTCCATCCGGGTCTCCTTCGAGACCATCACCGACTGCGTCGTCTCCTCCTACGGCTGGTATCTCGACGACGTGAACGTCAGCACCTGCGTGCCCCACGCCTGCACCGGCGCGCCGGTGATCGGCACCGCCACCACGCCGGCCAACAACCAGGTCCAGCTCTCCTGGAGCAACGGCACGCCCGCCTCGAGCTCCTTCAACGTCTACCGCGCGCTCGGCACCTGTGCCGCGCACGAGCCGTTCACCCGCGTCGCGAACGCCGTGGCCGGCTCGCCGTACCTGGACAGCCCGGTCTCGGGCGGCGTCACCTGGGCCTACTCCGTGACCGGCCTCGACTCCACCGGCTTCTGCGAGTCGGATCCCTCCGGCTGCGTGCAGGCCAGTCCCACCGGGGCCTGCACCGTGACGCCGACCTTCGCGGGCGTGGCCGAGGTCGAGGACCAGGTGTCCTCCACCTGCGCGCTCGCGATCACCTGGGCGCCGGCCAACGCCCACTGCGGTGGTCCGGCCACCTACGACGTGTTCCGCTCCACCGATCCGGGCTTCGTCCCCTCGGCCGCGAACCGTATCGCGACCGGCCTCACCGGCACGAGCTTCCAGGACACCGGAGCCCTGAACGTCGGCACCACCTACTACTACATCGTGCGCTCCAAGGACACCGCGAACGGCCAGGTGGACACGAACCTCGTGCGCCTCTTCGGCACTCCCACCGGCCCCCTCGTCCTGCCGGTCACCCTCACCGACACCTTCGAGGCGGCGGACGGCTTCGACCTCGACGGCTGGACCTACGCCGCCCTGAGCGGCACCAACACCTGGGAGAGGTCGCAGAGCGCGTTCCACAGCGGCACCCACTCCTGGCACTCGGTCGCCGACGGCTACACCTCGCACCGGGTCCTGGTCTCGCCCACCATCACCGCGGGCGGGAGCACCGTCCTCTCCTTCTGGCACACCTACCGGTTCGAGAGCTGCTTCGACGGCGGCCTCCTCGACATCTCCGTCGACGGCGGACCGTGGACCTACCTGTCCGGAACCGCCTTCATCTCGGGCGGCTACACCGGTCAGATCTACAACTCCGGCAACCCGCTCGGCGGCCTCAAGGCCTGGTGCGAGGGCACGATCGGAACGATGACCCAGGTCCGCGTGGATCTCAGCCCCTGGGCCGGCCACGAGGTCCAGGTGCGCTGGCACATGGGCGAGGACTCCTCGTACGCGCTCGAAGGCTGGTACATCGATACGGTGTCCTTCGAGAACGCGGTCGTCGAAAACGTCTGTCACACGACCCCGCCGCCGACGGACTTCTACACCGCGGCCCCCTGCCGGCTGGTGGACACCCGCGAGCCCAACGCGCCGAACGGCGGGCCGGCCCTGTTCCCGGGCCAGACCCGGACCTTCGTCCTCACCGGCTCCTGCGGAATCCCGGCCACGGCGAAGGCGCTGTCGGTCAACATCACCGCGGTCGGCGCCGGCGCGGGCGGGAACCTGAGCCTGTTCCCAGCCGATCAGGCGCCGCCCATCACCAGCTCGATCAACTTCCTGGCCGGCCAGAACCGGGCCAACAACGCCATACTGCCCCTGTCGCCCGCCGGCGCCATCCAGGTGAAGTCGAACACCTCCGCGCCGGTCCACCTGCTCCTCGACGTCAACGGCTGGTTCCAGGAGTAGGCGCCATCCACCGGGCCCCCTCCTTCGAGGGGGCTCGATTTTCTCCCCTCAGGACACCTCCATTTTCATAAGGACCTCGGACATTTAGTCGGAGGCACCTGTGTCAACTGATCGTTGATCTGGAGGAGTCTCTATGCGCAAATGGTTCAAGTTCGCCCCGGTGGCGCTGCTGATCGCCGCAGCCGCCGCCCCCGCGATGGCCGCTCAGCCCGCAACTCCGGGCTGGCCGTCCATCGACAAGCAGCTCAAGAAGGACCATGTCCGTCCGGGCACCGCCCTCGAAGCCCTGGTCTACGAGAACCAGGACTTCGGCATGCTGTTCCCGGAGGAGGCCAACGACACCATCCCGGTGCCGGCCTGGCTCCGCGTCTGGTTCCGCAAGGGCCACCCCGAGCTCACCTACGACCGCGAGGATCCGACCAAGGGCTATCCGCGCGTCCTCCACGAGGTCTACGAGTGGATGGTGAGCCACCAGGAGCTGCGGCCGACCATGGCCGACGTCGAAGCCGCCCCGGACGGCGATATCGGCGATATGGACGTCATCGCCGGAGCCGCCACCGTCGGCACCAACGTGCGGACCTCGGGCGCGCAGACCAGCCCGCGCAGCGAGTCCGACATCCGCATCAACTACTGGAACCCGAACCTGGTCGTCGCGGCCTCGAACAACATCTCGGCCAGCGGCCAGCAGGCCCAGTTCTACTCCAGCGACGGCGGCGCCACCTGGGGCCAGACCTTCCTGCCGCTGGGTACCGACTCGTACCACTCCGACCCGACCGTCGACTGGACCTCCAACGGCACCGCCTGGTCCACCAGCATCGGCATCAAGGGCAACATCCTGAAGATGCGCGCCTTCAAGTCGACCAACAACGGCGTCACCTGGACGTCGGACGCCACCTTCTCGGGCACCCAGAAGTCCACGGACAAGCAGATCATGTGGGCCGACCACAGTGCGACCTCGCCCTACAAGGACACCATCTACGTCTGCTGGCACAACGGCACTCCGCTCTATGTGAACCGCCGCACCGCGGCCGGCTGGGGCGCCACCCCCATCCAGGTCAGCGGCGCCGAGTCCTCCGGCACCGCCATCGGCTGTGACGTGCGCACCAACCTCGCCGGCGACGCCTTCGTCTTCTGGCCGACCACGACCAACCGCAGGATCGTCGTCGCCAAGTCGACCAACGGCGGCGCGAGCTGGGGTGCCGGCAAGGTCATCGCCACCACCTTCGACGGCTACGACATCGGCATCCCGTCCTTCAACAACCGCCGCGCCCTGATCTACGTCTCGGGCGGCGCCTATGGCAGCAACGTCTATGCGACCTGGGTCGACCTCACCGGCGAGACCGGCTGCACCTCCGCCACCAACGAGCCCGGCAGCAACGCCGCCTCCTCGTGCAAGACCCGCGTCTGGTTCGCGCGCTCGACCGACGGCGGCACCACCTGGGGCGCGCCGGTCATGATCAACAACCAGGCGTCCAAGAACGACCAGTTCAACCAGTGGTTCGTGGTAGACGAGACCACCGGCCGCATCGGCGTCATGTACTACGACACGGTCAACGATGCGACCCGCAAGAAGACCGACGTCTACTTCCAGTCCTCCTCGGACGGCGGCGTGACCTGGAGCGCGGCGACCAAGGTGAGCACGGCCATGACCGACGAGACCGTGGCCGGCGCCGACTCGGGCAACCAGTACGGCGACTACAACAGCCTCTCGGCCTACGCCGGCAAGTTCTTCCCGTCGTGGACCGACCGCCGCAACAACGCCAAGGAAGAGATCTGGACCGCTCCTGTCCAGGAGCCTTGACCCCGTTGCCATCCTCTGGCCCGCGGGCGCTCCGGCGTCCGCGGGCCTTTTTCCGTCCGCGAAGTCCGTAAGCTGCTCTGTTGCAACGTAACGTCGCATTGCAACAGGGCACCTTGCATTGCGCCAGGGCAGTTGACATTGGTCCGGATGAGTTTGCAACGGTCCAGAGGAGTTGACATTGGCTTGAGGAAGCTTGCAAGGACCCAGGGCAGTTGACATTGGCCCGGGGCAGTTTGCAACGGCGTGGAGAAGCTTACATTGCAACAGGGCAATCGACATCGCAACAGGGAAGTCGACATTGCAACAGGGAGAGTTGCAACACGCTGGAGAACGTTGCAACGCCTCCGAGATGCCCAAATCGTCCTCGGGGAGGACGCCCGCCGATTGACAGAGCCCGATTTCCGTTTTGAGGGGCCTGATTTCTGTAACTACTTACGAATTTGGCAGTGACCGGCTCAGATTTACAGTCGGCCGGGTATCATGAGCGGACAGACCGGTGCTTCAGCGTAGCTGAAGCACCGCTGGCGTGGTTCATTGACAACATGGAGGAACGGCGGCCACCGAGTCCAAGGCTGCTGCCGTTCCGCACCCGGAGACCGGCTTTCAGGGGAGGCTGGTCCGCCGGAGGTGTGCGGGGTCAATGTGCTCCGCACACCTCGTCACCGGGTGTTATTCTCTGAGGCATATGAATGAATCAAGTCTCTTCGAAAACTGGGACCTGCAAAAGACGGCCTGCAACTACCGGCGTCTTGTCGAACCCTTCGAATGCGACTACGAATTCAAAGGTCAATTCGGTCATCCTTCGAGCTACGCCTACGTACGCTTCCGTGCTCTTCCCGCCGACGATCTCTCGTTCGAGACCAACGTCATCTGGCCTGAGGACTTCGATCCGGACTACACGCAGCGGATCGTACATGCCATCGCGGAGGCGATCATCGATGGCCTGATCGCCATTCCAGACTCCTACCCCTTTCGCGGCTGCCACCTCGAGCTCGTCGGGTTCAAGTGGGACTCCGTCGGCGGAAGCGAGGCCGCGGTCCGAAAGGCCACCAGCAAAGCGCTCGAAGATTTAAAACGAAAGGGAACCTGGCACCTGGTGACCGGCCGGTACCGTTCCTATGGGAAGATGAGGCAGGAGAAAGGCTGATCTGCCGCGACGGGTTAACTCGCGCGGAGAAGAGAATCCGGCAGGGTTCCCACGACCTTGGCCGCGCGATGCTTCGGTCCAACGGAAAATGACGCGCCACTGGTCGTTCACGTGGATGCTGTGAAACTCCGCCAGGCCACCCTTCTCCAGGCCCGTTGGGCCGTTTGATAGGCAGCACTCTTTAGTTGGGCGCAATCAGCCACAATCGGCCGTCGACCTCGGCTCCGAGGCCATGGGTTTCGAGGATTACGTGCAGTGCCAGGTCCCACGGTACATCCTTGAGCTCGACCGTCACGGTTCCTTGCGGGATCCGGGGATCGAGGACCAGGTTGAAGCCGGCGAGTTGGGCGAACGCGCGGAGGACTTCCGGCAGCGGCGCGTCGCGCAGGCTGAGGCTGATCGGGAATCCCCGCCACTGCCCTTGGCCCGACGGGCCCTGGCCGCGTTCGACCTGACCATAGGCACCGATGGGGACGGCGCGAGGATGCCTGTCGGCTCGGCCGCCGGCCTCCTGCGCGGAGAGCGCAGTGGCGGCGAGGCAGAGGACCGCGAGGAGGGCAGGCAGCGGACGTAGGGGACGACTCATGATGCGGGCTCCGTCGGAAATTGACCTTCGGGAGCCCATTGTAACGCAGCTCGAGGCGCCAGATCGTCAGCGACGGGCAGAGAGGGATGGACACAGTCACCCTACGCGCAGATCAAACCTCTGTCAAAGTCGCAGGGGTTCCGTCAGATCAGCTCTGCCAACCTCCCGAGCGCTGACATCAGGTCGGGGCGCGTTTCGAGCACGGGCAGAAGGGGATCTTCCGAAAGCTTTTCCAACCGCTTCGGTACAGTGCGCAGGTTGTGCCGGCGGACGTCGAGCTTCGCGCTCACCTCGCTCCAGTTGAGCGGCGTGGAGACGGGTGCCCCAGGGTGAGGCCGGACGCTGTAGGGCGCAGCGAGGAGCTTGCCACGGCCGTTCTGCAGGGCGTCCACGTAGACACGGCCCTTCCTCGCCGGGATCGAGCGGAGGGTGGTGGCGATGGCAGGCAGGCGGTCGACAAGGACGCGGGCCAGCAGCTCCGCGATCTGCTTCGACTGCTCGTGGTCGCACTGACCTCCCAGGGGGATCAGGATGTGGAGGCCGCTGCCGCCGCTCGTCTTGATGAAGGACGGCAGCTCGATCTCGTCGCAGAGGTCGCCCAGCGCCAGCGCGATCCGCGCCACGTCCCGGAAGGGCGCTCCTTTCGGATCGAGGTCGAGGATGCACCAGTTGGGATGGTCCAGGGCTCCGATCCGGCTCGACCAGACGTGGAACGGGATGGCTCCGAGATTGGCCAGATAGAGGAGGGACTCCTCGTTCTCGCACAGAAAATATTCGATCGATCGGGAATCACTCGCGATCGTGACGGTGCGCAGCGGTCCCGCGGACTCACCGGCGTTCTTCTGAAAGAAGGACTTTCCCGTGATCCCGTTCGGGTAGCGGTCCAGCACCAGCGGACGATCCTTCAGAAAAGGCAGCATCCAGGGTGACACGGCCTTGTAGTAGTCGATCAGGTCTCCCTTGGTGTAGCCCTCGTCCGGCCAGAAGACCTTGTCCCGGTTGGTGAAGCGCGGACCTGTCGCCGACTTCGGCGGCTCCGGCAACGCTGGCACGGGTTCCTGGCGGCACTCGTCGATGGTCTTGTCCTCGCGGAGCCGGAGGAACACGGGCTGCCGCAGACTGCCGCCGCGGGTCAGCTCCTTGTAGCGCACCTCGCAGACCAGCTCGGGCTCGACCCACACAGCGTTCCGGTCCTTGGGAGGATTCGAGACAGGCGGCGTCGGCCGGCGGGCCGGATCGAGGCGGGCGCGGATCTCGTTCATCTCGCGGGTGTCGAGGCCCGAGCCCACGGTTCCGGCATAGACGAAGTCCGCGCCTTCGCAGAGCGCGAGGTGGAGGCGCCGGAGCCCGCCGGGCCCCGGCTCGTAGCCCGCGATGATGAAGTCTCCGGTCCGATCGACCCGGATCTTGAGCCAGAGGGGCGAGTAGCCGGGCTTGTAGGGCGAGTCCTCGCGCTTGGCCACGATGCCTTCGAGGTTGAGGCTCGACACCGCGGCGAAGAGGTCCTCTCCCCTTTCCGGGACCTCATCCACGATACGGATGTGATCGCTCGACGGTAAAACTCGGCGCAGGATCGATTTTCGAACGGTCAACGGCAGGGGGCGGAGATCGTACCCCTCGAAGGACAGGAGGTCGAAGACGAAGAGGACCGGCGGAGCCTCGTTCGCGGAGCGCTGGGCGCGCCGCTGGAGGAGCTGGAAATCGGGCCGGCCCGAGTCGTCGAGGATGACGGCCTCTCCATCCACCAAAAGTGATCGATAGGGAAGATTCTGGATATCGGTCGCGATCTCCGGAAAGAGCGGGGTTGCGTCACGGCCGCTGCGATAGGCGAGCCTCGCTCCGTCTTCCATCTTTTCTGCAAGGATTCGAAACCCGTCGTATTTGAGCTCGAATACCCAACCTTTTTTTGTGAAAGGCCCATCGGAGGTCTCGGGTTTCATCACCTCGGCACCCATCGCGGAAACCACTCCGGACGGGGCTTCGAGACGTTCGAGCTCTTTCCGGATTTCGCGTACCAGACGGGATGAATCGGATTTGCCAGGTATGTGCACGGACATTGCAGATCGATGGTACAATATGGGAATGACCGCTAGATCTTTCGCCTCCGGCACCATCTCGTTTGGACTCGTCACGATCCCGGTGAAGCTTTATTCGACGGGTGAGAGCTCGTCCGGGATTCAACTGAACATGTTGCATCGCAAGTGCGGTACCCGCCTGAAGCAACAGTATGTCTGCCCCACCGATGACCAGGTCGTCGGCCGCGACGAAATGGTGAAAGGTTATGAATACGCCAAGGGACAGTACGTGCTGTTCTCGGATGAGGAGCTCAAGGCTCTGACTCCGGAGCCCACGAACGCGATCGAGATCACGGAGTTCGTGCCCGCCGAGCAGGTCGATCCCGTCTATTTTGAAAAGTCGACCTATCTCGGACCCGACAAGGGCGGCGACCGTCCGTACCGGCTGCTGTCGCAGGCCATGCGCGAGACGGGCCGGGCGGCGGTGGCGCGCTACGCGGCGCGCGGCAAGGACTACCTGGTCCTGCTCCGGCCGTACCAGGACGGCCTGATCATGCAGCAGCTCCGCTACGAGGACGAGATCCGGAAGTTCACCGAGGTCCCGGTCGCTCCCGCGGAGGTCAAGGAGCCGGAGCTCCGGCTTGCGATGCAGCTCATCGAGCAGATCGCGAACGAAGAGTTCCACCCCGAGACCTACGAGGACAGCGTGCGCAAGCGGACGCGCGAGCTGATCGAGAGCAAGGTCCAGGGCCAGGAGATCAAGGCCGCGCCGCCCGAGGCGCCGCGGGCCCAGATCGTGGATCTCATGGAAGCGCTCAAGGCGAGCCTCTCGGCGGCGCAGCCCGCTCAGACCAAGGGCAAGTCGGCCGAGCCGATCCCGATCTCGTCGCGCAAGCCGCCCAAGGCCGCGCCTCGCACGGCTTCGGGTTCGGCTGAAACGAAGAAGAAGACCTCCAAGCGCTAGTTGTTCTCATACCTGCGTGGAGGCCGGAGTACAATGGGGGCGATGAACCGCTTCGCCTCCCTCAGCGTACCGGGAGAGGCTGGAGCGAGCGGCTACTCCACCCGCGACGTAGCCGCCCTGCTCGGAATCCCGGTAGCCATGGTCCGCTCGTACGTCCGCTCGGGATTTCTCACGCCCGGGCAGGGTCCGAGGGGCGAGTACCGCTTCACGTTCCAGGACCTCATCCTCATGCGCACGGCCAAGGGTCTGGTGGAGGCCCGGGTGCCGCAGCGCCGCATCGTCCTCGCTCTCCGGAATCTCCGCGAGCAGCTCCCCGAAGGACAGCCGATCACCGGCGTCCGCATCTCGGCCGAGGGTCATCACGTGGTGGTGCGCGACGGCCTCGAGGTCTGGAACCCGGAGTCGGGCCAGGCGCTGCTCGATTTCGAGGTTTCGGATCTGGCCCGCGAGGCCGCGTCTCTGGACAGTCAGCGGGCGCGCCGGTTCGCCGCCGTCGTGGTGGCCGAGGTCATCGAGTCCGACGAGCCGGAGGCGGACAGCGCCGATGAGTGGTTCGACCGCGGCGTCGAGCTGGAGGCGGACGATCCGGCGTCCGCGGAGGACGCCTATCGCCAGGCCCTGGAGATCGATCCCACGATGGTGGACGCCCGCCTGAACCTCGGGCGCCTCCTGCACGAGACCGGGCGCACCGTGGAAGCCGAGGGCCACTACCGCAGCGCGCTGGAGACGCGGCCGGACGACACCACGGCGCTGTTCAATCTCGGCGTGGCGCTCCAGGACCTGGGCCGGCCCGCCGAGGCGGCCGAGATCTACGAGAAGGCGCTGGAGATCGACCCGGCCCTGGCCGACGCGCACTACAACTTGGCGGTGGTGTACGAGGGGCTGGGCCGCAAAAAGGCGGCGATCCGGCATCTCAAGAGCTACAAGCTGCTGCGCGGGTAGTACACTACGCCGCCATGAAACGGTGGCTCTGTGCTCTCTTCCTGTGCTCGCTCCCGGCCTTCGCGGTCGAGGGGAAGTGGACTCCTGAACAGGTCCTGCAGCTCGATCCCCAGTGGCTGCGGCAGCTCGGCCTGGAGATCCCGCCGGACTCGCTGTGGGGGCGCGACGGCGCCGGCCTGCTCGACGCGGCGGTGCAGCTCAACACCTGCTCGGCCGGGTTCGTCTCTGCCGACGGGCTGCTGATCACGAACCACCACTGCGCTTTCGGCCTGTTGCAGCAAAACTCCACGCCGGAGCGCGACCTGATCACCAACGGCTTCCTGGCGCGGAGCCGCGGAGAGGAGCTGATCGGCAAGGCGGCTCGCGTCACGATCCCGCACAAGAGCACGGACGTGACGGCCCAGATCGAGGCCGCGGTGCCACCCGACACCGACGACCTCACCCGGTACCGCGCCATCGAGCGCAAGAAGAAGGAGCTGATCGCCGCCTGCGAGGCGCAGCCGGACCGGCGCTGCCAGGTGGAGGCGTTCGACGACGGCGTCCAGTACGTGCTCTTCGAAAATCTGGAGCTCACGGACGTGCGGCTCGTGTACGCCCCGCCGCGCGCCGTGGGCGATTACGGCGGCGAGACCGACAACTGGAGCTGGCCTCGCCACACCGGCGATTTCGCCCTGCTCCGGGTCTATGCCGGTGCGGGCGGCGCGCCGGCGGCATCGGCAGCATCGAGCCCGTCCAACACGCCGTATCATCCGCGCCACTTCTTCCCCATTGCCCACCAGGGGGTCGAGCCTGGCACCTTCGTGATGCTCGTGGGGTATCCGGCGGCCACGGTACGTTCGCTGCTGGAGTCCGAGATGCGGGAGCGCGGCGAGCTGTATCACCCGCGGCGCGCCGAGACCTTCCGCGCCTGGATCGACATCCTGGAAGCGGCGTCGGCCAAGGACGAGACGGCCCGCATCGCGCTCGCCGTTCGCGTCAGGGGTCTCGCGAACCGGGAGAAGAACTCGCGCGGGCAGGTGGCGGGGCTGCGGCGCGGCCACGTCCTGGAAAAGAAACACGAGTCCGAGCGCGAGGTCCTGGACTGGGCCTGGACACGGCCCGAGTACAACCAGGCCGTGGCGGCGCAGCGCGAGCTGTCCCGGCTCATGGAGGCGCGGCTGGCGACCTGGGAGCGGGATTTCCTGCTCGAACAGGCCACGCAGGGAGCCAAGCCGCTCCACATGGCGCTGACGCTGGCGCGCTGGGCCGGCGAGAAGGCCAAGCCCGACCTCGACCGCGATCCCGACTACATGGACCGCAGCCGCAGCCGGATCGAGGACAGGCTGCGGCTCGACCAGCACCGCATGTTCCTGCCCGCCGAGCAGGAGCTGCTGGTGGACTTCCTGGGCCGCTTCGCGAAGCTCCCCGAGAATGGGCGCTCCGCGACCGTGGACGCCTTCCTGGCCGGCGGCCGCACGCCCGAGGAGATCCGCAGGAAGGTGGCCGATCTCTTCGCCCGCACCCGGGTGACCGACCTGGACGAGCGGATGAAGATGTACGGCGAGACCGAGGCGCAGCTCCGCGCCCGCCACGACCCGCTGCTCGACCTGGCCTTCGGCCTGGACCGCGAGCTGCTCGACAGCAAGGAGCGGGAGGACCGCTTCAAGGGGGCCGCCTCGCGGCTGCGGCCGGTCTGGATGCGAGCGGTGATCGCGCACGCTGGCAAGCCCGTTGCCATGGATGCCAACAGCACGCTGCGGGTCTCGTTCGCCAAGGTCCAGGGCTACAGCCCGCGGGACGCGGTGGTGATGGAGCCGCGCACGACGCTCGCCGGGGTGGCCGAGAAGCACACCGGCGAGGAGCCGTTCGACGCTCCGGACGATCTGCTGGCCGCGGTGCCGTCCGCCCCGCGGAGCCGCTGGGCCGATCCGGCGCTCAAGGACGTGCCCGTGAACTTCCTGGCCGACGCGGACACGACGGGCGGCAACTCGGGCAGCCCGGTGGTCAACGGCCGCGGCGAGCTGGTCGGCGTGAGTTTCGACCGGGTCTGGGAGAACGTGGCGAACGATTTCGGCTATGTGCCCGAGGTGGCGCGGAACATAAGCGTGGACGTGCGCTATCTGCTCTGGATGCTGGAGACGCTCCAGGGCGAGGCGGCGCGGCCGCTGCTCAACGAGCTGGGAGTGGACCGTCCCGGCCGCTGACGTCCAGCTCTTCCAGCAGCCGGGCCGCGGCGCGCCCGACCAGCTCGGACAGACGCTCTTCGGTGCCCACCTCGGCCAGGGCCGCCACGGTCTCGCCGGTCCTGGCCTGCACCACCCGCAGGTCGAGACGGATCCTTCTCGGCCCGGTCTCGCCGAGAGCCAGGAACGAGCCCGTCAGGACCAGGTCGGCCGCCCTGGCGTCCGGAATCACCCGCAGGCGGTCCGCCGCGGCGAGCTCGCCGGTCAGCATCCTGGGGAGGGTTGCGGCGAGCCGGCCCTCCTCCCGGCCCGAGAGGTTGCGGAGCTCCAGCACGGCGAGGGCCGCGCGCGGATCGGCCTCTTCCTCGTCCGGCATCCGGGCGAGGAGGACCCAGGCGGCCAGCGCGGTGCCGACCAGGAGGATGGCAAAGGCCTCGAGGAAGCGCCGCCGCCATCCGGGCCTGCGGAGGGCGGGGCGGTCGCCGACGCTGATATTCGAGAGGGTGGAGGCCACCTCGGCGACCGGAGAGCCGAAGCAGTAGCCCTGCCCCGGGACGGTGACCACGTAGCGGCGCTCGCTCGCGCTCTCGCCGAGAGCCTTGCGCAGGGTGGAGACGCACTGCGTGAGGCTCGCCTCGTTGGCGGTGCCCCGCTCCCAGAGCCGCCGCAACAGCTCGTCCTTGGTCACCACCTCCCCGGGTCGTTCGAGGAGGATGAGGAGAAGAGAGAAGGCTTTCGGGGTCAGCGCGACCGGCTCGTCGCCGCGCCAGAGCACGCGGGCCACCGGCTCGACCCGGAAGTCGTCGAATTGCAGGAGCCGGGGCTCCGTCCGGCCTCCCTCGCGCTCTTCCATCCGCTGAGGACTCCTCCCGTTTCGAGAGCGTGCCCGGCCTCGCGGACAAGCCTCGCGAACCCCCTGCCTTCGGCTTCCTTCCGCACTTCCAGGAGAGCGGCCCGTCCGCCGGTCGCGTCGCCGGCGGCGAGCAGGACCTCGCCCAGGGCGAGCCGCGCCTCCAGCGCCGCGGCGGCCAGGCCGGACGCCTGGGCGGCCTCCAGCTCGCGCCACAGCTCTCCGGCCGCCTCTCCGGTCTCGCCCGCGGCCGCATCGACACGGGCCAGCCGGGCCGCGGCCCGGACCCTCAGCTCCTGGTCGGCGCTCTCCCCGAGCAACATCCTCGCGCGCTCGGCGGCGTGCCGGGCGTCGTCGAGCCGCCCCTGGCGCAGGTAGGCGTCGGCCAGCAGTGACAGGGCTTCGACTTCGCCGTCGATCATCTCACGGTCTGCGCACCAGGAGGCGACCTCGTCCGCAAGCCGGCCGGCCTCGTCGAAGCTCTCTTCGGAGACGGCCAGGCGCGCGAGGTCGAGGCGGAGGTCGGTCGCCGCGAGGCTGGGATCGGGACCGAGAGTTTCGAGCGCCGTCTCCAGGGAGCGCCGGGCCTGGGGGAGGCGGTCCGCGGCCTGGTCGGCGCGGGCCGTGGCGCGGAGAGCGTCGGCGGCGAGACTGAGGGAACCGGTCTCGGCGGCGATCTGCGCTTCGCGGTCGGCCAGGCGGCGGGCGGAGCCCAGGTCGCCCTTGCGGTATTGGAGGTTGGACAGGGCGCCGAGGACCTCGGCAATGCCGATGCGGTCGCCGAGGCGCCGCCGGGTCTGGAGGACCTGCTCGAAGCGCTTGCGGGCGGTCTCCAGGTCGCCGGGCCGGCCCAGGCGGCCGAGCACGACCGCGGACTGGGCCAGGGCTCCGGCGGACTGGCCGGGGTCGCCGAGCTTGCGGAAGCGGGAGAAGGCCTCCTCGTGCCGGCGCAGGGCTTCCTGCAGCTTCCCCTGGCGCTCCAGGATCCGGCCCACATGGGTGAGGGCCACGGCGGGAATGGCGCGGTTGCCGGTCTCGCGGCTCAGGGCCAGCGCCTGCTCCAGCGAGCTCCGGGCCGCATCGAGGTCCCCCCGCGCCCACAGGATCAGGCCGAGGTTGCTCCGGACGCGGCCCTGGAGTGTCCGGTCTCCGAGGCGGAGGTAGACCTCCAGCGCCTTTTCCAGATGGGCCTGCGCCTCCCCCAGCTCTCCCCGCAACCGGTGCAGGTCCCCCAGGACCTCGTTCTGCGCGGCGATGCCCACATCCGTACCGATCCGCTCGGCGATGGCGAGCGCCTCCCGGGTCTCGGTCTCGGCCTCGGCGAGGTCGCCCCGCCTCATCAGGGCGACGCCGAGGTTGCCGTAGGCCATGCCGAGGGTCATCGGGCTGTCGCCGTTCTTCGCCAGGTCGAGGGCTTGGCGGAAGCTCCCGACCGCCGGGTCGACCCGCCCCAGGGTGAGGAGCGCGTCGCCCTGGAAGACGAGGCCCTGGATCAGGACCGCCGTCTCGCCGAAGCGCCGCCCCTTGGCCACGGCGGCCTCGGCGGCGCGCAGCTCCAGGGCCGGGTCGGCGAGGCGGAGGGCGATGCGCGCCTCCAGCACGTCGATGCGGGCGTCCTCGCTCTCGGGCGGCGGCAGCCGGCGCAGGGCCGCGACCGTCTCCTGGGCCTCGGCCGGGCGCCCGCCGCGCATCAGGCAGTTGGCGAGCTTGAGGCCGTATTCGAGGTTGTCCGGATAGAAGGTCCAGAGGGAGCGGTAGGTCTCGCTCGCCTGGTTCCAGTCCCGGCTGAGCTCGTGGAAGCGCGCCTGGATGCCGAGGCGCGGCTCCCGCGGCAGCTCGCCCGCGAACGCCACGGCCCGCTTCTCCTCGGCGAGGGCCTGTTCGTCGTAGCCGAGCATCCCGTAGGCCTCGGAGAGCGCGGAGCGGATCACGGCCGAGTTGGGCTCGATCCCGGCCGCTCGCCGGAGCGCCTCCAGGGCGCGCGGGGCGTCGGACGAGCGCAGCCGCTCCAGTCCGTCATTGTAAAGACGCATGGCCTCCGGATCGGCGGGCTGAAGGGCGCGGGCCGAGCGCGCCTGCCGGGGCGAGAGCCCCTCGAAGCCGAGCATTTCGCGCAGCCGGGCGCCGGTGCGCGACACCAGCTCGAACAGGCCGGCCTCTTCGCCCACCTCGACCAGGGAGGCGGCGATGTCGCCGCTCGCGACTTCCACGACCCGGACGTCGAGACGGATGCGCCGTGCTCCGCCCTCTTCGAGCACGAGGTAGGTGCCGATCACCAGCAGGTCGGAGCCGACGATCGAGTGGACCCTCTCCAGGTCGTCCTGGTCGAGGGTGCCGGACTGCGGTAGGTCCAGGACCTGCCGGGCGCGGGACACGTTCTCCCGCGAGACCACCCGCAGCCGGCCTCCGGCCGCAAGCTCGGTGTTGAGCATCTCGGTCAGGGCGGAGCCGAGCCACTGCGTTCCGGCCTTTCCCGAGAGGTCGCGGAACCCCAGCACGGCCACGGAGGGCCGCCGGGAGTGGGAGGAGGTCCCGAGGTCCGCGGGCAGGGCAAGGGGTCCGCGGTCGAGCCGGGAGAGATAGAAGGACAGGCCGAGGAGACCGGCCAGGCAGGCGAGGCCCAGGGCGATCCGCAGCAGGTTCTCGCGCACGGGCTTGCGGAGATCGGCCGGGATCGGGCCGGTCTTCTCCGTCTCGGGGAAGATGGGAAAGGTGCCGGTCGAGGGCCGGCTCCCCGGATACGGCTGGAACGCGGAGACCTCCTCCGTCTCCTCCTTCTTCTCCTCGGAAGCCTCCGATACCGGCCCGGCGAAGCAGTAGCCCTGGCCCGGCACGGTCACGACGTAGCGCCGGTCGCCGGTGCGGTCGCCGAGCGCCTTGCGCAGGGAGGACACGGTCTGGGTGAGGTTCGCATCCGAGACGTAGACGCTGGCCCAGACCTGGCGGATCAGCTCCTCCTTGGAGACCACCGCGCCCCGGTTCTCCAGCAGGACGAGGAGGATGGAGAAGGCCTTCGGCGTGATCGCGACAGGCTCGCCGTCGCGCAGCAGGACCCTGCGCAGAGGATCGGCGCTGAATTCGTCGAAGCGGTAGAAGCGCTTCTCCGTCGGAGCTCCTGCCGTGCTCATGATCCCGGCTTCAGATGAGAGGGGGGTGCTGCACGCTCGGCGAGAGGGCCTCGTCCGCATGCCGCACGAGCAGGCCGAGCCCCCGCGCCTGAGCTTCCTTCCGAACCTCCTCGATCCGCTTGCGGCCGCCCGGATCGCCCTGCTCTGTCTCGATCCAGCCCTGGACCAGGCGGGCCTCCAGGGAGACGACGACGAACCCGCGCCGCTGCGCCTCCTCGGCCGCCCCGGCGGCGTCGATCCGCGCCTCGGCATTTTCGCCGGCCAGGGCGCCGACCAGTGCGCGGGCCAGCGCCAGCCGCGGGGCCACGGAGAGGGCCAGGGCGCGGTCCTCTCCCCTGTCGGTCAGCCCGCGCACCCGGTCCACGGCGGCCAGGGCTTCGGCGCGCTTCCCCTGCCGGGCCAGGGCCTGCGCCAGGACCGCGGAGGCTTCGGCCTCGCCCCAGGAGTTGCCCCGCTGCCGGAACCAGGCCGCCGTCTCGCCCGCGAGCCGGGCCGCCGGCTCGGCGCCGTCGGGCTCGTCGAGCGCCAGCTTCGCCAGGTCGACGCGGACCAGCATGGCCCTCAGGTGCTCGCTCATGGCGGTGCTCTCCGACAGGGCCTGCCGGAGCAGCTGCCGCGCCTCTCCCGGGAACCCGGCCGCCGCGCGGCTGCGGGCCAGTCCCTGGAGGCTCCAGGCGTGGAGTGTCCGTGATTCCGTCGCGAGCGCCATGCGGAACTGTTCCTCGCTCCTTGCCCGGGCACCGGGCAGATCTCCGGCCAGAGACTGAAGGCACGCCATCGATCCCAGGAGTTGGCCGATGCCGATCCTATCTCCTGCCTGCCGTCTGAGCGCAAGGGCCTCGTCGTATCGCTTCCGCGCGGTCTCCAGGTCCCCGAGCCGGGCCGCGACGTCGGCCCAGGCGGCCAGCGACGAGCTGGCCTGGACCAGGTCCCGCCGGTCCTCGACCAGTCTGTAGGCCCGCTCGGCTTGGCGGCCGGCCTCGCGGACCTGCCCGCTCCAGACCAGGACCGACGCCAGATTGTGCAGCGCCCTGGCTTCCTCGCTCGGGCTGCGCATCTTCCGTCCGAGGGCGGCGGCCTCCTCCAGGCGGGCCCGCGCGCCCGCCAGGTCGCCCTGGAGCCGGAGGATGACCGCGCCCCCGGAGAGCGCCCGCGACTTGAGGAAGGGCTCCTCCATTTCGTCGAGCTGCTCGTGCTCGAGCTTCAGGTAGTCCAAAGCCCGCGGCAGATCCCCCCTGTCCTGGTACAGCAGGCTCAGGTTGCCGTACTCGGCCGCGAGACCCGTGACGTTGCCGACCTTCCTGGCGAGGGCGAGAGCCTGGAGGTGGAGCCTCTCGGAGCCGGCCAGGTCGCCCTGCCGGTAGAGCAGGATCCCATGGTTGGCCAGGGCGCTGCAGACACCCCACTCGTCGCCCTCGGCCGCGAACAGGGTGCGGGCCTTCTCGAACGCGCGGATGGCTTCGTCCTTCCTGCCCTCGACCGTGAGCGCCTGGCCGGCGACCACAAGGGCCTGGGCCTCCATCAGGCGCTCGCCGGAGGCGTGCCCCTTGGCCTCGGCCGCGGCGGCGGACTGCACGGCGCCGGGCAGGTCGGAGAGCCGGAAGCGGGCCTTGGCCTCGACGAAGTCGATGCGCGAGTCCAGGCCGCTCGGAGGGGGAAGCTTGCGCAGCTCGGCCAGGGTGGCAAGAGCCTCGGAGCCGTTCCCGCTCAGATAGAGCGCGGTCGCGAGCTGCAGGCCGTACTCCAGGTCGTCGGGATAGAAGGTCCAGAGGGAGCGGTAGATCTCGCTAGCCCGGCTCCACTGCTTGCCCGCCCCGTAGAACCGCGCCTGGATGGCGAGCCGCTCCGGCCGTGGCAGGCCGTCGGAAAGCTCGATCGCCTGCCGCGCCTCACCCGCGGCCCTGGCGTCGTAGCCCAGACCGGCCCAGGTCTGCGACAGGGCGGCGTGGATGGACGCCGAGCGCGGATCGGCCCCGGCCGCCTGCTGGAGGAGCTTCACCGCCTCGAGATGGCGGCTGGCATGGAGCTTCTCCAACCCCTGGGCATAGAGCCGCGCCGCCTCCGGGTTGGAGGGCTGGAGAGCGCGCGCCTCCCGCTCCTGCTCGGGCGACAGCTCCTGGAGGCCCAGGCGCCCGCGCAGCTTCGCCCCGGTGCGGGCGACAAGATCGAACAGCTCCGGCTCGGTGCCGACCTCGGCCAGCGAGGAGGCCGTCTCGCCGTCCGGCAGGTGGATGACCTGGATGTCGAGCCGGATCTGCCCGTCCGGCCGGCCGGGGAGCACCAGGTAGGACCCGGTCACCAGGAGATCGGAAGCCAGGATGGTATGGAGGCGGCCCAGGGCCTCGGAGTCGAGGGCGTCGGACTCCAGGGTCTTGCGGGCCCGCGCCACGGTCTCTCCCGGCACCACCCGCACCCGCCCGCCCGCGGCCAGCTCGGTGGTGAGCATCTCGGTCAGCGCCGGGGCGAGCCAGGCCGAGCCGGGCTTGCCCGAGAGGTCCTTGAAGCCGAGGACCGCGACCGAGGTGCGCTGCGCCTTCGAAGCCGCGGGCGATGCTAGCGCCGGAAGCCGGTCGCGGAGGAGCACCGGCACGGCCACGAGGGCGGCCAGCAGCATGGCCGCGGCGAGCCCCGCCAGGAAGGGCCGGCGCCAGCGGCTCCAGCGGCCCGGCGGTTCGGGGATGGGCTCCGGGGGCGGCTCGGGCTCCGGCGCCGGGCTTCCCGCCGTCTCCAAGGCCTCGGGCAGCTCCACGACATCGGCCACGAAGGAGTAGCCGCGGCCCGGCATCGTGACCACATAGCGATGGTCGTTCGCCTTCTCCCCGAGCGCCTTGCGCAGGGCGGAGACGTTCTGGGTGAGGTTGGCCTCGGTGACGAATGTGTCGGGCCAGACGCGGCCGATCAGCTCGTCCTTGTCCACGACCTCTCCCCGCTTCTCCAGGAGGATCAGGAGGATGGAGAGGGACTTGGGCGTGACCGCCACGGGCGCCCCGTCCCTCAGCAGGAGCCTCCGCAGAGGATCGGCGCTGAACTCGTCGAAGCGGTAGACGCGCTTCTCCGTCGAAACGCCTGGCTTCTCCGTCGAAACTCCTGTATTGCTCATGATTCCGACTTCAGATGAGCGGAGGGCGCTGCACGCTCGGCGAGAGGGCCTCGTCCGCCGTGGATGGGGCTTCTGCAGTCATTCCTCAAATACCTGATCTGGAATCCGGCCAGGCCGGTCCCTGGCCGATCTCCGGCTACGGGTGGCCACCGCTCCGCCCCGTTGAAGCGCGGCGACCCTATCCACCGGCTAGGGAATTCTTTGGGAGATTCTACCCCTTTTTGAGGTTTTTTGAGGAAGTTTTAGCCAACTTCTGAGGACTCTTTAGGTCCCCGGCCCTACTCTACGGCCCAAGGCAGCCAAGTCTGCCATTCATTTTTATCCTTTGAAGTTGTCGGCACCGGAGGGAGTTTCCTTAGACCAACAAGCAGTCTTCTTCTTTGTCGTTTTGTGAGTCTGAAAACGCCCGGGGCAACCCGGGCTTTTCCTTTTTTCAACCAACCCCCTGCCTGAGACTGGCGAGCAGCCGGTCCCGGAGATCCGGGAACAGCGCCTGGTAGTCCTCCCGGCTGCGCTCGATGACCTGCCGGGCTTCCTGGCGGCCGTAGACATGGGTGATGGCCACCTCGGCGGCGCTCCCGGTATCTTCCGGGAGCGGCGGGCGCTTGTAGGTCAGGAAGTAGTGCTTCAGCCGCTCGATCTGCGCCTCGGGCACCTCGGAGATGTCCTGGAAGTGGCCGAAGGCGAAGTCCCCCTTGAGCACGGCCACGATCTTGTCGTCGGCCTCCTCGTGGTCGATGAGGCGCAGCCCGCCGATCGGCACGGCCTGGAGCAGGACGTCGCCGTGGGAGAAGGTCTTCTCCGACAGCACGCAGATGTCGAGCGGGTCGCCGTCGCCGCGGACCGTCGTCGTCCCGGTCCGCTCCTGGGAGAGGGCGGCGACCCGGTCCCCGCAGAAGGTCTGCGGCACGAACCCGTAGAGGGTCGGGCAGACGTTCGAGTACTTCTGCGGCCGGTCGACCTTGAGATGTCCGCTCGGCTTGTCGATCTCGTACTTGACGGTGTCGGTCGGCACGATCTCGACGAACACGGTGACCACGCCGGGCGCGTCGGCGCCGATCGAGACGCCGTGCCACGGGTGGGGCTTGAACAGGAGCTTGAGCAGCTCCCAGGTGGGGTCGGAAGGCTTCAGCTCGCTCATGGGCCGATCCTATCCTCTAGACTGAGAGCCGTGAGATGGCTGGCCCTCTGGCTGCTCCTGACCTGCGCCTACCTGGGAGGCTGGGCCCTGTCGCGCTCGGTGACCGGCGGCGGCTGGCGCCCGACATCCGAGACGCTCGTCCACCTGGCCCTGGTGCCGCCGGTCCAGGTGCTCGCCCTCTGGGTGGTCGCCGCCGTGCGCCAGTCCCGGCGGCCCGAACGCTAGCGGGCCGGCGAGTCCTTCAGATAAGTCCGCACCTCGGCCAGCGCCGGGAGGTCGGCGTCGGCCTGGCGCCAGCTCTCGGCCAGGGCGGCATAGTGCCGGCGCGCGGTCTCGCCGTCACCCTTGCGGGCCGCGGCCCGGGCGGCTCCCAGGAGCGAGGCGGACCGGTTGGGCGTGCGGAGCAGGGAGGCCTCGAACTGCCGCGACGCCTCCTCCGCCTTCCCCGCCGCCAGCAGGACCTCGCCATACAACTCATGCGCCGGCTTGAGAGGCGAGGGCGGGCCCGAGGGCGGCGGCATCGCGCTTTCCAGATCCGCGGCCTCGCGCAGGAGCGCCAGGGCCTCGTCCGTCTTCCCCTGCGCCTGGAGGCTCAGGGCCTGGGACTCCTTCTCCAGGATCGGGCGCGCCGTATCGCCATGGGCGCCCTGGGCGTGGCTGGTTTCCGCGGGCGCGGCGAGTTGCGCGGCGAGCGCCTCCCTGGTGCGGCCCGTTTCGACGAGCTGCCGGGCCTCCATCCCGCCCACGGAAGCCGCCACGCGCGGCGACTGGATCTCATGAGCGGCCTGGCGGGCGATCTCCAGCAGCTCCCCGGCCTTCTTCACCCTCCCCTGCTGGAAATAGACGTAAGCGAGCCAGGACAGGCTGTGGAAGTCCTCCTTCTCCACCGCCAGGTTCCGCCGCTTCACCCAGGCGACCGAGGCGGCCCAGGCGGCCTCGTTGGATGCGGCGGCATCCGTCCACATGCCGAGCTGCACGAAGATGTGGGACGGCATGTGGAGCGCATGGTGCGCGGCGGGCGCCACCGGTGCGTAGGCCCGGGCCGCGCGCAGCCCGAGCGGCGCGTGCACCGGGTCGTCGTAGGCATGGATCAGGTAGTGCAGCACCCCGGGGTGCTGCGGGTGTTGATCGACCAGCTCCTCCAGGATCGCCGCGGCCTTCATGAGGTCCCGATCGCGGTCGGGGCCC
>DATANP010000427.1:0-21764 GCA_036266195.1 Thermoanaerobaculia bacterium | reverse complement strand
CGGGTCGCGCAGCGGCAGGCGGCTCAGCACGGTCCGGGCCTCCTGGGCGATTTCCATCATCTTGAAGGTGCAGTAGCTGACCGCGCCGCTCTTGAGCAGGATCTTCTGGGCTTCGGCGAGAGCCTCGGGATTGTCCGCGCGGGCCGACAGCTCCAGGAAGGTTTCGCGCGCCGGGTGCTCCGCGGTCATCGCATAGAGGATCGGCAGATTGTTGCCGCGGCGCAGCCAGTCGGCGCTGGCTGGGGAGTGCAGCGAATCGGAGAGATCGTCGCTCACCTGGGTGAAGCATCCCAGGAGACCGCCCACCACTTCGAGACCGTCGGCGACAGGCTCCGTGGCGCCGCCGAGGAGGGCTCCGATCCGGAAGGCCGCTCCGAACAGCGGGGGCGTCTTCGCCTTCACCGTCTGCCAGTACTCGTCCTCCGTGCGGAGATCCCGCGTGTCCAGATCCTGGCCGTAGGAGGTCCCGATAGACATGCGCGCGAAGCTCGCCTGGAGCTCGGCGCGCACCCGGGGACTGGCGTCGGCGCCGTGCAGGAGCAGGTGGCCCGCCGCCTGGAAGGCGAGGGCCAGATTGGCCACCTTCCCGGTGCCCATGAGGTGATAGTCCCCCTTCGGGTCGTTGTCCAGCATGTCGTCCACGAGATGGATGCCGATCAGCGAGCAGAAGATGGCCGCCGCTCCGGGCAGCGCGGCTTCGGCGTCGCCGCCTACGGCCCGGCACGCGGCACTCGGGTGATCCCAGACTGAGATCAGGTCCCGGTGCATGGCCCGCTCCATGAGCTGCAGCATCTGAGGCCATGCGGCGACCTCTGCCACGGAACGTACCCGCTGCTTGATCGCCTCGAACGTTACGGTGGTCCTCTCCGAGACCATGTTCGACCCCTCCGGGATACAACCCCGGGGGCGGTGGCCCCCGGGGTACAACGCAACTTCAATGGGTCTGGATCAAATTTGATCGCAAGAACCTTGCCTTCAACATTACGCCCGGGCCGCGGCGACCGACTCCGAGGCCTCGGTCCACTGAAGCCAGTCCGTGGTGGGGTCCTCGCCGAGCATCGCCTTCGGATCGTCCAGCAGGCTCAGGCGGCGGAGAGACTCCACCAGGACATTGTTCTCAGTGGCGGACACGAACTTCTTGTAGAAATCCTGAATGGACATTGGCGTGGTACTCCCTCGTCGTGGAGACGATCGTCTCCGATGAAAGATTTACAGCAATGGATACGCTTTACTGCACTGGCGACGCCGCGGCGCGTCAAGGGGGGTATGTTTTCATTGTGTTCTCTCCCTCCAGACATCCAGCATAAAATCAACAAAAGATTGGGCCTGCGGTGGGCGGCAAAGCATTCCGCGGGTCCAGGCCTAGAGTGTGGCCAGCGGGCAGAAGCGGGACAACCGTTCGGTATTTTTTTTCAGGAGGCGGATGCGGTGGTGCGGATCGGGGACAGCGGGCTCACGCCGGGCGGATGGAGGACGCCGGCGCGGAGCGCCTGCGCGAGGTCGCGGCCGGGCAGAGGCTTGAGGAAGAAGTAGCCCTGGGCGTAGTCGATGCCGAGCGGACGCAGGGCCTCGGCGTCGTCGGCGGTCTCGACCGCCTCCATAATGGTCATGGTGCCGGCGCGGCGGGACATCTCGGCCGTGCTCTGTACGATGATCTTCTTGAAGGGGTCCTGGTTCAGGCCGTGGCAGAAGGTGCCCGAGATCTTGAGGAAGTCCGGGCGCAGGTCCTGGAAGAGGTTGAGGTTCGAGGAGCCCTCGCCGAAGTCGTCGAGAGCGATCCGGAAGCCGCGCTCGCGCAGCTTCTGCAGGGTCGAGGCGAAGGCGCGGGGGTTGACGATCGTCTGCTGCTCGGTCAGCTCCAGGACGACGGTGCGCTCGTCGACCCCCGCTCCGTGGACCTCGTCGCAGAGGCGCAGGGTGAAGTCCGGGTTCGTCAGGGAACGTGGCTGGACGTTGAGGAACGTGGTCACCGGCGTGCCGAGCTCGACCACCTGGGCCAGCGCGGCGCGGATGCAGATCATGTCCGCCTCGAACAGCAGCTCCTTGCGCGCCGCGTAGGAGAGGAGGAAGGCCGGGCTGCCGAGCACCGAGTTCGCCGGGCCGCGCGCCAGGCCCTCGACGCCGAAGACCTCGAAGGGGGCCGAGCCGTCCAGGATGCTGACGATCGGCTGCAGGACGGCGCGGATCGGATTGGTGGCCAGGAAGTCCTCGAGGAGCTCGACCTGCTGCACCTCGGTGCCGTTGTCCGGCATGATCGAGAGGCCGCCCGCCGTGTCGGAGAGGGTGTCGGTCTCCGCGGCCTCGGCGAGATCGCGGCGCTCCAGCAGCAGGCTGCGGAGCTGGCTCAGGCCCTCGGGCTTCTCGAGCACGGCGGTCACGCCGAGCAGCGAGCAGAGGGAGCGGACGTTCTCATCCACATAGCCGCTCAGCACATAGACGCCGGTGCCGGGGAAGTTGGTGGTGACGAAGCGGATCAGGCGCATCCCTTCCAACCCGCCCAGTTGAGATACGGAGAGGTCGGTGACGACCACGTCGAAGCGGAAGGAGCTTAGAAGCGCCATCGCCGCCTCGATCTCCAGGCAGGTTGTCAGGTGAATGCCGGGCCTGCGCAGGCAGGCCGCGAGCATGTCGACCACCATCGACTCGTCGTCGAGAATCAGGACTCGGAGCACTGCGGTCTAGTATAGGCGCCGAACGGTCATTCGGCAAACGCCCTTCGCTCAAACTGTCACACACTGTCAACTGACAGAGAGCGGGGCGAGGCCAGACGCTCGGCCAGACGGGTGAAGCGGGTCCGTACCCGGCGGTTGTTCACGGCCGTGGCGAGCGCCCGCGGCTCGCCCACCAGGATGGCCAGCTTCTTCGCCCGGGTGAGCGCTGTATAGAGCAGGTTGCGCTCCAGCATCAGGTAGTGCTGGGTGTGGAGCGGCACCACCACGCACGGGTACTCGCTGCCCTGGGACTTGTGGATCGTGCAGGCGTAGGCGAGCGTCAGCTCGTCGAGCATCGAGAGATCGTAGACCACCTCCCGGCCGTCGATCGCCACCTTGAGGACCCCCTCGTCCTCGTCGATCCCGCTCACCCGTCCGATGTCCCCGTTGAAGACCTCCAGGTCGTAGTTGTTGCGGACCTGCATGACCTTGTCCCCGACCCGGAAGCTGCGGCCACCACGGGCGATCTCCTGGCCCTTGGGGTTCAGGAGGTTTCTCAGCCGCTCGTTGAGCTGCTCGGTGCCGAGCTGGCCGCGGTTGCGCGGCGTGAGCACCTGGATCTGCTCCGTCGGATCGAAGCCGAAGCGGCCGGGGATGCGCTTGCCGACCAGCTCCTCGATGGTCTCCACGATCTCTTCGGGGTCGCGGCGCGGCAGGAAGAAGAAGTCGCCGTCGCCATCCACGGCCTGAAGCTCGGGCATCTTCCCGTGGTTGACCCGGTGGGCGTTGACCACGATCAGGCTGCGCTCGGCCTGGCGGAAGATCTCGGTCAGGCGGACGACCTCGATCGCGTCGGAGCGGATCAGGTCGGCCAGCACCCGGCCCGGTCCGACCGAGGGGAGCTGGTCCACGTCGCCGACCAGCACGAGCCGGCCGGGGTCCGGCACGGCGCGAAGCAGGTGGTTGGCGAGCGAGGTGTCGAGCATCGAGGCCTCGTCCACGATCAGCAGGTCGCAGCCGAGCGGGTGCTCGCGGTTCCTCTGGAAGATCCGGTTGCGCGGGTCGTACTCCAGAAGCCGGTGGATCGTCGTCGCCTCGCCGCCGGTCGCCTCGGCCAGGCGCTTGGCCGCGCGGCCGGTCGGCGCGGCGAGCAGGATGCGCTGGTGCTTCTTCTCCAGGATCTTGACCAGGCCGCGCACCAGGGTGGTCTTGCCGGTGCCCGGGCCGCCGGTGATGACCAGCACCTTGCGCGTCAGGCCGGAGCGGATCGCCTGGCGCTGCTGCCGGGCGAGGCCGATCCTCTCGGTCTTCTCGAACCAGTCGAGGGCGCGCTCCACGTCGATCTCGAACGGCAGGCTCGGCTGCACGAGGAGATCCTTGATGCGCGCGGCGATCCCGGTCTCGGCCAGGTGGAGCGCCTTGGGATAGACCGCGGCCTCGCCAGGGTCGTCCGGCGCGGCCGAGGAGGGCTCGACCACCGCGTGGCCGGCCGCGGCCAGCCGGTCGATCGCCTGCTCGACCGCGTAGGCCGGAGCCGTCAGCAGGGCCGTGGCCTCCTGGACCAGCGTGCGGCGCGGGAGGAAGAGGTTGCCGCGGTCCGAGGCTTCCGAAAGGAGATGAAGGACGCCGGCTTCGAGCCGCTGGGGAGCCGCCGGATCGATCCCGAGCGCGGCGGCGATCCGGTCGGCGCTCTTGAACCCGATGCCGTGGATGTCGATGGCGAGCCGGTAGGGGTTCTCCCGCACCAGGTCCACGGCCGCGGGGCCGTAGGTCTTGTAGATCCGGATCGCGTACTGGGTCGAGACGCCGTGGGACTGGAGGAAGACCATGACGTCCTTGATGTCCCGCTGCTCGAGGAACGCGGTGCGGATCGCCAGGCTGCGGCCGGGTCCGATCCCCCCGACCTCGCGCAGGCGCTCGGGGTGATGCTCGATGACGTCGAGCGTCTCCTTGCCGAAGGCGTCGACCAGGCGGCCGGCCATGACCTTGCCGATGCCGCGGATCAGCCCCGAGCTCAGGTACTTGCGGATGCCCGCGACGGTCGCCGGGGCCACGGTGGTGTAGGAGGCGACCTTGAACTGCCGGCCGTACTTCGGGTCGTCGATCCACGTCCCGGTCAGCCGCAGGCTCTCGCCGGGCTGGATGCCGAGCAGGTTGCCGACCGCGGTGACCGAGTCCTGCCGTCCTGGGACTGCGAGCTTCACCACGCTCCAGGCGTTCTCCTCGTTGGCGAAGACCACCCGGTCCAGCACCCCTTCGAGGGTGGTTTCCTGTCCGGCGGCTCGGGGGTCGAATAGGAGGGTCATCTGCGGCAGAGTTTACGATACGCTGAACACCATCCAGGAATGCCTTTCCAGAACAGGAGCGTGCCATGAAACGTTCTGCCTTCGTCCTCGGGGTACTGGTCCTCCTGCTCCCGCTGTCGGCCGTGGCCCAGTTTCCGAGTGCGGACGAGCTTCTGGAGAAGTCCCTGGCCGCCCAGCAGAAGGGCGACTACAACGGGGCGCTCCAGTTCCTGAACCAGGCGGTCCAGGCCTACCCCGACAGCCTCCCCGTGCGGATGCGGCGGCTCGGCTTCCTGGAGCAGATCCAGGGACGCGGCGGCAGCGAGGACGCCAACCGCTGGATCCAGGGCGCGCTCGTCGACGACCTGCGGGCTCTCGCCCGTCTCGCTCCGGACGGCCGGGAGGGGGGCATCGCGCGCGACGCGCTGGCGAAAATCGAAGGGCGCGAGCTCTTTCCGGCCCCCAAGGTCTCCTGCCCCGACGGGGCGGCGGTAGCCATGGCCGAAGCCGAGCGGCTCCTGAACGCCAGGAAGATGCGGGAGAGCATTCCTCTTTACAAGAAAGCCGTCGAGCTCTGCCCCGACGAGCCGGTTTTCTGGGTCCACTATGCCGACGCCTATTACGCCCTGGGCGAGTATGGGGAGGCCCGCACCCTGTTCGAGAAGGGGCTCGCCAAGGCTCCCTGGTATGCCCCCGGTCACCGCTTCCTCTCCGACGCCCTGGCCAAGTCGCAGGACTGGGAGGGCGGCTATCACGAAGCCGTGCTGGCCGTGCTGAGCGATCCCACGTACGAGGCGGGATGGCTGACGCTCCGGGACTTCATTACCGGCCGGGACGGCGTCTGGCAGCGGGCCTACGGCGACAAGCCCCAGGTCAAGACCGACGGCGGCAACGTCAACCTGAGCCTGCCCGCGGACCTCTCGGCCAATCGTCCCGACGGACCTGAATGGATTGCGTACGGGCTCTTCAAGGTGGGAGCCGACCTACCGGCTCCCGGAGAGAAGAAGCCCGCGAAGGCCGCTCCGAAGACGCCGCTGGAGCGGGAGAGGGTGGCTGTGCTCGGAGTGCTGGAGACCCGGAGGTCCCAGTCCGCGAAGCCCTCTCCCTTCTGGGACATGATGGACCGTGCCGAGCGGGCCGGTTTCCTCGACGAGGCCATCTACCTCCACCTCCTGGACGAGGAGCTGGTCTCCGGCTACCGCGAGCACCGGGAGAAGAACCGCGAGCGGCTCGTCCGCTACGTGGAGACCGTCCTGGCCCCGCTGCCCCCGCGGCCGAAGGGCTGAAGACGAGGTCGACCCCTCCCCCGGCTTGTGCCAGAATGACGCCGCCATGGCCGACAAGCCCCTAGTACTGGTGATTGACGACGAAACCGGGTCCCGCGAATCGATGGCCATCGCCATCGAGAAGGCGGGGTGCGAGGTGCGGACCTTCGACGACGCGCGCAAGGCCCTGGAGTACATCGAGGAGACCGGCAACGCGCGCGCCGCGGTCTGCGACCTGCGCATGCCGGGCATGGACGGCGTGGCCTTCCTGAAGGAGCTCCGCGAGCGGCAGCTCGACCTGGGCGTCATCCTGGTGACCGCGTACGGCTCCATCGAGTCCGCGGTCGAGGCCATGCGGGTCGGCGCCGACGACTACCTGACCAAGCCGGTCGACCTCTACGAGCTGCGCCAGCGGGTCACCAACCTGCTCGAGAAACAGCAGCTCAAGGAGGAGGTCACCAGCCTGCGCGAGATGCTCGACAAGCGCTACGGCTTCGAGAGCATCATCGGCCGCTCGGCGCCAATGGAGAAGCTCTTCGAGCAGATGAAGCTGGTGGCGCCGACCCGGTCGAGCGTGCTGATCATCGGCGAGAGCGGCACGGGCAAGGAGCTGGTCGCCAACGCCATCCACCGGGCGAGCCCACGGCGCAACGAGCGCTTCCTGGCGATCAACTGCGGTGCCATCCCGTCCGACATCCTGGAGAGCGAGCTGTTCGGCCACGAGCGCGGCGCGTTCACCGGCGCCGTGTCGCGGAAGATCGGCAAGTTCGAGCTGTCCCACCGCGGCACCCTCTTCCTCGACGAGATCAGCGAGCTCTACCCCGAGCTGCAGGTCAAGCTCCTGCGCGTGCTCGAAGAGCGGCAGGTCATGCGGGTGGGCGGCAGCGAGCTGATCGACGTGGACTTCCGCCTCATCGCGGCCACCAACCGCGACCTGGAGAAGGAGGTCGCCGAGGGCCGCTTCCGCGAGGACCTGTATTACCGGCTCAAGGTCGTGACCCTGCGCATCCCGCCGCTGCGCGAGCGGGTGAGCGATCTCCTGCCGCTGGCCGACCACTTCCTTGACGTCTTCTGCCAGGAGCACGGCAAGGCGCCGAAGCGCCTGGGTCCACAGGCCCTGGAGATGCTCCAGCGCTACCCCTGGCCGGGCAACGTGCGCCAGCTCCGCAACGTGATCGAGTCGGTGGTGGTGTTCCACCAGGGCCACCAGGGCGAGGAGGTGCAGCCGGCCGACCTGCCGGTGGAGGTCCGCGAGTCGGCTACGGTCACGGCGGCCCTGGCTGGCGGCCCGGTGCAGCCCACGGGCGGCGGGGAGACCACCCGCACCATGGCCGACATCGAGCGGCAGGCGATCCTGGAGACGCTCCAGCGCACGGGCGGCCACCGTGCCAAGGCCGCCGACCTGCTGGGGATCGGTCTGCGGACGCTCCAGCGCAAGCTCAAGGAGTACAAGGATGAAGGTTTCTACCAGGACTGAGGAGACGCGATGGAACTACCGACGGAGGTGTTGATCCATAACGAGCTGCTCGGCATCAAGGGCGGCAAGGGGATGCTGCTGCAGGTGAACAGCGAGGGTTACTACGAGGTCAACTGCACCTTCGGCGAGCGGGTCCACCGCACGCTCTTCCCGATCCAGAGCACGGTGCTCATCCAGCGCCAGCCCGAGGAGCTGACGCGGGTCGACCAGGAGATCGAGCGCTAGATGGCCTGCCGGCTGTCGGTCAACATCGACCACGTGGCCACGGTCCGGCAGGCGCGCCGCGCCGGCTATCCGGACCCGGTCGAAGCGGCCCGCGTGGCGGAGGACGCCGGGGCCTCGGGCATCACGGTCCACCTGCGGGTGGACCGCCGGCACATCCAGGACCATGACGTCGAGCGCCTGCGGCCGGTGGTCCGCGGCAAGCTCAACCTGGAGATGTCCACGGCGGAGGAGATGCTGACGGTCGCCCTGCGGGTCAAGCCGGACCAGGTGACGCTCGTCCCGGAGCGGCCCGAGGAGGTCACGACCGAGGGCGGGCTCGATCTGTTGCGCCATGGCGAGGCGGTGGCCCGGGCCGCGGAGCGCCTGGCCGCAGCGGGCATCGAGGTGTCGCTCTTCGTGGACCCGGACCCGCGCCAGATCGAAGCGATCTCCAGCATCCCTCACGTCTCGGGCTTCGAGATCAACACCGACGCCTACACCCGGGCGACCGGCGAGGCCGATCTGGCCCGCGAGCTGGAGAAGGTGGCCCGGGCCGGCGAGCTCGGCCGCGCCCAGGGCCTTCATCTCTACGCCGGCCACGGCCTGCGCACGGACAACGTCGGCCCCATCGCGGCCCTCCCCGGGATGGAGGAGCTGAACATCGGACACTTCCTGGTCTCCCGAGCGGTGATCGTGGGCCTCGGCGAGGCCGTGCGCGAGATGCTCGCCGCGATCGGGAGCTGACCGGGAGCGCTTCGGAGTCGTTTCCCCCGCGGGGTGGAGTGTCAGCCCCGGGGGGTGGATGACTTCCCCCGCGCGATGAGGCGTTCCCCCCGCGGGCCAGGGCTTCCAACCCTCGGGGGGGACGGTTCCTCTCGCGGGTTCGGACGTTCGCCCCGCGGGTGAGAGGGCTCCGCCCGCGGGGGAAACGGTTCAACCCGCGGGGACGAAGCTCCGCCCCGCGGGGGTGACGGTCCGTGAGCCGGGGGAAACGCTGCGGACCTCCAGCCGGCCCGGCCGGATCTCCCTCGCCGCGGCGATGAGGTCGGCGAGGACCCCGGTGGCCGTGACGTGGGGACCGGCGCCGGGGCCGGCGACGGTCAGCGGCAGGTCGGAGTAGCGTTCGGTCCGGAAGACGACCACGTTCTCTCCGGGCCCTCCCCGCGCCACCGGGTGGTCGGCTGGGAGAGCCTCCACCCCCACTCTCGCGGACGTGCCGTCGAACGAGGCCACGTAGAGCAGGCGCCGGCCCCGGCTGCCCCACCCGTCCCAGATCCCGTCCTGGGAGGCGAGGGCGTCCAGGAAGCGCTCCGGGTCCGGCTCGTCCGGCAGGCCGCCGGGCAGCAGAGGCTCCACGACGACCTCCTCCCGCTCGATCTCATACCCGGCCTCGCGCAGGAGGATCAGGAGCTTCCTCGCCACGTCCTCGCCGCTCAGGTCCTCCTTCGGATGCGGCTCGGTGTAGCCGCGGCGCCAGGCGTCCCGCACGGCTTCGGCGAAGGGTATGCCCGCTTCCACCCGGCTCATCACGAAGGCGAGCGTTCCCGAGAGCACCGCGGAGACCGAGCGCAGGCGGTCGCCCGTCTTGCGCAGGTCGGCCACGGTCCCGAGCACCGGCAGGGCGGCGCCCACCGTGGTCTCGTAGCGCCACGGCGCTCCTCCCGACCTGGAGAGGTCGCGCAGGAGCCGCCAGTTCGAGAGCCGGCCGGCTCCGGCCAGCTTGTTCGGGGTCACCACGCCGATGCCCCGCTTGAGGAGCCCCGGGTAGCGGGCGGCCACCTCGGGGCTGGCCGTACAGTCGACCAGGATCAGCGGGTCGTCGAACGCGTCGCAGCGCTCCAGGAGCCGGTCCCAGTCCGTGGGGCTGCCCGCGGGCAGCCGCTCTTCGAGGGTCAGCGGATTGAGGCCATCCGGCTCCCAGACCGTGCGCTGCCGGTCGACGGCGCCCACGAGGCGCAGCTCCACGCCGCAGGTCTCCACTCCGGGGAGCCGCGACCTCAAGGCGGTGGCCACGCGGCCCCGCGGTCCTACCAGGATCACACCGACGGTGCGCATGCCACGCCTCCTTTCACGGTCGCGCGGAACCCGGCGACCAGCTCATTCAGGGTTTCGACGTCGATCAGGAACGCGTCGTGGCCGTGCGGCGAGCGCAGGGTCGCGAGGCGCGCGGCGGGGAGGAGCGCGGCCAGCTCGATCTGCTCCTCCGGGGGATAAAGGACGTCGGAATCGATCGTCACCACCAGGGCCGGGACGTCGATGGAGAGCAGGACCTCTTCATAGGTCCCGCGGCCGCGCGCCACGTCGTGGCTGTCCATCGCCCGGGTGAGGGTGACGTAGGCGTCCGCGTCGAAGCGGGTCGCGAGGTCTTCCCCATGATGATGGAGCCAGCTCTCCACCTCGAAGAGGCCGGGCTCGCGGAGCCGCCGGCCGAAACGGGCTTCGAAGCTCGCCCGGCTGCGGTAGGTGCACATGGCGATCGCCCGGGCCACGGCCAGGCCCAGCACGGGGTCGACCTGGATCGCCTGGCGCTGGGCCTCGCCGAGCGCGATGCACCAGGCCGAGTGGCGCCCCGAGGTGGCGATGGGCGCGATGGCCTCCACCCGGTCCGGGTAGAGCAGGGCCCATTCGAGGGCCTGCATGCCGCCCAGGGAGCCGCCGAGCACGAGGCGGAGACGCCGGACGCCGAGCGCGTCCAGGAGCGCCGCCTGGAGCCGGACCATGTCGCGCACGGTGACGGCGGGGAAGTCGGGCCCCCAAAGCCCGCCCCCGTCCGGCCGCGGCGAAGACGGTCCGGTCGTGCCATGGCAGCTTCCGAGCACGTTGCTGCACACGACGAAGTCCTTGCCCGGATCGAGCGCGCGGCCCGGTCCGAGGAGGCCGCCCCACCAGAGGTCGGCGTCGGCCGATCCGGTCAGGGCGTGGCAGACGAGGACGGCGTTCGCACCGTCCTCGTCCAGGGTGCCCCAGGTACGGTAGGCGACCCGCACGCGGGGCAGGGAGGTGCCGGACTCCAGAAGGAAGGGTCCGAGCAGGTCGAGGTGGCAGGTCTCGGGGCTGGATCTGGGTTCGCTCATCGCTTTTCTCCTCTCGGGTTTGCGACGGTGCGACCCAAAAGCAAGAAGACCCGCTCGGTCGCGCCGTCGCGGGTCTTCGAAATCTCTGAGCCTGGTGTGTGTCTACATGGGCTCCCGATGCTCCGCTCCCGCTTGGATCGGGCACATGCACATGGAGCGGAGGGTGGCGGGGGTCTGCATGACGGGGAGGTTGTACAGCCGGCGGGGGCGGCCTGTCAAGGGGCCTTGGCCAGCTCCGCCACCGCGGCGTGGAGCCGGGTGAGGTACTGCCCCTGGAGCTTGCCCAGCGGCGCCTGGTCGCGCTGCGACTCGCCCATGGCGTAGGCCACGAGGTTGCGGGCGGCCTTCAGCAGCTCGGGATCTCCGGTGAGCCGGGCGGCCCTCGCCAGGAGCGCGGCCGAGCCGGCTTTCTCGGGGCTGTAGAGGTCGCGGCCCTCCGGCTCGATCGAACGGAGGCGGCCTCCGAGCCGCGCTCCCTCCCAGGTGACGGCGAGCTGCCGCGACCAGTTTCCCTTCGATTCGACGTCCGCGATGGAGCGGGCCAGGGCCACCAGGGCCTGGCTCGGCTTCACCGGCGGATCGCCGAGCGGCGCGTCGCCGGTGTCCCGCATCAGGCGGTAGAGACCCTCGGCGTCGTAGAAGCCGCTCACCCAGATCGGCCCGGCCAGATACGTACCCCCCTGGTTCTGGAGACCCTCCCGGCCGAAGTAACCATAGCGCCTGCCGTCCCGCTCGACCTCCAGGTACTCGTGGGTCAGCGCCCTGGCGAAGCCGGAGCGCCAGTCGCCGAGGAAGCTCGCGTCCCCGCTCGCCAGGCCCAGGAAGCGGAAGACGGCGAGCCACTGCGAGGCGACGCGGCCGTTGAAGGAGGCCTTCTGCGGCGGATCGTCGGGTCCGCAGGCCGGGCCTCCCGCCTTGCGGCTGGCGCACATGTGCCTCCGCATGCTCTCGCCGCCGCGGCGCAGGGTCTCGACCACGGTCGAGTCGCCGGTCAGCCAGTAGTAGAGGAAGAGGTTCTCGAAGTAGGCGTGGGAGCTGTTGAAGTCGGCCCGGTAGGCGCTGTAGCCGGCCGGCGCCTGGCCGCAGTAGAACCAGGGATCGTCCGGGGCGCACTGCATGATCTGGGTGTGGAGGGTGCGCAGCGCGCCCGGCACCGCGAATTCGTCCAGCCACTGGACCTCGCCGCTGCGCATGGCCCACAGGGGCACGGTCGCCAGGGTGTCGTGATAGTCGGTCCAGGTGGCGCACCAGAAGAGGTCGTCCCAGGACTCCCTGGGCGTGGGGTCGTGCTTGCAGCGCAGGTCCCCCTCCGCGTTGCCGCCCCAGTATCTCGGGAACACGCCGAAGGTCATGATGCCGTTGAGGCCCACCCGGTCCACCTCGCCCACCGTCCGCGCCAGGACCGAGCTGACGAGGTCGTCGTAGGCTTCGAGCTTCTTCGGGAGGGGGCCCACGGGGATCTCGCCGGCCGCGTCCGAGCCCGCGAACCAGGCCGCGTCCGGCCAGGCTCTCAGTGGATGATTGAGCGGCGCCCAGACCTGGCGGTCGAGGTCGGGCCTCCCCGGGTCCGGCGCCAGGGCGGCGACCGCGAAGGTGGCGAACATCCCCTGGTGGTGCGCGAGCCAGAGCGGCCCGTCGGCGAGGTCCAGGGCGAGCCGGCCGTCGGCCAGGAGGCGCAGCGCCCGCGGCTCGTAGCGGTGAAGGTGGTCGAAGGCCACGGCCACGGCGCCGGACGGCCCGGACACGGCGAGGAGCCCACCGTCGGCCTTCGCGCTCGAGGAGCGCTCCTCCCCGGCGGCGGCCTCGAAGCGCAGGCGGGCCTGCCTGTCCGGTCTCAGCTCCTGGCGCACCCAGGCCTCCCCGGGACCCGCCAGGGCGGGGGAGGCGAAGGCGCCGATCACCGTGGCGCTCCGCGGCTCGCCCAGGGACAGGGAGAGGGTATCGCGGACCTGCTCCAGGCGGACGGCGTTGGGTGTCGGATCGTTCTTCGAGACGATGACGCAGCCGTTGCAGCCCAGGTTCCCCTCCCAGGCGACCGCCTGGCGGACGATGGCGGTCGGGGAGCCGGCGGTGAAGACGTAGCGCCGGAGCGAGCCGAGGCCCCCCTTGTCCCCCTTGCCGACCGGCGGCAGATCGTAGGCCCCCTCCACCACGACCGCGGCCGAGAGCGGTCCGGCGTGCTCGATCCGGATCCTGCGGACGGCGGAGTGCCGGGACGGGGTCTTGCCGGCCAGGAGAGTCATCGCGCTCCCGGTCACCAGAGTCTTGTCCCGGAGACGGATCTCTTCGAACAGCTCTCCGCCGAGGGAGAAGACGGCGGCGCCGGTGTCCACCACCACCCGGTCGCCCTTGCGCGTCAGGGTCAGGGGGACTGCGGGCCGGGGGTTGACGACCGAGCCGTCGGCGACCAGCGAGTAGACCGCCTCCTTCCTCGCCCCCACCGTGGCCGGAAAGATGGCGAGGACCCACTGGATCGGGACCTTCCCATCGT
The DNA here is from genome assembly GCA_036266195.1 of Thermoanaerobaculia bacterium. Classification (GTDB taxonomy): domain Bacteria; phylum Acidobacteriota; class Thermoanaerobaculia; order Multivoradales; family UBA5704; genus DATMER01. The sequence continues at coordinate 8,317 of DATANP010000427.1, read as the reverse complement.
CCAGCCCGGCGTTCCAGCGGGCCAGGACCTGGAAGTCCGCGGGCACGGCCCGGCCGTCGGGTCCGAGCACCGCGAGCCGCCGCGGATCGGTCAGTCCCAGGGAGCGCGGGAAGGGGATTCCGGAGCGGATCACCTCACCGGAGCGGGCGACGCCGGCCGTCTCCCGGACCGTCAGGCGGATAGGAGGAGACGGCTGGACCGGCGCCGCGCTCGGCTCGAGGGGTTGGGATTGGACACCACACCCGAAAGGACCTGCCGGTCCCAGCGCGAAGAGCGCAAGCGCTCCGAGGATCCACAGGGAGCGCAGGAAGGCGAGCTCCTACCAGCGTTCGTTGTCGCGCGGCCGCGGACCGCCGCTGCCCCGGCCCATGCCGGCGTCCCGGAAGCCGCCGCCGCCACCCTCCCGCGGGCGGGCCTCGTTCACGTTCAGCCTGCGACCCTGGACCTCCCGGCCGTTCAGACCCGTGATGGCAGCCTCCGCCTCCTCCCGGCTTGGCATCTCCAGAAAACCGAAGCCCTTGGACTGGCCCGTGGCCTTGTCCGTGATGATCGTGCAGGAGGAGACCTGGCCGTACTGCTCGAACTCCTGCCGCAGATTGTCTTCGGTCATCCGGTATGGGAGGTTACCTACGTACAAGTTCATCGTCGCTCTCCTTTGTCTTAACAGGCTCGTATTTATTCTGCAAAAACGATGCCTGATCGTGACTCTTGGTGCCCCGCCGGAGCATTCCATCTCCTCTTCCGATGCCTCGGCCGGTCGCGACCAGCCGCTTGAGCTCCTCCAGGTCGACCGGCTTGACCAGGTGATGGTCGAAGCCGGCCGCGGCGGTCCGCCGGCGATCCGTCTCCTGGCCGTAGCCGGTGAGCGCCACCAGCAGCGCCCCGTGCAGCTCGGGCAGGGCGCGCAGGGCGCCGGCCACCTGGTAGCCGTCCATGCCGGGCAGCCCGATGTCGAGCAGGACCACGTCCGGCCGCTCTTCGCCGGCCCTCCCCACCGCCGAGGCGCCGTCGTGGACGACCTCCACCTCGTGACCCCACATGCGCAGCAGCTCGGCCAGGGCGTCGGCCGCGTCCAGGTTGTCCTCGACCAGGAGGACGCGGGCCGGGCCGTGCTCCGCCGCGGGAGCGTGCCGGTCGGACTGCTCGGAGATGGCTGCCACCCCGGAGAGGACCGGGAGGTGGACGGCGAATTCGCTGCCGTGGCCCAACCCCTCGCTGCGCGCCTCCACCCTGCCGCCGTGCCGCTCCACCAGGCTCCGCACCAGGGTCAGGCCGATGCCGAGGCCGCCGTGCGAGCGGGCGAGCGACCGGTCCTCCTGCACGAAGAGGTCGAAGATGCGCGGGAGAAGATCCGGCGCGATGCCCGGGCCGTTGTCCCGAACCCTCAGCACGGCCTCGCCGGGGTGGACCTCGACGGAGAGGTCGACGCACCCGCCGGGCTCGGTGAACTTGGCGGCGTTGTTGAGGAGGTTGGCCAGCACCTGCTCGATGCGGGTGGCGTCGGCCTCCAGCACGACCGGCTCCTTGGGCAGGGAGACCGTGAGGCGGTGCCCCTGGCGCTCCAGGAGGGGCCGGGTGGTCTCGACCGCCCCCTCGACGATCGGGCGCAGCTCCACCGGCCGCTTGCGCAGCTCGATCTTGCCGCGGGTGAAGCGGGAGACGTCCAGCAGGTCGTCCACCAGGCGCGAGAGGTGGCGGATCTGCCGGCCGATCACTCCCACGAGGTCGCGGGTGCGGTTGTCGGCCGCGCCCCCCTGGTCGAGGACCTGGCCGGCGTTCGAGATGGCGGCGAGCGGGTTGCGCAGCTCGTGCGCGAGCATGGCGAGGAACTCGTCCTTGCGCCGGTCCTCGGCGGCCAGCTCCTCGACCCGGCGGCGCAGCTCGTCGTCCAGGCGCCGGCGCTCGGTGACGTCGGTCAGCATGGCCAGGATGCCGCCGAACCCGCCGCTCTCGTCGAGGACCGGGCTCACCGAGGCGCTCGCCCAGAGCCGGCGCCCGCCGGGCAGGAGGAAGCCGATCTCGCGCCGGTCGCGCAGTCCGCCGCGGCACGCCTCCCAGACCTCCTCGACGTCGGCCCGGCTCTCGGGCGCGAACAGGAAGTCCCCGGAGTGGCCGAGGATCTCGTGCGCCGGCCGCTCCAGCATCTCGGCCATGCGCCGGTTGACGTAGGTCGTGCGGTGATCGGCGTCGAGGATCCACACCCCCTCGGCCGCGGTGTCCACCAGGTCGCGCAGGCGGGAGTCGCTCTTGCGCAGGGCGGTCTCGATCTGCTTGCGCGCCGTGACGTCGGCGACCAGGCCCAGGATGCGGTCGCCCCCCTGCTCGTCCGGGACCGTGCTGGTCCACAGGTTGACGTGAATCAGCTCGCCGTCCTTGCGCAGGCGGACGGTCTCCAGTCCCTGGGGCATGGAGCCGTGCAGCGTGGCCTTGAGGATGCGCTGGGCCTCCTCCCTGCGGTCCTCGGGCACGACGGGGAGCGGCTTGCCCAGCACCTCCGCCTCCCGCCAGCCGAAGATCCGCTCGGCGGCCGGGTTCCAGAGCCGCACCGTGGTGTCCGGGTCCACCACCATGACGGCCAGCGGGCAGGACTGGACCAGGGTGTGGAGCGTGCGGTTGGTCCCGCGCAGGGCGTCGACGCTCTGGTCGCGGTGGCGGAGGGCCTCCTGGATGGCGTGGTAGAGGCGCGCGTTGTCGAGCGCCAGGGCGGCCCGGCTGCCGATCTCCTCGGCCAGGGCGAGGTCCTCGGGGCCGTAGCGCCGGCCGTTGCCGGAGATCGCCATGCAGATCGCGCCCAGCACCCGGCCGCGCGACATCATGGGCACGAGGATGGACGAGCGTGGATGCAGCCGCAGACCGAGCTGGTAGTGACGCTCGTCCTGGGCGGCGGCCCGCATCGCCTCCGGGGTGACCTCGGGGATCAGGAGCGACTGGCCGGTGCGCAGGACATTGCCCATGCCCATGGGCGCCCGGAGCCTCGCCGGATAGCGCCGCTGCATCTCCTCCAGGACCTCGCCGAGATCGGGGTCCCGGTGCAGGGCCACGGCCCGACGGATCTGGCCGTCCTCGTCGAACACGTCGATGAAGCAGAAGTCGGCCAGCTCGCGCACGATCCAGCGCGCGAGCACGGAGAGGGTCTCGTGCTCCTCCAGCGAAGCCGACAGGGCATGACTCAGGTCGGCCAGGAAGGCGAACCGTCGGATGTGGGCTTCGTCTCTTGTTTCTTCGTCCATGGATGTAGGGAGAATGCCAAAGCGCTTGCAAAATCAGCGCCCGGCGATCCAAGGGCAAAAGCGCCGCCCGCAGGGGGCGGCGTCGTGTAATTCGGGGAATCGGAGCGAAGAGAGACTTACAAAAAGACTAGCCGGCTTCGGGGTAGAGCTGGCGGTAGCTGTCGGCGAGCACCAGGATGCGCTTCACGTAGTCCCGGGACTCCTCCAGTCCGAGGTTCTCCACGAAGTCGTCCAGCTCGGGGGCGGGGCCGGCCTCGTTCCACAGCCGCTGGATGCGGTTCGGGCCGCCGTTGTAGCTCGCCACCGCGAGCTCGACGTTGCCGTCGAACATCTGCAGAAGCTGCTTCAGGTAGGCCGCGCCCAGCTCGATGCTGTACTCGGGGTCGTACAGGCCGTTCGACGGGGCGCGGACATCGAGGCGCGAGGCCATCTCGCGGGCGGTCGGCGGCATGAGCTGCATCAGGCCGCGGGCGCCCACCGGGCTGGTGGCGCGGGGGTCGAAGGCGCTCTCCTGCCGGATGATGCCGGCCACGAGCGACGGCGGCAGGCCGTTGGCGCGGGCCGCGGCGACGATCGTCTCCTGGTAGTCCATGGGGTAGTAGGCGCGCAGGATCTCCTCCGGCACCGTGGACTGCTGCGGGCCGCCGAGGGCCGGGAAGGCCTCGCGCAGGAGGGCGATGCTCTCGCGGCGCTTGCCCTCGCGGCCGAGGACGAGCGCGCGCAGGGCGAGGAGGTCGCGCGGGTTGGCCTCGTCCTCCATCAGCTCCATCTCGCGGCGGGCGAGCTCGTCGAGACCGAGGTCGGTCAGCAGCTTGGCGCGCTCCAGCCGCGGGTCGGAGGGGAACTTCGACTCCGAGGCCTGCGCGAGCTGGATCTCCGCGAATTCCGCGGAGACCGGGGTCTCCCCGAGGCGGGCCATGGCGCGGCGGCCGTAGAAGTCCGAGGTGTCGGAGGAGGCGATCATGCCGCTGTAGATCCGCCGGGCGTCGCCGGGCCGGCCGAGCTTCTCCAGGGCGCGGGCCTGCCAGTAGCGGCCGCGCTGGGCGTCGCCGTGCTCGGGGTAGACCTCGGCGAGGTCGGCCCAGAGGGTGACAGCGGTTTCGAAGTCGTCCCGGCGGTAGGCGGTCCAGCCGCGCTCCCACAGGTCGCGGGCGCCGGTGGAGTCGCCCGGATCGACGCGGCGCAGGGTCTTGAGCACGTCCACCGCCTGCGGCACCAGGCCGGCGTCGAGGAAGTCGTCATAGAGGCCCTCCAGCGTGTCGCGGGAGAGCTGGCTCTCGCCGCCCAGGCGGACCGCCTCGGCCAGGTGCTCGTGCGAGGATTCGAGCTGCGAGCGGCGATCCCCGCGATCCCCGCGGGCCGCGAGCCGGGCCGTAGCCACGGCGCGCTCCCACTCGACGCTGGCCCGATCCTCGCGGGTGTGGGCCGGGGCGGTGTCGAGCGCGGAGAGGGCGTCCTTGGGCTGGCCCGACTCGATGAGGACGCGGGCGCGCAGGAGGTGCCACTCGAAGTCGCGCTGCGCCTGCGGCACGTTGTCCAGGGTGTCCAGGGCGGCGGAGAGCCGCTCCACGGAGAGGAACGAGCGGGCGCGCTGCTTGACCTCGCCGGCCGACAGGATGCGGTTCCAGTCGAGGTCGCCGTCCATGGCGCGGAAGGTGTCGGCCACGCCCAGGGCGCCGGCGGTCAAGGGGGCCTCGGCCAGCAGGCGGCGGCCGGCCTCGCGGCTCACCTGGTCGTCGTCGATCGCCTGGCCGGTCTTCCAGGCGAGGTTCTCCAGCTCGACCGCGGCCTTGCCGGAAACCCCTTCGCGGCGCGCGTCCTGGATCAGCGAGAGCGTGCGGCGCTCGTCGCCCTCGTCGTAGGCCAGGCGGGCGGCCTGGAGATAGGCCTGGGGCCGCAGCGAGGAGTCCGGGCAGCTCGCGAGCAGGTGGTCCAGAGCGCCGACCGCGATACCTGCGGCGTCGGTGTCGTCGTTCTTGAGGCTGCTCTCGGCGAGCAGCATCAGGCGCCAGTCCTCCAGCTCGTGGTCGGGATCGGCGGCCTTGGCGAGAAGCTCCTGGGCCAGGTCGGCCTTGCCGGCCTCCGCGGCGTAGAACCCTTCGACCAGCTCGACGCGCGCGGCTTCCTTCGGGTGGCTTTCGGCCACCTCGTCAAGAAGCTGGCGCGCCTCTTGCAAATTTCTTTGGCGCAGGGCTCGGGCGGCCTGGGCGTACAGGCCGGTGGCGACGGAGGGGCGTGAGGTCCGGGCGGTCGTGACGGGGGAGACAGCGGCCTGCACATCTTTCGGCACGCTGAGCGCCACGTGGACCACGGCGGCGAGGCAGACGAATAGGACGACGGCCAACAGACGAAAGCGGGAGTACTTCACCACACCTCCAGACGGGCTGCGAGCGAGTTGCAAATTTTTCGACGGTCCGCCCCCTCCTCCGGAGAGGTCAGGACAAACGTCGGGTGTGCGCTTTCATCCCGTGGCAACAAACACACGGTCGCCCTCATTCCAGGTTTGCCCAACATTCCTCGATTGTAAATTTTTCCGCAAAATCTACTCTGGAAAGGGAGTCGATGGCTCGACGCGACCGTGACCGCAGCAAGACCGCCGGTTGTTTTCTCCGTGTCCTCATGATCCTGGCCCTCCTGGTGGTCGCCGCGGTGGCGGCGGCGACCTTCTACACGGGGGCCGAGCCGAAGGTGACCGTGAAGCCGGACCTGCCGGGCATCGGCCGGCGGACCCCGATCCGGATCCGGATCGAGGACCCCCAGAGGGTCGAGAAGGTGCGGGTCGAGGTCGTCCAGGGGACGGACGTCAAGCCCGTGCAGGAAAAGGAATTCCAGCCCAAGGCGGCGTTCGCGTTCGGGACCCCGCCGCCGGTCGAGATGACGGTGGACGTCGGCCGCGAGACCGTGAAGGGGCTGCGCGCCGGGGATGCGACCGTCCGGGTGAGCGTGGAGCGGGCCGGCACCTGGCTGCGCCGCCCGGCGCCGGTGGTCTCCGAGGTCAAGCTCCCGGTCCGCCTGGCGCCGCCGTCGCTCTCCATCCTCTCCACCTTCCACTACGTGCGCCAGGGCGGCAGCGAGGCGATCGTCTACCGGGTCGGGGACGGAGCGGTCAACGACGGCGTGCAGGCCGGCGACTGGTTCTTCCAGGGCTTTCCTATGCCCGGGCCTGACAAGCAGCAGCGCTTCGCGCTGTTCGGCATCCCCTACGACCTGACCGATCCCACGAAGATCCGCCTGGTGGCGACCGACGAGGTGGGCAACCGCGCCGAGGCCGCGTTCGTGGACCGCTTCGATCCGCGGCCCATCCGCACGGACACGATCAAGGTCGACGACGCCTACATGAACAAGGTCGTGCCGGAGATCCTCTCGCAGTCGCCGGAGATCGAGGACAAGGGGGGGCTGCTGGAGAACTACCTGGCGATCAACCGCGACCTGCGCAAGAAGAACGCCCAGACCCTCAAGGAGCTGGCCGCGAAGTCGGAGCCCAAGTTCCTGTGGACCGAGCCCTTCCTGCCGATGATGAACGCCGCCATCACCGCCGCCTTCGCGGACCGGCGGACCTACGTCTACAACGGCAAGGACATCGACCAGCAGGACCACCTGGGCTTCGACATGGCCTCGGTGGAGCGCGACGCCATCCGCGCCTCGAACCGCGGCAAGGTGGTGCTGGCGCGGTTCTTCGGGATCTACGGCAACGCCGTGGTGATCGACCACGGCTACGGGCTCATGAGCCTCTACGGCCACCTCTCGTCGATCGGCGTCCAGGAGGGGCAGACGGTCGAGCGCGGCCAGGAGCTGGGCCGCTCAGGCCAGACCGGCCTCGCCGGCGGCGACCACCTGCACTTCACCCTGCTGCTCGGCGGCCTGCCGGTCAACCCGGTCGAGTGGTGGGACCCGCACTGGATCCAGGACCGGGTGGCCCGCAAGCTGGGACCCGTCCTGCCCTATAAAGGTTAGGCGGAGAGAGGACGGGCGGGGTTCCCTCTCCCCCAGGGACTGGGGGAGAGGGGCAGGGAGAGGGGGGACGGGATCAAAGCACCAGCGCGTAGCCGACCTTGAAGAACAGCGTCCGGTCGGTCCGGGTCAGGTCGATCGTGCTGTCCCCGATCTGATTGCCGAAGGAGTTGTCCGAATACCCCAGGAAGAGCACGGTCTGGGGGTTCAGCTTGTAGGAGAAGAGGAGCTGCGTGAAGAGCTGCTCCTCGCTCTCCGACACCGGGCTGAGGTACAGGTCGGGGTTCCGCGCCAGGTCCTCGTACTGGAAGATGGCGCGCACGAAGGTCCGGATGTTGAGCTGGTAGACGGTCCTGAGCTGCGTCAGGTTCGCCTCCAGGAGCCGCCCGCCCTCGACGTCGAGGCGCTGGTAGACGTGGTCGAGGCCGAGTTGGAGGTGCCGGCCCACGTTCCAGGTGAGGTTGGGGGTCAGCTCGATCCGGTCCGCCGGCCGGGTGTTCGCGAAGTCGATGGCGTCGCCCACGCTCGCCCCCATGTGGAGGTAGAGCGAGCCCGTGGGCCGGATCTCGAGCTCGAAGTAGGCGAACTGCTCGTCGAACTCCACCCCGTTCCACGTCCGCGTCCGCTGGCCCAGGTCGAAGAAGTAGAACGACTGCATGGGCCCGTTGACGCCGGTCCAGGCCTCGAGCTCGTCCTCCAGCACCGTGCCGTCCGGCTCCTCGCTCCGGTTCCAGTCGATGCCGGTGAAGATCCGGGACCACCAGTCGCCGGTCTCCCCGGTCCAGCGCCGCTCCAGGCCGGCCAGCTTCATGGAGTAGCCGACCTGGGGGAGGAAACCGAGGTCTGCCCGGAACTCCGGATCGATCTCCTCGTAGCGGCCGTACCAATGCCAGTTCTGGCTGTCGTGGGAGTAGCCGGCCCGGATCGCCCGGCCGTCGAACGCGCCCTGGAGAAGGCCGTTGGCCGAGGCGAACGCGTCCGGATACTCGGTCTGCGATTCCAGGACCTGCACCCGCATCTGGTCCGACGCCGTGGGCCGCCAGAGGCCGTCCGCGCCGTAGACGCTGTTGCGGTACCCCTCTCCCTCGCGGTGGGTGACGAGCATGCCGACGTCCGAGGTGTCGCCCAGGTCGCGC
>DATANP010000426.1:0-2557 GCA_036266195.1 Thermoanaerobaculia bacterium | reverse complement strand
CAAGATTCTGAACATCCTTCAGCAGAACGCCCGAACCTCGAATGCCGAGATTGCTCGCCAGGTGGAGATGGCGCCCTCGGCGGTGCTGGAGCGCATCCGGCGGCTGGAATCCCGGGGGGTGATCCAGGGATATGAGGTCCGCATCGACCCGGAAGCCCTGGGCCAGAACCTCCTCGCTTTCGTCTTCGTCCGCTCGGCCGACTTCGACAGCGACCTGAAGACGGCGGAGGTGCTGGCCGCGATTCCAGAGGTGTTGGAGGCCCATCACATCGCGGGGGAGGACTGCTACCTGCTCAAGGTCAGGACCCGGGACGCCAAGGCGCTCGGCCGTCTGCTCCGTGAGCGCATCGGCGCCACCGGCTCCGTGCAGTCGTCCCGTACCACGATCGTTCTCGAAACCTTGCGCGAGGGCTTCCGATTGCCACTGTTCGCCCCGGAGACTCCCCGGGAGGCGCTGGAGGAGGGGCTCGATGACTGATTCGAAGCCGACGCCTCAGGCGTCCATGCTGCACATCGCGATCGCCCTGGGCGCCGTGTACGTGATCTGGGGCTCGACCTACCTCGCGATCCGCTTCGCGATCGAGACGATCCCCCCGTTCCTGATGGCCGGCGCCCGCTACACCACCGCCGGCCTGCTGCTCTATGGCTGGAGCCGCCTGCGGGGAGCGCCGCGCCCCCGGCTCGTCCACTGGCGCTCGGCGCTGATCCTGGGCGCCGCCCTCCTGCTGGTGGGCAACGGCGGCGTGGTCTGGGCCGAGCAGCGGGTGAGCTCGGGGCTGGTGGCGCTGCTGATCTGCACCGAGCCGCTCTGGATCGTGCTGCTGGTCTGGCTGCGCTCCCGCCAGGAGAAGCCCGGCCCGCGGGTGCTCGCCGGCATGGCGCTCGGCTTTGCCGGGCTCCTGATCCTGCTCAGGCCGGGCTCCGGTGCCGGCGGCGTGGGCGGCGTCGATCCGGTGGGCGCCGTGGCCGTGCTGATCGCCTCCCTGAGTTGGGCCTGGGGCTCGCTGCAAGGGAATCGGGTCCGACTCCCCGAATCGCCCCTGCTCTCGACCGGCATGCAGATGCTCTGCGGCGGCGGCCTCCAACTCCTGGCCGCCACCGTCCTGGGCGAGCCCTCGCGGTTCGCGCCGGCGCAGGTGTCTGCCAGGTCGCTCCTGGCCCTCGGCTACCTGATCGTCTTCGGCGCGATCGTCGCCTTCACCGCCTACGTCTGGCTGATGAAGACGGCGCCGCCGGTGCTGGTCTCGACCTACGCCTATGTCAACCCGGTCGTGGCGGTCTTCCTGGGCTGGGCCTTCGCCGGCGAGCCGATCACCCGCACCACCCTGATTGCCGCGGCGGTGATCCTGACCGGGGTCGCCCTGATCTCCACCGCCCAGGGAAAGGGGCATCAGGGAGAGCCGGAGGCGAGGATGGAGATCGCCGGGATCCCAGAAGAGGTCGAAGAGCAGGCCTGCGCGGCGCGGTGATGCGGCGGTTTGTAGGTTTTGTCGTTGCCTGGATGGGCCTCTGGTGGGCTATCCTCGCTTCGTTTATCGCCCCCGTGCTGCCGGGCCATGGGTTGCCTGTCCTGATGGCGGCGCTCGTCGCGGCCGCTCCGCTCCTGGTCTTTGGCCGGATGCGCTCCCGGCGGATCTATCCTTCGGCGGCCATCCGCCTGTGGGTCTTCCGTCCGTTCTTGTATGTCCAACTGGGCCTCCCGCTGGTTGCAGTCGGGGGCGTAATCGGCTTTTTGGCTGGCGCTCCTTTCGGCGCTGCGGTGTCCGCGGCCCGCTGGGCGCTTCTGATTGCGGCGTCCGCCTTTGCCGTCGCGGCCGTCGCCGGCTACATCGGCTCGCGGTGGCTTCGGGTGAAGGAGCTCGACGTGCGCTTTTCGGACCTCCCCGAGTCGTTGGAGGGCTTGCGGATCGTGCAGATCTCCGATCTCCATGTGGGGCCACACACGTCGCGGAGCTATCTCGCTGCGGTCTCCCGGAAGGTCCGGGATGCGCGCCCCGACCTGATCGCGATCACTGGCGATCAGGTGGATGACTACGCGCGCGACGTCGATTCCTTTGCCGAAGCCTTCGCGGGACTCTCGGCGCCGCTTGGGGTCTTTGCCGTTCCGGGCAATCACGACGTGTACGCGGGATGGTCTGCGGTCCGCGCGGGGCTGGAGGCGATGGGGCTCACCGTTCTCGTGAACGACGCTGTCGAGGTCCGGCGTGGAACGGATTCCTTCTGGGTGGCCGGCACGGGAGATCCGGCGGGGGGCGGCGCCAAGCCCGACCTGGGCCGGACCCTGGCGCGTGTGCCGGAGGGGGCGTTCACGATCGCGCTGGCCCACAACCCCGCGCTCTGGCCCGGGCTCGCCCGGCGCGGCGTCCACCTGACGCTCAGTGGGCACACTCATTACGGCCAGTTTTCCATTCCCAGTCTGGGCTGGAGCCTGGCGTCTCCCTTTCTGGAGTACGCCATGGGGACCCACCGTTTCGCGGAGTCCCTGCTCTACATCAATCCAGGGACCAACTACTGGGGCCTGCCCTTCCGGATCGGTGCTCTCCCCGAAGTCACGGTG
>DATANP010000425.1:0-3102 GCA_036266195.1 Thermoanaerobaculia bacterium | reverse complement strand
CCTTCCCCAACCCTACGCACTGCGGCTGTTACTGCACCTCCGGTGGTGGAGGCGGCGGCTGTGGCGGTATGACGCTCAGCTCCCGTACGCTCGTGATCGGCTCGGACCGAGGATCCGAGCTCGCCGACCACCAGCTTCAATTCGGCCTCCAGCATTCGGGAGACGGGCGGGAGGGGGCCAAGCTCGCCGACCACCAGCTTCGATTCGGCCTCCAGAATTCGGGAGGCAGGCGGGAGGGGTCCTTCATCTTGGAGGAATGGGCGCTCGTGTCGTTAGCGGGCGACAAGGCCACGGTAGTGAGCGCCTCGACCGCCAAGTTCTGGAACCGTGTCCAGGGCGAGGCCGAGCGCTTTCGGCCACGCGGGAGCGACACCTCCACCGTCCTCGTGATTGAGGACGCGGTGCATCCCCACAACAGCCGCGAGATCCCCGTCCCGGAGGTGGCACCGATCGACTTCGACGCGGGGCTGCCGGCGAGCGCAGTCGACCAGGAGGTGTGGTTCCGGGCCGAGGTCGGTGAGGACGGAGTGGTCGATCAGGTGATGCTCTTCCATATCCCCGACGCGTTCCCGACGTTCTCGATCAACGACCGACTGCGAGAGCGTCTGAGCCTTCGCTACGCCGACAAAGGACGGCATCGCGCCGTGGTGTTCGGCGCGGTGCGTGCCGACGCGAACGGCCATCTCGCGATGACGGAATCCGTTGTAGTCCTCCCCACCTGCTGCTGCGGCGGGGTTCACTGCATCTGAGCGTTCCGGCATCGAACGGCGCTTTGCTTTCAGCGACTTGTGAGGGTGAAGATGGTCGGGACGCCGAGATTCGAACTCGGGACCCCCTGAACCCCATTCAGGTACGCTACCAGGCTGCGCCACGTCCCGACCGGTGTGAGGCTGTGCTACTTCGAATCGAGGAGGGCGAGTAACTCGCGGGCTTCCTGGAGAGCCTTCTCAATCCCCGAGCGGAGCTTTTGTATCCGTTCTCCCGCATCCGTGTCAAGCGCCGGAGAGGCTTCCTGGGCGGGCGCCGGAGGCGCCTCGGCGGCCTTGCGGCGGGCCGGTTTCGCGGCGGGCGGAGGAGGTGCCGCGGGGGTCTCGGCTTCGCCCTCCGCGCCCTCCTCGCTCTCCACGCTCCCGCTGGCCAGCTCGACCTCGAGCTTCTTCTTGGCGCCGGCGATCGTGTAGCCCTCTTCGTAGAGGAGCTGCTTGATCCGCTTGATGATCTCCAGCTCTTTTTCGCTGTAGACGCGCTGGCCGGAACGGCTCTTGCTCGGCGCGAGGGCCGGGAACTCCGTCTCCCAGTAGCGCAGCACGTAGGGCTGGATGCCCAGCTCCTTGCAGGCTTCGCCGATCTTGTAATAGAGGCGCTTCTGGACCCGGGCCTTGCCTGCCATCAGGACTCGCGCTTCACGTCGTCCATCAGGCGGCGCGCCGGACGGAAGCTCAGCCCCCGGTGGGGGCGGATGAAGATCTTCTCGCCGCTGACCGGGTTCACACCCACCCGGCCGGGCCGGTCGGTGACCTCGAAGGTGCCGAAGTTCTTGATGCGCACCGTCCTCCCATCACCGAGGGACGCCTTCACCGTGTGGAAGATCTTCTCCACGATCTCGGCCGCCTCGTCCTTGGTGAGCCCGCCATGTCTCTCGTACACCGCATCCACTAGGTCTGCCTTGGTGATACCGGATCGGTCGGTCGGCTTCCTGGCGCTCATGGAGTCGTCGTCTCTCGAAAAGGAAAATTCCCTCTCGCGCAACAGCTCGCGAGGCTGAAGAAGTACACGAAGTATAGGGGATCAACCCGGCATGGGACAAGGCCGCCGGCTGGAGCCGGCGGCCTTGCGTCAAAGCTCAGTTCTGGGCCGGGTTGTTTTCCGCGAAGTACTCGTGGCTGTCGGCGTTGTCCGTCGACTTGTTCGACTTGAGCCTCTTGCAGGCGGTCTGCCCGTAGGCCCAGTCGTCCGTGTCGGCGACCACGGTGAAGTGCGACATCTCGTGGATCAGCGTGCCGGCCTTCGAGTCGGTGCCGGTCGTCGGCGCCGAGCGGTAGGCGTTGCAGACGTGGATCCGGTACGGGTCGTTCTTGTAGACATAGGCGTAGTAGCTGTCGGTGCAGGTGCAGTCGATGGTGATCGGCTTGTTGAGGAAGGCATCCTCGATCTTGACGTAGTGGTTGGTGATGGTGCTGACGTAGGTCGTCGTCGGGCTGCCGAACCAGGTCGTGTAGCGCGGGCCGACCGTGCTCACGGTGTGCGTCTGCATGTAGTTCTTCGCGTTGGTCGCGTAGCTCGTCGCGCCATTGATCGCGTTCGTCACGTTGTCGCTCGAGCCGCAGCCGACCGTGGTGACGGTCGCCTCGCCGACGAGGACGTTCAGGCCGCTCAGGTCGGTCTTCACCCGCACCGGGGCGTCGCGCCAGACCGCCACGGCCTCCGAATAGACCTCGTCGGTCGGACGGCGAAGCGCGGAGATCTGGCCCGCGCCCAGATCCATGCGGAAGGCGATCAGGTACTCGCCGCCGTCGATCAGGTCGTAGTTACGGCTGAGCTCGGTCTGGCCCTGGATCGACTTGCCAGGCGCAAGCCGGATGAAGTCGGATGGTCCGGCCGCCGGACGCTTCACGAGCCGGCCGAGGTACGGAGCCGGGCGCCCGTCCTGGGTGACTTCGAAGAGATCCGCTTCGAGGGTCCGGCCCGGCACCTGCCACTTCGGAACGAACACGGTCTCCTGCGTGTCGTTGATGATCGTGACCTTGGCGACCAGGTCGTCGGTCGGACCGAGCCACGTCTTGTCGATGTCGAGCCGCGCCTTGACGGCATGGGCGGCGGCGGCGGTGGTCAGGGCGACGACAGCGGCGACAACCAGACTCTTTCTCATCGAGATAACCTCCAGAAAGTTCCGGCCCGCAGAGTCACAAATACATTGGCTCTGTGAGAACGAAACGGGTTTCCCCAATCTTTTCGTTACGGCTGTCAGAAACTGCGGAATTCTCAGCCCAGCAATGGGCCGCTGTCAACAATGGTGCCGTAACCCTCCCGATAGCGAGCCGCGACCGCGTCCCAGGTCAGGGCGGTCTCCGCTTTGCGCCTCCCCCGCTCCCCCATCTCCCG
>DATANP010000424.1:0-6798 GCA_036266195.1 Thermoanaerobaculia bacterium | reverse complement strand
GGTGTTCCAGGTGGTGCTCGCCCTGCAGAATCTCCCGCCTTCCGAGCTGGACCTCGAGGGGCTCACCCTGTCCACGCTGGAAATCGGGACCGGCCGCACGCAGTTCGACCTCTCCCTGTTCCTCGTACCCATGCCCGGCCTGGGAGGCCTCCAGGCGCGCCTCCACTTCGCGAGCGATCTGTTCGAGAAGGCGACGGCCCGGCGTCTGCTCGGCCACTTCCGCCGGCTCCTGGAAGGGGCGGCGGAAGACCTTCGCGTCTCCGATCTGCCGCTTCTCGACGAAGCCGAGCGCGAGCAGGTGCTCACGGCCTGGAATCGGACCGAGGCCGGGATCCCGGACGAGCCAGTCCACCGCCTCGTCTTCCAGTGGGCGGAGAGAATGCCGGAAGCGCCCGCCGTCGCCTGGGACGGCGGCAGCCTGACCTACGGCGATCTGGCCGTGCGTGCCCGCGATCTGGCCGAGCGCCTGAGAGCCTGCGGCGTTGGCCCGGAGACCGTGGTCGCCCTGCAACTGGACCGTTCGGCCGACCTGCTCGTCTCCGCCCTGGCCGTACTGGAAGCCGGCGGAGCCTACCTGCCGATCGACCCGTCCTGGCCCGAGGAGCGCCAGCGGTGGATCCTGGAGGACTCTCGAGCGGTGCTGCTATCAGGGCTGGGCGGCGGCGCCCTCTCCCGCGAAGCGGGGGAGGGTCGGGGAGGGGGCCTTCCTCAGAGCCTCGCCTACGTCATCTACACCTCCGGTTCGACCGGCCGCCCGAAGGGCACCGAGCTTTGCCACCGTGGCCTGTCCAGCTTCATCGCTTGGCACCGCGAGACCTACGATCTCAGGCCCGGCGACCGGACCACGCTCGTGGCCAGCCCCGGGTTCGACGCGTCGGTGTGGGAGACCTGGGCGCCTCTGACAGCCGGAGCGGAAGTCCACATCCCGCCGCGCGACGTGATGCTGTCGCCGGCCGCGCTTCTCGCATGGATGGCGGAGCGGGGCATCACTCTCTCCTTCCTACCCACGCCGCTGGCCGAGGCCGTGCTCGCCGAGGAGCTGCCTGAGGGGCTGCGCCTGCGGGCCCTGCTGACGGGCGGCGACCGCCTGCGGCGGCGTCCGGCCGCGGGTCTGCCGTTCGAGCTGATCAACCACTACGGCCCCACGGAGAGCACGGTAGTGGCCACCGCCGGCCGCGTGTCGCCGGCCGGAGAGCGGGCACCGGACATCGGCCTGCCGATCGCCAACACCCGGGTCTACCTCCTCGACCGCCATCTGCAGCCGGTCCCGTTCGGCGTGGCCGGCGAGCTGTGCCTGGCCGGCGAAGGCCTGGCCCGAGGCTATCGCAACCGGCCCGAGCTGACCGCCGAGCGTTTCGTGCCCGATCCGTTCGGGGATGGCGGACGCCTGTACCGCACGGGCGACCTGGCGCGGCGGCTGGCCTCCGGAGAGATCGAGTTCCTGGGCCGGATCGATCATCAGGTCAAGATCCGGGGCAACCGCATCGAGCTGGGCGAGATCGAGGCCGCGTTGAGCCGCCAGCCCGGCGTCGAATCGGCCGTGGTTCTCGCTTGCGAGGACAGGCTGGTGGCCTACGTAGTGGGTGGTGATTCCGGCCTGCGCCAGGCGCTCCGGCGCGAGCTGCCGGAGGCCATGGTGCCCTCGGCGTTCGTCTTCCTGGACACCCTGCCGCTGACCCCGAACGGCAAGGTGGACCGCAAGGCCTTGCCGGCTCCGGACCTGGAGCGGCGCGAGGCCGTGGCCGCGGAGCGGAGCCCTGTCGAGGAGCTGCTGGCCGGAATCTGGGCCGAGTTGCTGGGCGTCTCTCCGATCGCGTCCGGGGAGAGCTTCTTCGAGCTGGGCGGCCACTCGCTGCTGGCCACCCGCATGCTGTCGCGGGTGCGTGCCGTGCTCGGCGTGGAGATCCCGCTGCGCGCCGTGTTCGAGGAGCCGACGCTCGCCGGCTTCGCCGCCCGGGTCGAGAGCGAGCGCCAGGCCGGCGCTCCCGCCGTTCCGCCGCTGGTCCCCGTGCCGCGCAACGGGCCGCTGCCGGCCTCGTTCTCCCAGCGGCGGCTCTGGTTCCTGAGCCGGCTCGATCCCGGAAGCGCCGCGTACAACCTCGCCGGCGGGGTGCGCCTGGAGGGAGATCTGAACGTCGCGGCCCTCGCCGGGGCGCTCGGCGCCATCGTCCGCCGGCACGAGTCTCTGCGCACCGTGTTCATGAACGAGGGCGGGGAGCCCTGGCAGGTGGTCCTGGAGCCCGCTCCGCTGCCGCTGCCGGTGATCGATCTGGGCGCTCTCCCGGAAGCCCGCCGGGAGGAGGAGCTGCGCCGGATCGCCGCGGGCGAGGCGAGCCGCCCGTACGACCTGGCCCGCGGGCCGCTCGTGCGCTCGGCCCTGCTGCGCCTGGACGGCCGCAGGCACGCCCTGCTCGTGGGCATGCACCACATCGTGTCCGACGGCTGGTCGCTGAGCCTCTTCGTCCGCGAGCTGGGCGAGCTCTATCGCGGACAGTCCCTGCCCGGGCTTCCCATCCAGTACGCCGATTACGCCGCGTGGCAGCGGAGCTGGCTGAGCGACGAGGTGATGGAGGAGCGGCTCGCCTGGTGGAAGCGCCAGCTCGCGGGCGCGCCGCCGCTGGTCGACCTGCCGCTGGACCATCCGAGAGCGAGCATCCAGAGCACCCGGGGCGATCAGGTCGCGCTGGCGATCGAGCCGGAGCTGACGGCGCGCTTCGAGAGCCTGGCCCGGCGGCTGGGAGTCACTCCGTTCATGGCCCTCCTGGCCGGCTTCGCCGCCCTGCCCGCGCGCTACGGCGATCAGGACGACGTCGTGGTCGGCACGCCGATCGCCAACCGCGGCCGGGCCGAGCTGGAAGACCTCATCGGGTTCTTCGTCAGCACCCTGGCGCTGCGCGTGGACCTCTCCGGAGATCCGGGCTTCGGCGAGCTGGCGCACCGGGTCCGGGAGATGTCTCTCGGGGCCTATGCCCACCAGGACGTCCCCTTCGAGCGGCTGGTCGACGAGCTGCGGCCTGACCGCAGCCTGAGCCACTCGCCGGTGTTCCAGGTGGTGCTCGCTCTGCAGAACCTCCCGTCGTCCGAGCTGGACCTCGAGGGTCTCACCCTGTCGAGGCTGGAGATCGGTACCGCCCACACGCAGTTCGACCTCTCCCTGTTCCTCGTGCCCGTGCCCGGCCTGGGAGGCCTCCAGGCGCGCCTCCACTTCGCGAGCGATCTGTTCGAGAAGGCGACCGCCCGGCGTCTGCTCGGCCACTTCCGCCGGCTCCTGGAAGGGGCGGCGGAGGACCTTCGCGTCTCCGATCTGCCGCTTCTCGACGAAACCGAGCGCGAGCAGGTGCTCACGGCCTGGAACCGGACCGAGGCAGAAATCCCGGACGAGCCGGTCCACCGCCTCGTCTTCCAGTGGGCCGGGAGGATGCCGGATGCGCCCGCGGTCGCCTGGGACGGAGGAAGGCTGACTTACGGCGAGCTGGCACACCGCGCTTACGAGATGGCGGGGCGCCTGCGGGCGTCGGGAGTCGGTCCGGAGACCGTGGTCGCGCTGCAGCTCGACCGTTCGGCCGAGCTGCTCGTCTCCGCCCTGGCCGTACTGGAAGCCGGCGGAGCCTACCTGCCGATCGATCCGTCCTGGCCCGAGGAGCGGCAACGGTGGATCCTGGAGGACTCGGGGGCTGTGCCCCTGTCCGGGCCGGGCAGCGGCGCCGGTGAGGCTCCTCCCGACAGCCTCGCCTATGTCATCTACACGTCCGGTTCCACCGGCCGCCCGAAAGGCACCGAGCTTGGCCACCGCGGTCTCTCCAGCTTCATCGCCTGGCACCGCAGGACCTACCTCCTCAGGCCCGGCGACCGGACCACGCTCGTGGCCAGCCCCGGGTTCGACGCTTCGGTATGGGAGACCTGGGCGCCGCTGACCGCCGGAGCGGAAGTCCACATCCCGCCGCGCGACGTGGTGCTGTCGCCGGCCGCACTTCTTACGTGGATGGCGGAGCGGGGCATCACCGTCTCCTTCCTGCCCACGCCGCTGGCCGAAGCCGTGCTCGCCGAGAAGCTGCCCGAGGGGCTGCGCCTGCGGGCCCTGCTGACGGGCGGCGACCGCCTGCGGCGGCGTCCGGCCGCGGGTCTGCCGTTCGAGCTGGTCAACCACTACGGTCCCACGGAGAGCACGGTGGTGGCCACCGCCGGCCGCGTGCCGTCGGCCGGAGAGCGGGCGCCGGACATCGGCCTGCCGATCGCCAACACCCGGGTCTACCTCCTCGACCGCCATCTGCAACCGGTCCCGTTCGGCGTGGCCGGCGAGCTCTGCCTAGCCGGCGAAGGTCTGGCCCGGGGGTATCGGAGCCGGCCCGGGCTGACGGCCGAGCGTTTCGTGCCCGATCCGTTCGGAGACGGCGGACGCCTGTACCGCACCGGCGACCTGGCGCGGCAGCTGACCTCCGGGGAGATCGAGTTCCTGGGCCGCATCGATCATCAGGTCAAGATCCGGGGCAACCGCATCGAGCTGGGCGAGGTCGAGGCCGCGTTGAGCCGCCAGCCCGGCGTCGAATCGGCCGTGGTTCTCACCTTCGGGGACAGGCTGGTGGCCTATGTGATGGGTGGCGATTCGGGCCTGCGGCAGGCGCTTCAGCGTGAGTTCCCGGAGGCCATGGTGCCCTCGGCGTTCATCTTCCTGGACACCCTGCCGCTGACTCCGAACGGCAAGGTGGACCGCAAGGCCTTGCCGGCTCCGGACCTGGAGAAGCGCGAGACCGTGGTCGCGGAGCGGAGCCCGGTCGAGGAGCTGCTGGCCGGGATCTGGGCCGAGCTGCTGGGCGTCTCCCAGGTCGCCTCCCACGAGAGCTTCTTCGAGCTGGGCGGGCATTCGCTGCTGGCCACGCGCATGGTGTCGCGGGTACGCGCCGTGCTCGGCGTGGAGATGCCGCTCCGCGTCCTCTTCGAGGAGCCGACGCTCGCCGGCTTCGCCGCCCGAGTGGATCAGCAGCGCGGTATCTGGACGAGCGGCCGGACGAGCGGCCCGGAGATCCCGCCGCTCGTCCGCGTTCCGCGCGGCGGCCCCCTGCCGGCCTCGTTCTCCCAGCAGCGGCTCTGGTTCCTGAGCAAGCTCGATCCGGAGAGCTTCGCCTACAACCTGGCCGGTGCGGTGCGCCTCGCGGGAGCCCTCGACGCCGGGGCCCTGGCCGGAGCGCTCGCCTCGATCGTCCGCCGCCACGAGTCGCTGCGGACGGTGTTCATGGAGGAGGCCGGGGAGCCGTGGCAGGTGATCCAGGAAGCCGGCCCTCTCCCTCTTCCGGTCGTGGACCTCGGCGGGCTGCCGGAGGCTCTTCGAGACCAGGAGCTGCGCCGCGTGGCGCTCTCCGAGGTCCGACGGCCCTACGATCTGGCGCGGGGACCGCTCGTGCGCTCCGCGCTCGTGCGCCTGGGCCGGGAGGAGCACGCGCTGCTCCTCGGCATGCACCACATCGTGTCCGACGGCTGGTCCATGAGCGTCTTCGTGCGCGAGCTGGGGGAGCTCTACCGGTCCCCGGACGATCTGCCGGAGCTGTCCCTCCAGTACGCGGACTACGCCGCCTGGCAGAGGCGCTGGCTGAGCGGCGAGGTCCTGCAGGAGAGGATCGCCTGGTGGACGGACCGGCTCGCCGGCGCGCCGCCGGTGATCGAGCTGCCCCTGGACCGGACGCGGCCGGGCGTCCAGGGTCATCGCGGCCGCCGCGTCAGCCTCGCGATCGAACCGGAGCCGGCGTCGCGCTTCGAAAACCTGGCCCGCCGGCTCGGCGTCACCCCGTTCATGGCCCTGCTCTCCGGCTTCGCCGCCCTGCTGTCGCGCTACGGCGGGCAGGACGACGTGGTGGTCGGCACGCCGATCGCCAACCGCGGCCGGGCCGAGCTCGAGGGGATCGTCGGGTTCTTCGCCAACACGCTGGCCCTGCGCGTGGATCTCGCCGGCGATCCGGCGTTCGGCGAGCTGGCGCGCCGCATGCGGGAGACGTCGCTCGGGGCCTATGCGCACCAGGATGTCCCGTTCGAGCGCCTGGTCGACGAGCTGCGGCCGGAGCGCAGCCTCAGCCACTCGCCGGTGTTCCAGGTGGTGCTCGCCCTGCAGAACCTCCCGGATGCCGAGCTGGACCTCGCGGGCCTCGCCCTGTCGCCGCTCGCGATCGACGACGGGCGCACCCAGTTCGATCTCTCCCTGGTCGTGGTTCCCCAGCCGCGGGGGGGAGGTCTCCGCCTGTACCTCGACGCCTCCAGCGATCTCTTCGATCTCGCGACGGCGGATCGCCTGCTCGGCGGCTTCCGCCGGCTCGTGGAGGGGCTCGCGGAAGACCTGCCCGTCTCCGCGCTGCCGGTGCTCGACGAGGCCGAGCGCGACCAGGTCCTCGTCGCCTGGAACCGGACGGCCGTGGAGATCCCGGACGAGCCGGTCCATCGCCTGGTCTTCCGCTGGGCGGAGAGGACGCCGGAAGCGGCCGCGATCGTCTGGGACGGCGGCCGGCTGACGTATGGCGAAATGGCCCTCCGCGCCCGGCAGATGGCACAGCGGCTGCGCGAGAGCGGCGTCGGCCCGGAGACCGTGGTGGCGCTGCAGCTCGACCGCTCGGCCGAGCTGCTCGTCTCCGCCCTGGCCGTGCTCGAAGCCGGCGGAGCCTACCTGCCGGTCGATCCGTCCTGGCCGGAGGAGAGGCAGCGCTGGATCCTGGAGGACTCGCGAGCCATCCCTCTGTCCGGGCTGGGCTTCGGCGTGGGCGCGGCGCATCCCGAAAACCTCGCCTATGTGATCTACACCTCCGGCTCCACCGGACG